>NC_009380.1:1829410-2134312 GCF_000016425.1 Salinispora tropica CNB-440 | reverse complement strand
TTCAGTAACTCAAGGTAGCTGCCAGGCTCCGCTAGGTCGGGTCAGAACAGGGTCAACGGATCGACCTGCAGCCGGAGCGGATCGGCGGCCTTACGGGCGGTGCGCACCCCAGCCGCCGAGTGCAGGGCCGCGGCCAGGGCGGCGGCCCGGGCGCGGGGAACCCGGACCAGCATCCGTTCCCGGTCGCCGTCGGCGGGCACCGGCCCCAGCAGCTCGGCCTCCGCCGGTAGCCGGGACTCGGCGAGCAGCTCGGCGACGGCGGCCGGCGGCCCGGTGACGCTCGCCATCCGCACCGCCGGTGGAAAGCCGAGCTCCCGGCGTTCGGCGAGTTCGCGGGCAGCAAACCAGCCGGCGTCCCAGCGGAGAAGCGCCTGTACCGGAGCGAGCGCACCGTCGGCGACCACCACCACCCGGCCGCCGGCCGGGCCGGGGCGGCCCAGGGCCGCGGCGGCGAGCCAGCGCCGTAGCGCCTCCTCACCCGCCCGCAGGTCCGCGCGGGTCAGCAGAGCCCACGAGTCCAGCAGCAGCACCGCACCGTAGCCGCCATCGGCTACCGGCTCGGCGCCCGGGGTGGCGATGACCAAGCCGGCGCCACCGGGGACGGTCGCGAGAACCTCCTCCCGCCCGGAGGTGCGCACCGGCACGCCGGGGAAGGCCCGGCCCAGCTCCTCCGCCGTCCGCCGGGCACCGGTGACCGAGGCGCGTAGCCGCCGCCCCCGACACTCCGGGCAGGCGTACGCGGCGGCGACACGCGCACACCAGCGGCAGACCGGTGCACCCCGTGCCGAGGGCAGCGCGAGCGGCCCGGCGCAGTGCGGGCAGCGCGCCGGAGTTCGGCAGGTGGCGCACGCCACCGCGGGCAGATAGCCACGCCTCGGCACCTGGACGAGGACCGGCGCATCGACGGAGAGGGCATCGCGCGCCACGGTCCAGGCGAGGCTGGGCAACCGGGCGGTAGCCGCACCCGGGTCGCGGGCCAACTGCGGGTCGTCGCCGGTGGGGGCGATCGCCGGCATCCGCGCCCGGACGGCGGCACGGCCGGCCGTGACCTCCCGGGCCCACCCGGTCTCCACGAGGAGCTGCGCCTCGGCGGTACGGGCAAAACCACCGATCAGGGCAGCGCCGCCAGCCAACTGGGCGCGGGTCAGCAGCACCTCGCGGGCGTGTGGATAGGGGGCGCGGGGTTCGGCGTGCAGGTCGTCACCGTCGTCCCAGATGGCGACAAGACCGATTCGAGGTACCGGCGCGAACATGGCGGCCCGGGTGCCGATCACCACCGGCACCCGGCCCCGCCGGGCGGCGAGGAACGCCCGGTACCGGCGGGCCGGACCGAGCGCGGAGGTGAGCTGGACGTGCCGGCCGGGGCCGAGCACGGTGGTCAGCGCCGAGTCGAGCCGGTCGAGGTCACGGGCGTCGGCGACGACCACGACCGCGCTCCGACCACCGGCGACGGTCGCCGCGACCGCTTCGGCGTAGCGGGTGGGCCACTCCTCCCCCGGCAGGGCAGACCAGACCGCGCGAGGGGCCCGGCCGTCGGCGAGGGCCCGCAGGAGGGCCGGCCCAGCCGGGTAGCCCGACCAACCGACCGGGTCGCCCGGGTCGCCTCCCACCTCTGGCGAGGCCGGATCGGGGGCAGGGGACGGTTGCGGCTCCTTCTCGACCCGGGCATGCCGGGGCGGGACAGCGAGGCGAAGCACATCGGCGAGGCTGCCGGCGTAGCGGTCGGCGACGGCGCGGGCCAGTCGGGCGATCTCCGGCGCGAGAGCCGGCTCCGGGGAGACGACCTTCTCCAGGTAGGCAAGCCGGGGGTGCGAGGACTCGCTCACCCGCTCCAACAGCCATCCGTTAACGAGCTGACCGGCGAAGCGAACCTTCACCCGGGTGCCGGGAACAGCATCGGCCTCGAGGGCCTCGGGCACCATGTAGTCGAAGGGCCGATCGAGGTGGGCCAGGGGAACGTCAACGCAGACACGAGCGACCGGCGACCCGTTAGCGGGTCGCCGGTCGCTACGCGGGGTGCTACTCAGGCGCCCGCTACCGACTTGAGGTCAGCGGCGCGGTCGGTGCTCTCCCAGGTGAAGTCGGGAAGCTCTCGACCGAAGTGCCCGTATGCCGCGGTCTGCGAGTAGATCGGCCGCGTCAACTTCAGGTCCCGGATGATCGCTGCCGGCCGAAGGTCGAACACCTCCGTCACCGCCTTCTCGATCCGCTCCACCGGCACCGTCTCCGTACCGAACGTCTCGATGAACAGGCTCACCGGATGCGCCTTGCCGATGGCGTACGCCACCTGCGCCTCGCACCGCTCCGCCAGCCCGGCCGCCACCACGTTCTTGGCCACCCACCGCATGGCGTACGCCGCCGAGCGGTCCACCTTGGATGGGTCCTTGCCCGAGAACGCCCCGCCGCCGTGCCGCGCGTACCCGCCGTAGGTATCCACGATGATCTTCCGGCCGGTCAGACCCGCGTCTCCCATCGGGCCACCAACCTCGAACCGGCCCGTCGGATTCACCAGCAGCCGGTAGTCTTCGACGTCCAGCCCCAGCCCGAGGCCTTCGACCTCCGGCGCGATCACGTGCTCCCGGACATCCGGCGTCAGCAGTGACTCCAGCGACACATCGGCCGCGTGCTGCGACGACACCAGCACGGTGTTCAGCCGCACCGGCCGCAATCCCTCGTACTCCACCGTCACCTGCGTCTTACCATCCGGACGCAGGTACGGCACCACACCTTCCCGCCGCACCTGAGCCAGGCGGCGCGACAGCCGATGCGCCAACGCGATCGGCATCGGCATCAACTCCGGGGTCTCCGAGCAGGCGAACCCGAACATCATCCCCTGGTCCCCAGCGCCCTGCGCGTCCAAGGCGCTCTCGGATGCGCCGGTGCGCAGTTCAAACGCGTTGTCGACCCCCTGGGCGATATCTGCCGACTGTGACCCAATCGACACACTTACCCCACAGGACGCCCCGTCGAAACCCTTTCGCGACGAGTCGTAACCAATATCCAAAATTGTCCGACGCACGATCGACGGGATGTCGGCGTAGGCCTGCGTGGTTACCTCGCCCGCAACATGCACCTGACCGGTTGTGATCAGCGTCTCCACTGCAACCCGGCTACGCGGGTCCTCTGCCAGCAACGCATCGAGGATCCCGTCACTGATCTGGTCAGCAATCTTGTCAGGATGACCTTCGGTGACCGATTCGGAAGTGAAGAGGCGGCGTGTCACGGCACTCCTAAGTCAGGGAAACTCGTTCCGCGGCAGTTTAGTCACTCGCGTCCTGTACCGGAGCCCCCTATCGCACACTGATCCAGCTATCCGGGACGGCCGGCCAGCCGGGAGACGATGAGATCCCAGACACCGTCGGCGAGATCTTCCTTGGACTGCTCGGGCATCCGGCTGGCCGATCCGTCCGCGCCGATGACGGTCGCCGCGTTGGTGTCGGCGCCAAAAACCCGGTCCGGGCCAACCTCGTTGATGACGATGAGGTCCGCCCGCTTCCGGGCGAGCTTGGCTCGGCCGTTGGCCTCGGC
Organism: Salinispora tropica CNB-440; assembly: GCF_000016425.1. Classification (GTDB taxonomy): domain Bacteria; phylum Actinomycetota; class Actinomycetes; order Mycobacteriales; family Micromonosporaceae; genus Micromonospora; species Micromonospora tropica. The sequence continues at coordinate 2,130,784 of NC_009380.1, read as the reverse complement.
GTCGCTGGTCTCCGCGGCGAACACCACCAACACCTGCTCCGGGCGACGATGCTTCCCGAGCTCGGCGGCGATGTCCGGGTTCGCGACGAGCTCGATGGTGGGTGCGCCACCGTCGTCCGACTTCTTGATTTTGCCAGTCGCGTACGTCGCGGGGCGGAAATCGGCGGGAGCCGCCGCCATCACCACCACGTCCGCTCCACCGGCAGCCGTCAGCGTGGCGTCTCGAAGCTCGGCGGTCGTGCCGACCCGGACCAGATCCACGCCGGCTGGTTCGGGCAGCGCGACGTTGGCGGAGACCAGGGTGACCCGGGCTCCCCGCGCTACGGCGGCGCGGGCGAACGCGTATCCCTGCTTGCCGGAGGAGCGATTACCGAGGAACCGGACCGGGTCGAGCGGCTCCCGGGTGCCCCCGGCGGTGACCAGCACGTGCTTCCCGGTGAGGTCCGCTGGGGCGGCGGCGCCGCGAGTGAGAACGCGTCGGGCCACGGCGAAGAGCTCCGCCGGATCCGGTAGCCGCCCTTTGCCGGTGTCCATCCCGGTAAGCCGGCCGACCGCCGGCTCGACGACCCGCACCCCACGGGAGCGCAGCGTCGCCACGTTGGCCACCGTCGCCGGATGTTCCCACATCTCGGTATGCATCGCCGGCGCCAGGACGATCGGGCAACGGGCCGTCAGCAGGGTGTTGGTGAGCAGGTCGTCGGCGAGCCCATGAGCGGCCCGGGCAAGCAGATCGGTGGTGGCCGGAGCCACCACGACCAGGTCCGCCTGCTGACCCAGCCGCACGTGCGGCACCTCGTGCACGTCGGACCACACGTCGTCGGCGACTGGTTGACCGGAGAGCGCCGACCAGGTCGCGGCCCCGACGAAGTGAAGCGCCGAGGCGGTCGGCACAACGCGGACCCGGTGACCGGACTCCGTGAACAGCCGCAGCAACTCGCAAGCCTTGTACGCGGCGATCCCGCCACCGACCCCGAGGACAATCCGGGGGGACATCGTTGGGTACGCGCTACGGCTGGTCAGTGGGCTCAGCAGTGAGCAGGCCCCCGTTGATCTCCCGCATGGCGATCGAGAGCGGCTTCTCCTGCGGGGTCGTCTCGACCAGCGGGCCGACGTACTCCAACAGGCCCTCGCCGAGCTGGCTGTAGTAGGCGTTCACCTGACGGGCCCGCTTGGCAGCGAAGATGACCAGCGCATACTTCGAGGTGGTCTTCTCGAGGAGCTCGTCGATCGGCGGGTTGGTGATGCCTTCGGGGTTGGTGGCGATGGATCCCACGTGTTGACCTCTGCGTCTGTGACACCGCTCACGGTGCTGGCGGTCAACCGCGCACGCGCGGTCGCGCCGGAGCTTTGAATGACGAACCGAACAATCCTACCAGCTCGTCCACGACCTGCACCGTCCGGCCATGCACGATGGTGTGCGCGAATTGCGGCTCGGTAACCGGATCGGCCACGAAACCAGGTGGGTGCAGCAGAACCAGCCGGGCCTCCGGTAACACGGCCCGGAGCCGCAGCGCACCGGCCAGGTCCAGCGAGAGCAGAGCCGGCGCACCGGCGGCCAGCCGGGACCGCAGTGGCTGCCCCGGCGTACCGCGCCGGTACCGGCCGATCTGACTCCATTCCAGTAGACCGCCCGCGGCCAGCAGCCGGTCGAACCCGGCCCGGTCGAGGAAGACCCGGTCGACCCCGGCCACCTCGCGGTCCCGCCGCGGCCGGGTGGTCACCGGCACCGGCGTCCACACGGAAGGCAGACGCGCCCGGACCAATCCGACGACACCATCCCGACCAGAACCCGAAGGTCCGGTCAGGATGGTGAGCCGGGCCGCCGGGCGCGCCTCACCATCCGTGCTCACTGCTCGTTTCTACACGGCTGCCAACCTCAGTTGGCGGCGAACTCCCCAAGCAGGGCCTTGCGTTGCTGCTCGCCGAGGCCACGCAGGCGTCGGCTATCGGCGATCTTGAGCTTCTCCATGATCTGGGTCGCCCGGATCTTGCCGATTCCCGGCATCGCCTGCAGGACAGCGGATACCTTCAGCTTGCCGACGACATCGTCGGACTCGGCCCGCTCGAGGACGGCTCCGAGCGTTGTCTTGCCCTGCTTGAGCTGCTCCTTCAGCTCAGCACGGGCCTTGCGGATCTCCGCGGCCTTCTCCAGCGCTGCTGCGCGCTGCTCAGGGGTCAGTGACGGGAGCGGCACCAGTTCTCCTCAGGTCCCTATCGCGACGGGCGAATGCACCGCCGCACTGTGAAACGTGGTGTCGCTGTGAACCAGGGAGGCCCATGGTTCCCAGCGCGGGGAAAACTAGCGGTCAACGGCGCAATCGGCAACGTGGGCACGCGATGATCGTCGGAAAGTGACCGAGCCGTCAGTCAGTCACGAACCGGTCAAAGCTGCCCGACAGTCGGCCAACACCCGGTCCGCAGCACCCCGCAGGGCAACCACATCGGGCCCCGCAGCCAGCACCTCACGGGAGTATGTGGGGAGCACGGCGGGCAGGCTGGAACCGAAGACCACGCGTAGGTCAGCGGCGCTGGCCCCCTGCGCCCCGAGGCCCGGAGCGAGCAGCGGACCGTTGACCGCGGCGAGCTCGTGACCCGTCTGACCGATGGTCGCCCCCACCACCAACCCCACGCTGCCCAATGGTCGCGCACCGGCGTTGAGCTGGGAAATCTCGTCGATCACCAGCTGCGCGACGGTCCGTCCGTCGGCGGTGCGAGCCCGCTGCACCGCGGCTCCCTCGGGATTGGAGGTGAGCGCCAGCACGAAGACCCCGCCGCCCTGCGCGGCGGCCAGCTCGAACATCGGGGCGAGCGCGCCGACCCCGAGATACGGGCTCACCGTCACCGCGTCGACATGCAGTGGACTCGATGGGTCAAGGTACGCGGAGGCGTACGCGGCGACCGTCGAGCCGATGTCGCCACGCTTGACGTCAAGGAGGACGAGCGAGCCAGCCGTCCGCAACTGTCGGATAGTTGACTCAAGGACCGCCACGCCCCGAGACCCGAACCGCTCGAAGAAGGCCGACTGTGGCTTGACCACCGCGACCCGGTCGCCCAACGCCTCCACGACCGTGCCCGCGAACCGCTCCAGACCGCGAACATCGTCATCGAGGCCCCACCGCTCGAGCAGACCCGGATGCGGGTCGATGCCCACGCAGAGCGGACCCCGCTCACCGACCACCCGATGCAGCCGGGCGCCAAAGCTCTCCATCGCAGACCTCCCTCTCGCGCGCCACGCACGCATCGTCCTCGGCGAGCGGCTGATGCCGCCCGCCCCGGCGGGCTCCGCACCGCCCACCGACTCCGCCCCCAGCCGGCGGATCAGCCCGCCCGAGCCGCGGCGGCGATCCCGGCGGTGATCCGGGCCAGATCGGCGTCTGAGGTGACGTACGGGGGCATGGTGTAAACCAGGTCGCGAAACGGTCGAAGCCAGACGCCGGCAGCAACCGCGGCGGCGGTCGCCGCCGGCAGGTCCACCTCATGGTCGAGCTGCACCACGCCGATCGCACCGAGCACCCGGACGTCGACGACGCCCGGCACCGCCCGTAGCGGCTCCAGACCGGCCCGCAGACCACTCTCGATCCGCGCCACCCGTGCCGACCAGTCTCCGTCCCGCAACAGGCCGAGAGAGGCGTTCGCCACCGCACAGGCGAGCGGGTTACCCATGAAGGTCGGACCGTGTGCGAGCACACCGGCCGCGGAGATCCCGCGGGCGATCTCCGCGGTGCAGAGCGCGGCGGCCAGGGTGAGGTACCCCCCGGTGAGCGCCTTGCCCACACAGAGCACGTCCGGCGTCACACCGGCGTGCTCGGCGGCGAACATCGCCCCGGTACGACCGAAACCGGTAGCGATCTCGTCGAAGATGAGCAGAACCCCGTGGGCACGGGTGACCTCCCGCAGCACCCGCAGGTAACGCGGATGGTGAAACCGCATGCCACCGGCCCCCTGGACGACCGGCTCGACGATGACCGCGGCCAACTCGTGGGCGTGCCGGGCGACCGCGTCCGCCAGGGCCGCCTCGTACGCCGGATCTGGTGGCGCGGTGAACCCCGCGGGCGGCACCGGTGCGAAAACCTGCCGAGGCAGCAGGTCCCCCCAGAGGTGGTGCATGCCCCCCTCCGGGTCACAGACACTCATCGGATGGAACGTGTCGCCGTGGTAGCCACCCCGCCAGGTACCCAGCCGACGCCGTTGGGGTCGACCGGTGGCCCGCTGGAACTGCAGGCACATCTTGACGGCCACCTCGACACTCACCGAGCCGGAGTCGGCCAGGAAGACCTGCTCCAGCCCATCCGGGGCCAGCTCGACGAGGGTACGCGCCAGGGTGACGGCGGGCTCGTGGGTGAGCCCGCCGAACATCACGTGGCTCATCCGGCCAAGCTGGTCGGTCACCGCCGCGTCCAACACCGGATGCCGGTAGCCGTGGATCGCCGCCCACCACGACGACATCCCATCGACCAGTTCCCGCCCGTCGGCCAAGCGTAGCCGCACCCCGGCCGCGCTCTCCACCACGTACGGCGGGGTAGCCGGGGGCAGCGCCGCATACGGATGCCACACGTGGGCCGCGTCCGCGGCGCTGATCTCCTCCGGGGTCAACGACGTCGCCTCCTCACCAGACCGTCACCGCGTCGGCCGACCCTCGGGTACCGGTGAACCGGCCGGTGACCGGCGAACGGGTCCGTGGCCGCCGCGCGAGCACCAGCCGCACGGTGTCACGGCGTCCGGGCCGCCGCCGCGGCAGCCCGGACCAGGGCCGGTCCCCGATAGATGAAACCGGTGTAGAGCTGCACCAACGACGCGCCCGCGTCGAACATGCGCTCGGCGTCGTCCGGAGTAAGGATGCCGCCGACGCCGACGACCGGCAGCCGGCCGCCGGTCTCGGTGTGCACGAAGGAGACCACCTCCCGGGCCCGCTGCGCCAGCGGACGGCCGGAGAGCCCACCCGCCTCGGCGCCACCGGCCTGATCGGCGGGGGCGAGGCCGTCTCGGGCCAGCGTGGTGTTCGTGGCGATCACCCCCGCCGCACCCCGCGCCAGACAGACCTCCAACAGCTCCGCGATGGCCGAATCTGGAAGATCTGGGGCGATCTTCACCAGTACCGGCTTCTCGCCGACCAGGGCGGCCAACAAGGCGTCCAGGTGCGCCCGGTCCTGCAGCGCACGTAGCCCCGGCGTGTTCGGCGAGGAGACGTTGACCGCAAAGTAGTCGCCGTACCCGCGCAGGGCCTGGTACGACGCCTGGTAGTCCTCGACCGCCTCCTCGAGCGGGGTGACCTTGGACTTGCCGAGGGAGATACCCAGCGGCACGCCGAGCGGGCGGGGCAGCGCCGCCAACCGCGCCGCGAGCGCCCCGGCGCCGGCGTTGTTGAAGCCCATCCGGTTCACCACGGCCCGGCTGTCGGGCAGCCGAAACAGCCGCGGCCGTGGGTTGCCCGGCTGCGGGTGCGCGGTGACCGTACCCACCTCGACGAAACCAAAGCCCAACGCCGGCCAGGCCGGCAGCGCCACCCCGTTCTTGTCCATCCCGGCGGCCAGCCCGACCGGGTTCGGAAACCGGAGTCCGAACACCGTTCGGGGAGCCGAAACGCCGTACCGGGCCCGGAGCACGGCCAGCGCCGCGGGCACCCGGGCCAGGCCGGCCAGCCGCCGCACCGTGAACTCGTGCGCCGTCTCCGCGTCGCCGTTGCCCAGCCGGAACAGCCGTGGCCGCACCACCCGTTCGAAAATCACCCCGTCCTCCCCAGCCGGGTGCGCGACATCGGCCCGGACGGGCTCACCGAGCGCTCCGCAGCGAGGCGTGCAGCGCCTGCAGGGGACGGACCCGCATGTCACCACGGATCCGGGCCTCGACCGCCATCACCACGGCGGCGGCGCCGGGAACGGTCGTGATGCAGGGGATGTCCGCCGTCACGGCGGCACTACGGATCTCGTAGCCATCCGAGCGGGCGCTCGCTCCGGAACCCTGCGGGGTGTTCACCACGAGCGCCACCTCGCCGGAGCGGATCAGCGAGACCGCGTCCTCGCTCTCCCCCGACTCGTAGTGCTTGCGGATCTGCTCGCAGCCGATGCCGTGCCGGCGCAGCACCTCGGCAGTGCCCGTGGTGGCGATGATCTCGAAGCCCAGGTCGGCCAGGCGCTTGATCGGGAAGATCATGCCACGCTTGTCCCGGTTGGCGACCGAGACGAAGATCTTCCCGCCGGTCGGCAGTGAGCCGTACGTGGCCGACTGCGACTTGGCGAAGGCGTACCCGAAGGCCGTGTCAATCCCCATCACCTCGCCGGTGGACTTCATCTCCGGCCCGAGTAGCGAGTCGATCCCCTTCCCGGCCGGGGTGCGGAACCGCTTGAACGGGAGCACCGCCTCCTTGACCGCGATCGGCGCATCCGCCGGGAGGGTGCCACCGTCGCCGTCGGCCGGGAGCAGGCCCTCGGCGCGCAGCTCGGCGATGGTGGCACCGAGCGCGATCCGAGCCGCCGCCTTGGCCAGCGGCACCGCAGTGGCCTTGGAGACAAACGGTACGGTCCGGGACGCACGCGGGTTGGCCTCGAGTACCCACAGCTGGTCGTCCTTGAGGGCGTACTGCACGTTGAGCAGACCCTGCACCCCGATGCCCCGGGCGATCTCCTCGGTGTACCGGCGGACCTCGGCGACGTGGGAACCGGCCAGGGTGATCGGCGGCAACGCGCAGGAGGAGTCACCGGAGTGGATACCAGCCTCCTCGATGTGCTCCATCACACCACCGAGATAGACCTCACCGGCGGCGTCACAGAGCGCGTCCACGTCGATCTCGATGGCGTCATCGAGGAACCGGTCCACCAGCACCGGATGATCCGGGGAGATGTCGGTGGCCCGGCCAATGTAGTCGCGCAGTGTGGCGTCGTCGTAGACAATCTCCATGCCCCGTCCACCGAGCACGTACGAGGGACGGACCAGCACCGGGTAGCCGATCTCGGCGGCGATCGTCTTCGCCTCGTCGTACGAGATGGCGGTGCCGTGCGCCGGCGCCCGCAGCCCGGCGCGGGCCAGCAGCGCACCGAACGCGCCCCGCTCCTCGGCGAGGTGAATCGACTCCGGAGAGGTGCCGACGACCGGCACCCCGGCGTCCTTGAGCCGCTGTGCCAGCCCCAACGGTGTCTGACCACCGAGCTGTACGACCACCCCGACCACTCCGGGGCCACCGGCCGCCCGTCCGGAGGAGTCCTCGACGTGCCACACCTCGAGAACGTCCTCGAAGGTCAGCGGCTCGAAGTAGAGCCGGTTGGCGGTGTCGTAGTCGGTGGAGACGGTCTCCGGATTGCAGTTGACCATGACCGTCTCGTATCCGACGTCCCGCAACGCCATGACGGCGTGCACGCAGGAGTAGTCGAACTCGATTCCCTGCCCGATCCGATTCGGCCCCGAGCCGAGGATCAGCACCTTGGGCCGGTCTGACCCGAGCACCTCGGTCTCCGCGTCGTAGGTGGAGTAGTGGTAGGGGGTCGTCGCCTCGAACTCCGCCGCGCAGGTGTCCACGGTCTTGTAGACCGGCTGGACGCCCAACCGGTGCCGCAGCGTCCGAACACCGTCCTCGGCGGCCAGCTCGGGGCGCAACGCGGCGAGCTGCCGGTCGGAGAGCCCCGCCCGCTTGGCCCGGCGCAGCAGGTCGACGTCGAGCACCGGGGCGTCAACGATCTCGGCCCGCAGCTCCACAAGGCCGGCGATCTGGTCGAGGAACCACGGGTCCATCCCGCCGGAGGCCGCCGCCACCTCGGCGATCGAGGCGCCGAGCCGCAGCGCCCGTTCCACCGTGTAGAGCCGCCCGTCGTGCGGCATCCGCAGCGCCGCGAGCGTGCCCTCCCGGGTGGCACCGGCCGGGTCAGGCGTGGTCCAGAAGCCGGCCGCCTTCGTCTCCATCGAGCGCATGGCCTTGTTCAGCGCCTCGGTGAAGTTGCGGCCCAGGCTCATCGCCTCACCGACCGACTTCATGGTGGTGGTCAGCTCCGGGTCGGCGCCGGGGAACTTCTCGAACGCGAAGCGCGGAATCTTGACCACCACGTAGTCCAACGTCGGCTCGAACGCGGCCGGCGTCTTCAGGGTGATGTCGTTGGGGATCTCGTCGAGGGTGTAGCCGATGGCCAGCCTCGCGGCGATCTTCGCGATCGGAAAGCCGGTCGCCTTCGAGGCGAGCGCCGACGAGCGGGAGACCCGGGGGTTCATCTCGATCACGACGATCCGGCCGTCGTCCGGGTTCACCGCGAACTGGATGTTGCAGCCCCCGGTGTCCACCCCCACCTCGCGCAGCACCGCGATGCCGAGGTCCCGTAGACGCTGATACTCCCGGTCGGTGAGCGTCATCGCCGGGGCCACGGTGACACTGTCACCGGTGTGCACACCCATCGGGTCGACGTTCTCGATCGAGCAGACCACCACGACGTTGTCGTGCCGGTCGCGCATCAGCTCGAGCTCGTACTCCTTCCAGCCGAGCACGCTCTCCTCGATGAGCACCTCGTGCACCGGGCTGGCAGCCAGGCCGGCACCGGCGATGCGTTCCAGGTCCGCATCGGTGTGGGCCATGCCGGAGCCGAGGCCACCCATCGTGAACGACGGCCGGATCACCGCCGGCAGGCCCAGCTCCGCGACGGTCTCGCGGACCTCGTCCATCGAGTGGCAGACCCGGGAACGCGGCACCAGCGTCGCGGGATCCTCGACCCCGATCCGAACACCCGCCTTGGCGACGATGTCCTTGAACAGCTGCCGGTCCTCGCCGCGACGGATCGCGTCGATGTTCGCGCCGATCAACTCGACGCCGTACTTCTCCAGTACCCCGGCCTCGTGCAGCGCGACCGCCGTGTTCAGCGCGGTCTGGCCACCCAGGGTGGGCAGCACTGCGTCCGGCCGCTCCTTGGCGATGACCAGTTCGACGAACTCCGGGGTGATCGGCTCGACGTACGTGGCGTCGGCGAACTCCGGATCCGTCATGATCGTCGCTGGGTTCGAGTTGACCAGGCTGACCCGGATCCCCTCGCTGCGCAGTACCCGGCACGCCTGGGTGCCGGAGTAGTCGAACTCGCAGGCCTGCCCGATCACGATCGGCCCGGAGCCGATCACCAGGACGTGTCTGAGGTCGGTCCGCTTAGGCATTCGTGCGCCCCCCGCTGTGGTTGCGACCCTCAATGAGCTCGGCGAAGCGGTCGAACAGGTAGTCCGCGTCGTGCGGACCGGCCGCCGCCTCCGGGTGGTACTGAACGGTGAAGGCGGGCACGTCGCGCGCCCGCAGCCCCTCGACCACGTTGTCGTTGAGGCAGACGTGCGAGACCTCGACTCCGCCGAATTCGGTCTCGACTACCCGGTCCGGCACGACGGCCCCCGGCTCGGCTCCGGGAAACGCCACGGCGAAGCCGTGGTTGTGGCTGGTCACCTCGACCTTGCCGGTCGCCCGGTCGAGCACCGGCTGGTTGATGCCACGGTGGCCGTAGCCGAGCTTGTACGTGCCGAATCCCAGCGCCCGACCCAGGATCTGGCTGCCGAAACAAATCCCGAAGAGCGGCACCCCGCCGGTGAGCACCGCGCGAGCCAGGGCAACCGGACCGTCGGCGGTCGCGGGGTCACCAGGGCCGGGCGAGAGGAAGATCGCATCCGCGCCGGTGGCCCGTAGTTCGTCGATGCCCGAGTGAGCCGGCAGGACATGGGTGGTGACACCCCGCGCCGCGAGCCGCCGGGGCACGTTCCGCTTGATGCCGAGATCCAGGGCCGCCACGGTGAACCGGTGCTCCCCCTGGGCCCCGACGACGTACGGTTTCGGGGTGGTCACCTCGGTGGAGAGGTCCGCGCCGACCATCTGCGGGGCCTGCCGGACCCGGGCCAACAACGCCTGCGGATCGGTCTCGACACTGGACACCCCGACCCGCATCGCCCCCCGCTCCCGCAGGTGCCGGGTGAGCGCCCGGGTGTCCACACCGCTGATGCCCACCACCCCCTCGGCGGTGAGCCGGTCCTCCAGGCCACCGGTGGCCCGCCAGTTCGAGCCGATCCGGGCGGGGTCACGGACCACATACCCGGCGACCCAGATCCGGCTGGACTCGTCATCCTCGCCGTTGACCCCGGTGTTGCCGATGTGCGGCGCGGTCTGCACCACCACCTGCCGGTGGTAGGAAGGGTCGGTGAGCGTCTCCTGGTAGCCGGTCATTCCGGTGTTGAAGACCGCTTCACCGAAGGTCTCCCCGACGCTGCCGTACGCCTCGCCGTGGAACGTGCGCCCGTCCTCCAGGACGAGAATCGCCGGTCGCCGCCTCATGCCACGCACCCCACAGTCCCGGCCACACGGCACTGCCCCACCGCACTCCGTACTCGAGTCACTTCACTGCCTTTCCGTCCAGGACCGTCGCCTCGCCGCGCAGGAAGGTCGCCACGATGCGACCCGGCAGCGTCATGCGGGCGTACGGGGTGTTGCGGCTGCGGCTGGCCAACTCGGTCGGCTCGACGACGCGCCGCGCCGCCGGATCCACCAGGGTCAGGTTCGCCGGCGCGCCCGGCGCGGGGTCGTGGCCGTGCTCGGTGAGGCCAGCGATCCGGGCGGGGGTGCGGGACATCCGCTCGGCGATGAGGTCCCACCGCGGGCCGAGCACGTCCAGCGTGATGGAGAGCGCCGTCTCCAGGCCGAGCATGCCCGGCCGGGCATACGCCCACTCGCACTCCTTGTCCTCCACGGAGTGCGGGGCGTGGTCGGTGGCGACGATGTCCACGACCCCCTCGGCCAGCGCGGTGCGCAGTGCGGCGACATCGGCGGCGGTCCGCAGCGGCGGGTTGACCTTGTAGACCGGGTCGTAGGTAACCGCCTTCTCGTCGGTCAACAACAGGTGGTGCGGAGTGACCTCGGCAGTGACCTGAACGCCGCGGGCCTTGGCCTGCCGCAGCACCCCGACGCTGCCGGCCGTGGAGACGTGGCAGATGTGCAGGCGGCTACCCACGTGCTCGGCGAGCAGCACGTCCCGGGCGATGATCGCCTCCTCGGCGACCGCCGGCCAGCCAGTCAGGCCAAGGCGGGTGGAGATCTCACCCTCGTGCATCTGAGCGCCTTCGGTCAGCCGTGGCTCCTCGGCGTGCTGGGCAACGATCCCGTCGAACGCCTTCACGTACTCCAGGGCCCGGCGCATCAACCGCGGGTCGGCGACGCAGTGTCCGTCGTCGGAGAAGATCCGCACCCGGGCGGCGGAGTCGGCCATCGCGCCCAACTCGGCCAGGCGCTGGCCGGCCAGCCCGACCGTGACCGCGCCGATCGGCTGCACGTCGACCAGCCCGGCCTCCCGGCCCAGCCGCCAGACCTGCTCGACCACACCGGCGGTGTCGGCCACCGGGGAGGTGTTCGCCATCGCGCAGACGGCGGTGAAACCGCCGAGCGCCGCGGCGCGGGAGCCGGTCGCCACGGTCTCGGCGTCTTCCCGGCCGGGCTCACGCAGATGGGTGTGCAGGTCCACCAGGCCGGGCAGGGCGACCAGGCCGGTGCCGTCGACCACGACCGCGTCGGAGGCCGTCAGGCCCACGCCGGTCTCGGCCACGACACCGTCGCGGATGAGCAGGTCGGTCGGCGCGGCACCGAGGACGCTCACGTTGGTGATCAGATACGCGGTCACCGGTTGTTCCCTCCGAGTAGCAGGTAGAGGACGGCCATCCGGACGGAGACGCCGTTGGCGACCTGTTCGACAATGGTGGAGCGGGGCGAGTCGGCCACCTCGGAGGTGATCTCCATGCCCCGGTTCATCGGACCGGGATGCATCACGATCGCGTGCTCCGGCAGCCGCCGCATCCGTGAGCCGTCCAGGCCGTAACGGCGGGCGTACTCACGGGCGGACGGAAAGTAGGAGTCGTTCATGCGCTCCCGCTGCACCCGCAGCATCATGACCACGTCCGACTGCGGCAGCACCGCGTCCAGGTCGTAGCAGACGGCGGCGCTGGGCGCGAGGGCCGCCGCGATGTCCACCGGGATCAGCGGAGGCGGACCGACCAGGGTGACCTTGGCACCGAGGGTGGAGAGCAGCAGGACGTTGGAGCGTGCCACCCGGCTGTGCAGCACGTCACCGACCACCGCCACCGACAGGCCGGCGAGTCGGCCCAGCCGGGAACGCATCGTGTACGCGTCGAGTAGCGCCTGGGTGGGGTGCTCGTGCGTACCGTCGCCGGCGTTGACGACGGAGCCGTCGACCCAGTCGGCCAGCTGGTACGGGGCACCGGAGGCGGGGTGCCGGACGACGACGGCGTCGGCGCCCATCGCCTGGAGGGTGAGTGCGGTGTCCTTCAGACTCTCACCCTTGGCGACGCTGGACCCCTTGACCGAAAAGTTGATCACGTCGGCACTGAGCCGCTTGGCGGCGGCCTCGAAGGAGATCCGAGTCCGGGTGGAGTCCTCGTAGAAGAGGTTCACCACGGTCCGACCGCGCAGCGCCGGCAGCTTCTTGACCTCCCGCCCGGCCACGGTGGCCATCTCGGCGGCGGTGTCCAGGATCTGGAGGGCGGTACCAGCGTCCAGGTCGGCGCTGGAGAGCAGGTGACGGATCATGCGCCGAGCCCCCCTCCGGTCGCGACCCGCAGATGGCGCCCCGCCGCGCCGCGCGGGCTCACCGGTCACCCCCGTAGAGCCGGACCTCGTCGGCACCGTCGGGCTCCGCGAGGGTGACCCGGACACTCTCCGCGAGGGCGGTCGGGATGTTCTTACCCACGTAGTCGGCGCGGATGGGCAGCTCACGGTGGCCGCGATCGACCAGGACGGCGAGCTGGACCGACGCTGGTCGGCCGACGTCGTTCAGCGCGTCGAGCGCCGCCCGCACGGTTCGACCGGAGAAGAGGACATCGTCGACGAGGACGACCCGCCGGCCGTCGATGCCGCCGGCGGGGACCTCGGTGGGGCCGACAGCGCGGGTGGCGTGCTGACGCAGGTCGTCCCGGTAGAGGGTGATGTCGAGGACACCGACCGGGACATCCACCCCCTCGAAGGCGCTGATCCGGGCGGCTAGCCGCCGGGCGAGCGGCACTCCCCGGGTGGGGATCCCCAGCAGAACGGTCTGCTGGGCACCCTGGGTCTTCTCGAGGATCTGGTGGGCGATGCGGTCAACCACGCGCTGCACGTCGGCGCTGGTGAGAATCACCTTCACCGAGGGTTGTCGGGTGGTCGGTGAGTGGGCAGCCGGTGGGTACGCCACGGCAGACCTCCTTCCCCGCCTCACGGGACGGGTCGTTAAAGGATGTCGGAGTAACCGGCGCGAACCGCGAACGGACCGGGCCGGGGCTTCGGGCAACGTTACCAGTGGTCACCGTCTCGACGGTCGCCGGCCGAGGACTCGACGGCAGAACGGTGAAACTGGGACAACTCCCCCAGGATGAAACGGGAAAGTTCACGACCACTTGACCGGCTGTCGCAATCCCCGTACCGTCACGCTCCGTAGCGATCGACGGGAGAACCCCGAGCAGCACTGGGAGTGTCCGAATGCCCTCTGAGTACGCCAAGTCGCTGGGCGCCCGCCTGCGCTCCATTCGCCAGCAGCAGGGCCTGTCCCTGCAGGGCGTAGAGGAAAAGTCCAACGGACGGTGGAAGGCCGTCGTGGTCGGCTCGTACGAGCGCGGCGACCGAGCCGTCACCGTGTCCCGCCTCGCCGAACTGGCCGACTTCTACCGTGTTCCCGTCTCCGAGCTACTGCCCGACGGCAGTGGCGTCCGCCACGAGCCCACCAGCAAGATCGTGCTGGACCTCGAGCGGCTCTACGACGAGGCCTCGGAGGACCTCGCCTACGTCGCCCGATACGCCCGCGCGATTCAGCAGCAGCGCGGCGACTACAACGGCCGGGTGCTGTCGATCCGCGCCGATGACCTGCGCGCCCTGGCGATCGTCTACGACGCCTCGCCGTCCGGCCTGATCGAGCGGCTGAACGAGCACGGCGTCCTCGTCGCCGACCCCCGGGCGTTCTTCGCCTCCTGAGTAGTGGCACCCGAAAAGGGCCCGTGCCGGTCGGCACGGGCCCTTTCGACTATCCGGTCTCGCTTCCGGCTGTCTCACTTCCGAGCCGGAACCCCGGATCGCGGCTACCGGGTGGCGTACTCCGCAATCCGGCCGAGGAGGCCGTTGAGGAATCGCGGTGAGTCGTCGGTCGACATCTGCCGGGCCAACTCCACCGCCTCGCTGATCGCTACCGCGTCGTCGATCTCGTCCACGTAGAGCAGCTCGTAGACCGCGATCCGGGCGAGGTTCCGATCAACAGTCGGCATCCGGTCCAGCGTCCACCCCTCGGCGTAGCTGGCGATCAGCTCGTCAACCCGATCCAGGCGGGCAGCGACCCCCTCAACCAGGCCAACCGCGTATCCCAGATGCTCCGGTCGGGGCTTCTCGATCCGCTCCACGTAGCCGGCGAGCACCTCGACCGGTGGACGGCCCCGCAGGTCCGCCTCGAAGAGCACGTCCAGCGCCCGTTTGCGCGCCTTGCGACGCGCCGGCATCTGCTGCTTGGGCCCCTCGGCCATCAGGCGCGGCCGAGGTAACGGCCGTCGCGGGTGTCGACCTTGATCTTCTCGCCGGTGGTGATGAAGAGCGGCACCTGCACGGTCGCGCCGGTCTCGACCGTGGCCGGCTTGCTACCACCGGTCGAACGGTCTCCCTGGAGGCCGGGCTCGGTATAGGTGATCTCGAGCACCACGCTGGTCGGCAGCTCCACGTAGAGCGGCACACCCTCGTGGGTGGCGACAGTCGCCTCGGCCTCGGGCAGCAGGTAGTTCGCGGCCTCGCCGACCGTGTCGCCGAGCACGTTGATCTGGTCGAACGTCTCCAGGTCCATGAAGACGAAGTCCTCGCCGTCGGCGTACAGGTACTGCATCGTACGCTTGTCAACGGTCGCGGTCTCGACCTTGGTGCCCGCATTGAAGGTCTTGTCGACCACCTTGCCGGAGAGCACGTTCTTCAGCGTGGTGCGCACGAACGCACCACCCTTTCCGGGCTTGACGTGCTGGAACTCGACGACGGCCCAGAGCTCACCGTCGAGGTTGAGTACCATGCCGTTTTTCAGGTCGTTGGTGGTGGCCATTTCCTGCCTTGATCATAAGGTGGCGGACAGACCCGGCAAGTCTACTAGGCCGCGCTTCCGCAGGCTCGCCCGAGCAAGCCGCGGCCCCGGCACCCACAGCAGCGCCCCGCGCCCAGCGACGACTCGCGACGATCAGCGGGCCCGGGCCGCCAGGTGGTGCAGAGCCAGGCGGTAGCCGTCCACACCCAGCCCACAGATCACCCCGGTCGCCACCGCCGAGACCACCGAGTGATGCCGGAACTCCTCCCGGGCGTGGATGTTGGAGAGGTGCACCTCGACCAACGGGGCACGCAACAGGGCGCAGGCGTCTCGTACCGCGATCGAGTAGTGCGACCAGGCCGCGGGATTGAGCACCACGCAAGCGCCCAGGTCAGCAGCCTCGTGTAGCCAACCGAGCAGTTCCTGTTCGGCGTCGGTCTGCCGGATGACCACCTCCAGCCCCAGCTCCCGCCCGGTCTGCTGGCACAGCTCGACGAGGTCGGCGTAGGTGGTCGTACCGTAGACCTCCGGTTGCCGGGTGCCCAGGCGGCCGAGATTGGGCCCGTTGAGCACGTACACCCTCATTCGGCGATCTCCCGGTAGGCGGCGTGCAGCAGTTCGTCGGAGGGCGCCTCGAGGATCGTGGGGTGGGCGAGACCGGCCAACACCACGAAGCGCAGGACGCTGCCCCGCGCCTTCTTGTCCACCCGCATCGTGGCGAGCAGGTCCGGCCAGGCTTCCGCCCGGTATCCGGTGGGCAGGCCGAGCGCGCCCACCACCGCCCGGTGCCGCTGCGCGGTCTGCGCGTCCAGCCGGCCTTCGAGCAGGGCCAGGGTCGCCGCGTAGACCAGCCCCACCGCGACCGCGTGGCCGTGCCGCCAGCGGTAGCCCTCCACCTTCTCGATGGCATGCGCCAGGGTGTGCCCGTAGTTGAGGATCTCCCGGGCCCCCGACTCGCGAAGGTCACCGGAGACGACCTGCGCCTTGACCCGGATCGCCCGCTCGATCAGCTCCCGGAGCACCGGACCCGCCGGGTCAACGGCGACGGCGGGGTCCCGCTCGACCAGCTCGAGGATCACCGGGTCGGCGATGAAGCCACACTTGATCACCTCGGCCATTCCCGCGGCCAGGTCGGCCGGGGAGAGGCTGTCCAGAGCAGCCAGGTCGCAGATCACCCCGGCCGGCGGGTGGAAGGCACCGACCAGGTTCTTGCCGGCGGCGGTATTGATCCCGGTCTTGCCGCCCACCGCCGCGTCAACCATGCCCAGCAACGACGTCGCCACCGGCACCCAACGCACCCCGCGCAGCCAGCAGGCCGCGACGAAGCCAGCCAGGTCGGTAACCGCGCCGCCACCCACACCGACGACGGCGTCGGCGCGGGTGAAGCCCGCCGCACCGAGCCGTTCCCAGCAGCTGGCGGCGACCTCGATGTGCTTGCCCGCCTCCGCGTCCGGCACCTCGACCAGCAGTGGCGTCACCCCGGCCATCCGGGCCCGCTCCGCCAGCTGCTCGGCCCGGCCCCGCATCGGCGGCGCGTACAGCACGGCCAGCCGCTGCGCGCCCGGCAGCAACTGTGGCGGGTCGAGCAGGTCCCGCCCCACCAACACGTCGTACGGTCGGTCACCACCAACCGCGATTCGGGTTGTCTTGTCCATCGCGCGCAGCCTAGCTGAGCCGGCCGTGCCGGTGGCGGCGACGGTAGCCCCGTCCCGGGGCCCGGAACCGTGACCGCCCGGCCGGCCCCCGGCCCCCGGCCCCCGGCCCCCGTCAGGAGGGGAGCAGCGCGGCGACCTCGACCGCGAGCTGCTCCGGCGTCCGGCCGTCGGTCACGACCGTCGCCGTCGCCACCGCCGCGTAGTGCGGCCGGCGCTGCTCCAACAGATACTTGAGGGTGGCACGGGGGTTGACCGCGAGCAGGGGTCGCCCCGCACCGAGCCCGACCCGGCGTACCGCGTCGGGCAGCTCCACCGACAGGTGCACGACGGTGTGGCCAACCAGCGCGGACCGGGTCTCCTCGGCGAGCACCGCACCACCGCCGAGGGCGAGCACGCCGGCGGTGGTGGCGAGCGCCGTCGCCACCGCCGCCCGTTCGAGGGTACGGAAATGCGCCTCCCCCTCGTCAATGAAGATCTCCGAGATCGGCTTGCCCACCGTCGCCTCGATGTCGAGATCGGTGTCCCGGAACTCCACTCCGAGCAACTCGGCGAGCGCTCGCCCGACGGTGGTCTTACCCGAGCCAGGTGCACCGACCAGGACGCAGACCGGCGCCATCAGCGGACAACCAGCGCGTCGAGGTAGCCGGCGAGGTTTCGGCGCTGCTCGACCACCGAGTCGCCGCCGAACTTCTCCACCGCCGCCTCGGCCAGCACCAGCGCCACCATCGCCTCGGCGACGACCCCCGCGGCCGGTACCGCGCACACGTCCGAGCGCTGGTTGATCGCCGTGGCAGGCTCACCGGAGGTGATATCCACTGTTGACAGCGCGCGGTTGAGTGAGGAGATCGGCTTCATCGCGGCCCGCACCCGCAGCGGCTCACCGGTGGTGATGCCCCCCTCCAGGCCGCCGGCCCGGTCGGTGACTCGCCGGACACCGGTGGCGGTGGGGATGATCTCGTCGTGCGCGACCGAGCCCCGGGAACGCGCCTGCTGCCAGCCGTCGCCGATCTCGACCCCCTTGATCGCCTGGATGGACATCAGCGCGGTGGCCAGCCGGGCGTCCAGCTTCCGATCCCACTGCACGTGGCTGCCCAGCCCCGGGGGCACCCCGTACGCCAGCACCTCGACCACGCCGCCGAGCGTGTCGGCATCCTTCTTCGCCGCGTCAACCTCGGCGACCATCCGGACGCTCGCCTCCGGGTCCAGACAGCGCAGCGGGTCCGCATCGATCCGGTCGCCGTCGGCCGGGCTGGGTCGCAGCCCCGGCTTCGTGGCGACCGTCCCCAGCTCCACGACGTGCGAGACGACCTCGATGCCGAGTGCCTGCCGGAGCAGGGCCTTGGCGACGGTACCGACGGCGACCCGGGCAGCCGTCTCCCGGGCGCTGGCCCGCTCGAGGATCGGGCGGGCATCGGTGTGCCCGTACTTCTGCATGCCGGCCAGGTCGGCGTGCCCCGGTCGAGGACGGGTCAACGGCGCGTTGCGGGCCTGCCCGGCCAGCTCCGTCGAGTCGACCGGGTCGGGGGCCATCACCGTGCGCCACTTGGGCCACTCGGAGTTGCCGACCCGGATCGCCACCGGACTGCCCAGGGTCACCCCGTGCCGCAGACCCCCGATGATCTCGATCTCGTCCTGCTCGAAGGCCATCCGGGCGCCACGGCCATAGCCGAGTCGACGCCGGGCCAGTTCACCGGCGATCTCCTCGGTGGTCACCTCGACACCGGCCGGCACCCCCTCGAGCAACGCGACGAGGGCGGGACCGTGTGATTCCCCTGCAGTCAACCAGCGCAACACAACGGCCAGTCTGGCACGCCCGGTAGGCACCGGATGCCACACCCGCCCCGTCCCATCTTCCGGACACAACTGTCCGCGGAGCGGTCACGATCACCCCATTACGGCGAATCCGTACGATCATGGCGGCCTCCCGGAAGTCTGGTCGGCGACGACGTGGTTTCGACCGACCCGGAGGCCCCGGTGCTGCTTCTCGCCTTCGCAGCCGTGCTGCTGCTGGCCGTCCTGTTGTCCAGCCTCGCGCACCGCAGCATCCTCTCCACCGCCGTGCTCTTCCTCCTGGCCGGCATCCTCCTCGGTCCGGATACCACCGGTGTCCTGGAGATCACCGCCGACAGCGAGATCGTCGCCACCCTCGCCGAGCTGGCGCTCTTCGCCGTGCTCTTCACCGACGGCATGCGGGTCGGCTTCGCCGACCTGCGCTCCGCGTGGCGGCTCCCCGGGCGGGCGCTCGGCTGGGGACTGCCGCTGACCCTGGGGATCACCGCCGTGTTGGCTCACTACGTGGCCGGTCTCGACTGGCCGGAGTCACTGCTGATCGGGGCGGTCCTCGCCCCTACCGACCCGGTGTTCGCCGCCGCCCTGGTCGGCAACGTGGGCGTTCCGAGCCGACTGCGGCATCTACTCAACGTCGAATCCGGTATCAACGACGGCCTCGCGTTGCCATTCGTCATCCTCTTCCTGGCGATCACCGCCGGCTCCGACGACCTGCACCTCGACGAACTGGGCATCGAACTGCTCCTGGGCCTGGCGATCGGGGTGGCGGTGCCGTGGCTGGCCCTGCGACTGGAGAAGGGGCGGTACTTCTCCGCCTCCACCCAGTACGAGCCCCTCAACGGCGTGGCGATCGGCCTGCTGGTACTCGCGCTGGGGCTGATCACCCACGCCAACCTGTTCCTCGCCGCGTTCGCCGCCGGCGTCACCGTGGCCACCTTCGGCGAGCGACAGCACCAGACCTTCGCACACTTCGGCGAACTGATCGCCGAAGTGTTCAAACTCGCCGCCCTGCTGGTGTTCGGCGCCCTGATCTCGGTGGAGTTTCTCAGCGAGATCAACTGGACCGGCTGGGTCTTCGCGGTGCTGGCCATCGTCGTGGCCCGCCCACTCGCGCTCGCGGTGTCGTTCCTCGGTTCGAACCTGAGCCGCACCGAACAGTTCGCTGCCATGTGGTTCGGCCCGAAGGGCTTCGCCTCGGTGGTCTACGGTCTGCTCGTCCTCCAGACCGGGATCGCCGCGGGAGACGAGGTGTTCCACCTGGTGGCGCTGACCGTCGTGCTGTCGATCTTGGCGCACTCGTCAACCGACGTGCTCATCGCCCGGATCTTCGATCCGGCGACGACCCCGCAGTGGTACGAACGACTACGGGCGGCCTCCGCCGACCGACAGAGGCGCCGCGCGGACGGAGACCAGCCACCCTGAGTCCGCTCCAGACGCAATCGAGCTGGTCGCCGAGGTGGTGGAGGCCTGTCAATCAACACGTGACAGGGACCTCATCGCGCGAAGATACCTCCACGTTATTGCATCTTGCGCAAACCGACCCAGTGGCCCGGCCATTCGCGCGGTCAGCGAATCCGGCCGTGAAAAGGCTCGCACCTCAAAATGAGACCGACCCACTCCATCACGACGAATCAGAAAAGTCTCCTCGCCACACTCAGGATGCCCCGGTAACGTGCCATAGGCGAATCCGACACGTTCATCTTCGTTGATCGTGAAAATAATACGGCAAGGAGCCTGGAACAGGAGCCCTCGCCACCCAAGCCCCAGCCGGAAATCCAGACCCGGTTCTGGCCTCAGATCTGGGCGATCAACGCTAACCCCAGCCCGGCGGTGCATGCGCCACCCAAGCAATGCGTGGACAGCCTTGTCGAAGACCCGAACATCCACACCGAGAAAGACCTTGCGGTGAACGTGTCGATAGCCAGACGGAAGATCGCCGACTGACGCACCCACCTCAGCGTAGGTTAGATCACCCCGCTCCAATACCGCCACCTCACGACAGTCTCGCGTACGCCTAAACCATTCCCAAAACGCAAGCGTAACACCGTGAACCGCTGGAGCAGCCCTGACGAACAGACACTCCTGTCACACTGACGACGATTTTCGAATCGCAATCAACGATTTGGTGAGGCCCAGCAGGCGCTCGTTCCGGATGCCCGCGTCCGGAAAGAGGTAGCGCAGCTCGGCCCGACCAATCAATTCGGTCGTCAGGACCTGCCGCATCGCCGCCTCGTACGACTTGCCCGGCGTGTACGCCAGGGGCCACTTCCGTGCCACCACCACCCGTGCCGACACCGGCAGGAACTGCATGGCGGGAGCCACCCAGTGCGGTTCTATCGGAAAGTATCGGTACGGTGTCTGCACCCAGTACTCAGGGGCCAGCTCCCGGATCGCCTCCGCCATCCGGCGACGACGTTCGTATCCGCCCACATGCTCCAACACGCTGTTGCTGAAGACAAGATCGTACCGACGGCCGAGAATGCGCTTCGGCAGTTCGCAGGCATCGGCATGATCAGCTTCGGCCCAGTCCGGTAATTCCGTCGGCAACGGCTCCAGATTCACCACGTGGACGTGCGCCGGACGGACCGGCACCTTTGCCCAGCTTTCCACCCGTCCACCGAGGTCAAGCACGTTCATCTCAGCGAGGTCGGGAAAGGTGTCGGACAGCCAGGCCGCCCGTCGCGCCCTCCGTTTGGCACCGAATGAGGAAGGCGAGTCCACCAGGCGAAATCTCAACGAGTGAAGTGCCATCGGACGAACTCCGTATCTACTACGTCAACAGGGGTTGCTGCTCTCACGGCTGGTACGGGATGAGTGGGTGGTCTGTGGCCTAAATTCCCCGGCCACGCTTGTGCAGCGTGCGCAGCACCGCGTCCGCCCGGATCAGGCGCCCGGCCACCGCGAGCGCCAGGTACGCCCGTGGCTCGCGCGGGTTGCGCCGGAGGGTGCGGCGGGCCCAGCGCAGGGCGCCCTGGCGGTCACCGGACGCGGCGCGCGCGAAGGCGATCTGCCCCGCCACCCGTGCCTCCCCGGCGGGCTGAGTGCCGAACTCCGGGTAGCGTTCCAGCAGCCATTGCAACGCCTCCGAGATGGTGTCCCAGCGCTGCGCGAAATACGACCGTTTGTGCCAACGCACCAGCACCAACGGGGTGCGCAGATTGACCAGTGGTGCGCTACGGGCCGCCCGCAGCAGGAACTCGTAGTCCTCCGCGTAGCTGCCCGGAATCTCCTCGTCAACCAGTCCGAAGCCGTTGTGGAGCACGGCGGCGCGGATGAGGAACGTCGACGGGTGCAGCTCGGTCATCCGGTCCCGCAACAGGTCCGCGAGCTCGATCCGGTCACGAGACAGCGACCGGTCGACGGTGTGTCCGTCGTAGCTCACCCGGATGCCACTCGAGACGAACTCGGCGCCCGGAGTAGTGGTGAGTGCCGCGACCTGCGCCGACAGCTTGCCGGGCAACCACTCGTCGTCGTCGTCGCAGAAGGCGATCAACTCGCCGGTGGCAGCCAGTATGCCGGTGTTGCGGGCACCCGCAAGGCCGGGCGTCCGGCCGTTGTGAATGACCCGGACCAACCGACCCGGTCGCGACAACTCGGTCAGCGTCGGATCCGGCTCCGAACGGTCGTACACGACGACCACCTCGAGCTCACCCGGATAGTCCTGGTCGAGGTTGCTGCGGACCGCGGCCCGCAGCAACTCGGGGCGGTCCCGGGTGGGCACCACGGCGCTCACCCGCGGCAGGGTGGTCATCCTCGTGCTCCGCTCCGTGGCGACCGTGACCACGGCCGCCACCATGCCCGTCGGCCGTCCGCCGCGACCACCAGGTTCTCCACAATCTCCCCGACCCGGGCCACGGCGGCCTCCCGGGCCCGGGCCGCCTCAGGGTCAGCCCGGACGACGAACCGGGACGGCTCGGCCAGACCGGCGGTGAGCGCCGCCACGAACGTCGCTCGGGTCTCGCACACCACCACCAGGCCCGCCGCACCGAGCCGACGCGCGAACCGCAGTTGGTGGTCGTCAACGTGTTCGCCGTGAGTCGGATCCCGGGGAACCACGATCGGTACCGTGCCGCGCCGACGGGCCTCCAGAATGGTGGCCGGGCCACCGTGACAGACCACAAGGTCGGCCGCGGACATCGCCGCCTGGAGCTCGTCGTGCCCCAGGAAGGCCACTGCGCCGCGACCATCGGCCACTCTGGTATGACCATGTTGGATGGTCAGAACCACGCGATCGGGGGCTGTCGACTGCCAATCCCGCAGCCAGTCAATCAGCCGGTCAAACGGGTGCTTGTCGGTGCCGACCGCAACCAAAACCCGCGCCAGATCGGCACGAGACCGGTTCCGTTGCCGGGGAACCCGACGGCTGGACTCGGACTCCACCGGCGCCTCGACTCGCCTCGTACTCACCGAATCCACCCTCCACCCGGACTGGCGGAACCTGGTGTCGCGGGTCTCTGCTTCACCGCACCCTCCATGCTCACAGCAGCGGCCCCACGACCGTCGCCTCCGGGTAGTGCCGGCGTTGCTCCTCCCACTGCACGAGCATCGCGGACAGAAACGGGCGGCACAGGCGCGCGGTCAGGGTCGGGGTGTCGATCCGGTCGTACACCTCGACATAGACAGTGGGAATTCGCCGCAGCCAGGCGAACACCACGAACGGCACCGCCACCCCGGCTCCGGTCGTCACCACCACGGCGACCCGACGCCGCCGCAATACCCGTACCGCCAGCGCCGCGTTGCGCACCAGGTTGGGTACGTTGCGGGTGGTCGGGTGGTGGGCCGAGACAACCTGTTCCCCCGCGAGCAGAGAGCGCGCGTCCGGGGTGTCGAAGGTTACCCAGCAACGGTGCCAGCGCTCGTACCAGGAACGCAGTGCCAGCAGCTGAGCCAGGTGCCCACCGCTCGACCCGACGAGCAGCAGGACCGGAGAGTCGCCGCGACCCTTGGGGTACGTCTCCACGCAAGCCTCCCTGTCCGCTTCGACTTTGATCTACTTCGCCCTCGATCGATGGCTTGCGAAAGCAGATCACGTATCGGATCGCGGGGGGATCGGGTAACCGGACTGTCACCGGTCGTACCGCTGTGCGAAGAGTTCCAGCAGAGCGGGGTGCAGGGCGGGGTTCCAGCCCGCCCCGGCGTTGGCCAGACGCCATGTCCGCAACCACAGCTCCAGCAGGTACGCGTCGGCCACCAGGCGCTGCCCGGCCCGGTTCAGGCCGAGCGCGTCGCCGTACCGTCGAAGTTGGAGATCAACGGCGCCGGCCGCGGTGGCGGCGGACTCACCCCGCAGCACCAGGGCCCGCTGGAACGCGTCGTGCGCCAGGTCGAAGCCGAGCGGGACATCCGGCGCGCTGTGCTCCCAGTCCCAGGCGACCAATCGATCGGCGTGCCAGCCGAGGTTCCACGGGACCCAGTCGCCATGCCAGTGCCCGAACTCGACCGAGCTGTCCCCGTGCCTCGAGGCGAGCTCAGCCGCCGCCACGGCCACCCGGGCATCGGCTGGCATCGTAGCGGCGGCCTGGTGCGCGGCCCGGGTGAGCCGGGTCAGGAAGCGCGATCCGGCCAGTGGTTGGGGCCGGGCGGGCGGGCGGCCCCGGCGAGCCACCGCGAGCACCGCGGCGACCTCGGGCTCGGCGGTGGTGGACAGCCCACGAACAGTCGCCGGCAGCGGCTCGACCAACGCGACGGACCGCCCGGCCCACCGATGCTCGGCCAGTAGCCGGGGCGCCACCGGGTGGTCCGGCACCCGAGCCAGCGCGGGGAGTTCCCGCAGGGCCGCCGCCTCGGCGGTCACCAGGAGTCGGGTGGCATCATTCCAGCCGATCTTCGCGAAGCCGAGCGGGCGGCCGGCCGAGCCGAACAGCTGCAGGGTCGGCTTGTGGTTCGGGTCCGGCGGTCGCACCCCGCACGCCGCGTAGGTGGGTCCCCAGCCCAGTAGGGCAGCGAGTCGATGGACGAGCAGCGCGTCCTCCGCGGCGACCGCGTCCGGAAGCGACACGGTCAGGATCGGAAACCGGGCCAGCTCGATCCCGCCGAGTCGAGCGACCCCGCCGAGAAGTGCCCGTACGGCCCGCACCTGAGGCGGTCGCAGCGCGTTGTACGCCAGCAGCGACGCCGCCGTTGCCCGCGGGGAGCCCAACGGCAACAGAAACCGGGCCCGCTGAACCGAGGGCACAATGGCGTACCGCGCCACCGTCCGGTGCCCGACCGGCGACCCACCGTCCACGGTGAGCCCGACCCGCTCGGCACCGAAGACCGCCCGGGTCACCCAACCCAACCCGTCGGTACGGGTACGCGGGTCGGCGGAGGCAGTGGCCGGCTCGGTCATGAGGCGCCGTCCGGCCAGTCGAGGTCCACTCCGAGCCGCCGCCGCAGCGCGTCGTTGTAGGGGCGGTAGTAGGCCGTCAGCTCTGCCTGAAGCGCCGGGTCCAGCGGCGCTCCGCGGCGGTCGTTGTAGACCCGGAAGCTCGCCAGGTCGTACGCCGGCAGCCCGAGGAACGACAGGGTCCGACGGTACGTCGACCGGGCGTCTCGGTACAGGTCCTCGCTGAGCAGGAAGAGGAACTGCGTGCGGTCGAACCGGTCCAGCCACGGCTCCAGGTGCTCGAGGTAGCGGCCCCGGGCCCGGTAGGTGTACCAGTCGTACGCCTCGCTGACGTACTCCGGCTCGGCGACCAGCCGCGCCCGCTCCCCCGCCGTGCGCTCCTGCTCGGCGGCGAGGGCGGCGGCGAAGTCCAGCGGCTCGACGCCGTGGGTACGCCGCTCCTTCCAGTGCGAATAGGCCCGCTGCACCGGATCACGCAGCAGCACGACCAGCTTGACCGACGGCATCAGTGCGGCGACCCGCTCGGCGGCGAGCGGGTGGAACATGTACAACGGGGCTGCCTCACCGGCCCGGACCGGACCGCCGTGCCGCCGCTGTAGCGCCGCTCGCTGACGGCGGGTCGGGAAGTGCGACCGGTACCACGCCTCACCACGCCGCCAGTGCTCCTCGAAGTAGTGCGTGGACTTCGTGTTCCAGGCCGGAAAGAGCCGTGGCACCAGCGGATGTTGGATCAGATAGTTCCACAGTGACGTGGTACCGCCCCGTTTGGTGCCGATGACGAGGAAGTCGGGCAACGGCCGCCGGTCGCTGGTCTGCACGCCGTAGCCGACGAGGGATTCCCGCACCTGTTCGGTCACCTGGGTCGGCACGAGCTGCTTCACCCGGTCACGCATCGCCGACACGACGTACCTCACCTGTCCTTCTGATCGGGTAGGCCGGCGGTGGCCGACTCCCGCCCACGGATCTGCCTCAGACTCGCCTGGATACCGGGCCGTATTCGGGGCAGTGCCCCGGCAGCACCGACGGCCAGCACCGCCACCGCCGCCAGGAGGCCCGGCATGCCCCGCCCGCCGACCAGCACGCCCACCGCGGCGGCGCCGCCCACCACGGCGACGGTGATCACCGCCGCCCGCACCATCGCACCGTCCACCAACGGGTGCCGCACCACGAGCCATGCGCACGTCACGGCGGTGAGGTTCTCGGTGAGGATGCCGGCGGCCCAGGCCATCGCCGCGCCGGTGGCGCCGTGCCCGGGGATCAACACCAGGCCGAGCGAGACGGTCACCAGCAGCCCGCCCAGGGTGGCAGTCAGGTGCAGGCCGCTGCGGCCCCCCATCAGCAGCAGGCTCTGCACGTTACCCACCCCGGTCTGCGCCAGCATGGCCAGAGCGAGGACGGTCATCGCGGTGGTCCCGGCGGTGAAGCCGGGCCCGAACAGTTCCAGGAATCCCACCCCGAAGACGGCGAGCAGCAGGTAGACCGGCCAGGAAAGCACCAGTCCCCAGGTGGTCAACTGCCGGTGCACGGCCGCCGCGAGAGCCGTCCGGCCCGCGCCGAGCAGCCGGGACAACCGGGGAGACACCGTCACCCGCAGCCCCTGCACGGCGAGCTGGCCGGCGAGGACGTACCGGCCGACGGCACCGAACACACCGGCCTCCTCCGCCCCGGCGAGCGCCGAGGTCAACAGCACCCCAATCCACAGGTTGCCGGCGTCGATGGCGGCCGAGACGGCCCGGGGCAGCGCGAACCGCCAGAAGGTCGACCAGTCCCGCCGTCCGGGACGTAACCCGGCGCCACGCCCGATGCGCAACGGCCCCGCCACCAGGGCCAGGCAGACCAGCAGGGCCAGTGCGGCCGGAACCAGCCAGGCGGACACCCCGGCAACCAGGCCACCGCCGACCAGGACAGCGACGCCGACCAGTGCCGGCCGGGCCACCGGCAGGAGAAAGAACTGCACCGACACGTACGCCCGAATCGGCCGGACGCATCGCAGGGCGGCGAGCAGCAGCGTCAGGAGGACAACCACCGGGACGGCGGCGAAGCTCACCGCCAGCAGCTCCGGCCCCGCGGCAGGGCCGAACACCCGGGGCGCCAGTGAGTCGGCAGCGAGCAACCCGGCCAGCGCGACCATGGCGGCAACCAGGAACGGCGGGAGGAGGGCCACCGGCAGTACCCGGGCGGCATCCCCCCGCCCCGCGGCCGAGCGGCGGCGCGGCAGCGCCCACAGCAGACCGGTCTCGGCACCCAGCGTGCACACCGCGGTAGCTACCGTGATCACCCCGATCGCGGCGAAGAAGACACCGGAGCCCGCCGGGCCGTAGCCGCGGGTTATCACCACCGCAAGGAGAAAGCCGAAGAGACCGCTGGTGGCGGCGCCGATCAGCCCAGCGACACCGCTGCGCACACTGTCTCGGCGCTCTGCCTCGTCCGGCTGCCCGGCGGCGCGGCCGGACGACGCCGCCGGAGCCGTGGCGGCGGTCACTCGACCGCCCCGCGGAGAGCCGCCGGCAGCCGTGAGACATGCCCTCGTGCCAGTTCGCGCTCGGTGCGCGCCATGGCGAAGGCGATCACGTAGAAGGCGATGGCGAGGTTCTGGTTGGCCATGCCGTAGAAGGGGATCTGCACCAGGCACACCACCGGGACGATCGCCAGCCACTGCCCCGCCGGCGAAGCTGCCCGGGCACAGCAGAGGGCGGCCACGACGAACCAGGCCAGAAAGCACAGCAGAGCGGGGATCCCGTGGCTGAACAGCACCATCCACAGCTGCCCCTGGGTGCCGATCGGCGCCTGGGCCGAGACGGTGTCGACGTTCACCGGTGCGCCGTAACCGAGCCACGGCGACTCACCGACCCGCCCGAGCACCGCACGGTAGAGGGCGAGCCGGTCGGTGTTGGTACCACTGCTCCCGACCCGGTCCTCGATCAACTGGGTGACCGGGATGAACACGGTGGCGAGGAGAGCCACCAGCACCACACCGACGATCGAGATGGCGACCCGGGTGTTGCCGCGCCGGCCGGCCCGGACACCGAGCACCAACAGGCCGACGCCGAGGCTGAGGAACATCGCTCGGTTCAACGTGAGGAAAGCCGGCGCCAGGGACAGCGGCAACGACCCGAGCAGCAGCCAGCGCAGCACCCCGCGCCGCCGTAGCATGATCACTGCGACCACGCAGGGCAACAACATCGCGTACACGCTGCCGTAGTTGTTGGTGTACGCGTACGGCGCCGCGGGACGGTAGATCGGATTCAGGGACCGGGCACTGTACTCGGCGGTGGACAGGTGGACCATGTCGTGGACGAATGGTTCGTCGGCGATCGCGCCGGGCAGCAGCGCCTCCACCGGGGTGGTCATGCCGAGCCGGGGTGCGAGCACGCTCAGCCAGCCCAACGCCACCAACCCGAGCCAGTACGCACAGAGGGGCAGGAGCACGCCGCCGTTCCCGGCCCGTTCCCGGGTCACCACGTAGACGTAGACGCCGACCACCAGCGCCGTGGCGTAGAAGCCCAACCGCAGCCCAAAGGTCAACACCGAGTTGGGCGACCCCAGCTGGGTAGCGCTGACCAGGACGACGGCGAGGAAGAGCAGCCAGATCCCGGCACCCGGCGGCAACGGAACCCGACCCCGGACCAGCAGCAGGGCCAGCAGCACGGCGCCCAACAGCGGCCAGCCCAGGTAGAACGCGCCGGCCAGCCACCAGATCGGCACCAGGCCGAACATCAGCGCCAGCGGCCAGATCGGTAGCCGCGGTGGCGGTGGCGACGGGCCGGGCGACGGAAGGACCTCGGTGGCCCCGTCCCCGGCCGACTCGCTCGTCGCCGGAGTCCCGCCCAGGGGCACGGTCAGCCCCGCCCGCGGTGCGTGAGGACGAAGCCAAGGGGCGCCACGCCAGCTGCCCGCAGCCGCTCCGCCAGCCGGCGTAGGTCGCTCTGCCGGGTCCGGTCCTGCTCGACCACCACCACCGCGGCACCCTGACGGGCCGCCGCGACGCCCCGCTCATCAGCCTCGGCCGGTGGGGCATTGAACAGCACCAGCCCGCTGGCAGCCCGCTGCCGCCAGGTGCCGAAGCGGATGGTGCCAGCGCCCACCACAACCGTGTCGGCGGGCTCTCCGACTTCGCTCTTTGCGCTGCTCGACGCGGTGGCTGCGATCCGGGGCAGGAAGATCGTGCCATCCGGGTCGTCGGTCGCCGGGCGGTTAGCGGCAGTCACGTGGCCGGCCGCGGGCGGACTGTTGACGGTGGCCTGGCGGGGAAGAGCGGTCGGGCGGGGGGACGGTCGCCGGACGGCGATCTGCTCGGTCACCTCATCGACGGGGGCTGTCCTGCGGCCCTGGCGGGGCTGCGGCACCACCGGCCGGGCGGAGTTCGCCGTCGTCGGCAGACGCGCCACGCCGGCCAGCACCTCGCTGCGCAACCGTCCCAGTCGATCGATGTCATCGGCGAGGTACACCTCCCGGCCGGTCACGGCGAGCGCCACCGCCAGCCCGGCGCTCATCGCGGTCTGATCCCCCCGGGTGGTCAACAACACGATCCGGGCCGGTTCCCGGATCCGCCCCGCGATGGCCATCGCCACGTACCGAACATCGGCGTCCACGGCGTGCCGTGAGCCCCGTGCTCTCGGGCCGCGGGCGGTACCGAGCAGCGGCAGACCGGTAGCGTCCCGGCCGTCGTCAACCGATCGGATACGCCGGTCCACCGACTCCCACCCGTACGCCAGCACGACGCCGAGCAGCACACCGCCGAGCAGCCCCGCGAGCAGGCGAAGTAGTTGGCTACCGCCTGCGGGGATCAGGTTCGTCTCCGCCTCGCGGGTGACCCAGCCGGGGTTGACGTCGACCGCGGCGATCTCGGTGCGGGCCGAGCCGAGCTGGACCAGTTGGCTGTTCACACCGGACAGTTCGGCCACCGCGGCATCCGCCTCGCCCTCCCGAGCACTGGCAATCCGACGTTGCAACACCGCCTGCTGTGCCTGCGCCCTGCTGATGCTCTCGTCGTACGAGCGCAGGATGTCCTCCCGCTGCTGCTCGTACATGGTGCGGCGCACGTCGAGGTAGGCCGCTGCGGCGAGGTTGACGCCCGCCACCGCGTCCTGGGGTGAGTTTGCGGTGTATCGGAAGCGCAGGATCTGGCCGCCGGTCGGCACCTCGAGTTCGAGGGCGTCCTGCACGTCACGTTGGTCCCGGCCGGTGGCGTCCACCAGTCGCCGCACCACCTCTGTCCCGGTGGCGATGCCGCGCTCCACGTTCATGTTCACCGCACGGTCGGCGGACGCGCCGCTCGGCGTGAAGGCGTCGGTGACCACCGGTCGGACCGCCACCACAGCGTCGGCGGTCACCGCGCCCGGCACCAGCAGCACATAGCCGAGTGCGGCGAGCAGCCCGAGCGCGGCGGCGCAGGCCACCAACCGGATCCGGTGCAGCGGCACGCGCAGCAGGTCGGTCAGGGTAACCGTTCGACCCGGGGTTCCCTCACCAGAGGCAACGTTGGTGGTCCAGCCACCACCAGCGGCGCTATTCATTGAATTTCTTCACCGTCTGTTGCGGATTTCCAATGACCACCACCCGGGGCGGGACATCCGCCCGGACGACCGTGGCGGCGCCCACGACACTGTCCCGGCCGATCCGAACACCCTTCATCACGAGCGCATGTGCGCCGATCCAGACGTTGTCCTCAATGACGATCGGGGCTCGAGTGCGTGGGGTGGGCGGGTCGTGTCGCACCTCGGGCCGCAGGTTATGGAAGTCGCTGTCCCGCAGCTCACAATTCGACAGCAGACAACGGTCACCGACCCTGACCGAGGTCCAAACACCGACCCAGGTCGCGCTCAACAGACAGTCGGCACCGACTCGGACCTCGCCCGGACCGGCGAACCGCACCAGCTTGTTGATCCGGGTCCGGTCACCGATGTGCACCCGCACGCCACGGCGCAACCGGACCCGCCCACGGATCTCCACGTCCCGGCCGAGGCTCAGTCCCGGGTAGCGCAGCCGGTACCAGCCACGCTTCAGCGCGAACAGGGCTCTCACCCCAAGACCACGGCGAATGCCGCTCAACGACCCTCCCCACGCCAGGGGACGACGGCATAGATCACCGCCAACCAACGTGAACTATCCACCATTATCGATAGTAGCCAGTCGCCTTACTGCACGGCGAAAAACAGCTGTGGAGTGGACCACGTCAGCTCCGTGCTCGCCATCGCGAGGAGGACGCTTTCCGCGCCGTCCACCACCGGGTCGACCGCTGGCCGGAAGGGGACGACGCGCAGGTTCCCGTCGGTGCTTCCGTACACGATCGTGCCATCCACCCAGGCCATACCCCGCACCGTCGACCAGTCAACCCCGGTGGTGGGGAGGGTGAACTCGGTGGCACCGAGGTAGTTCCCATCCGTCTCGAAGTACCGGTAGTACAGGGCGTCGGCACCAGAGCGGGTGTAGTAGAGGCGACCGTCGAGAAAGAGGGCACCGGTCAGGTCGCCCGCGTCGAACCAGTCGTTGTAACCGGACGCCTCCCACGGGGCGCCGACCGTGCCCCCGTTGAACATTGAAATGTCGATCCGGCTACCCGTCGGGGTACCGGCGACGGTGTGTGCCCAGTAGATCCGGTCACTCAATCCCCAGGTCGCCCCGGCGCCGGTGTAGTTCGGCTGGCTGACCGTGGTCGGCGAGCCGATCATGGTGCCGTCGAACGGGACCCGGGCCAGTTCGCCCTCCCCGATGCCCAGGTAGAGATTGCCGCTGGTCGCGGTCGGCGGGTTCTTCGGGGTGATCGTCCGACCACCGGAGCGCGGGAACATACCGAGCCGGCCGTGGTACTCGCCACCCATGCCATCAGAGTTGTGCCCGAAGTACAGCCCGTCGTCGCCCCGCCAGAGCACGGGCACGGAGGAGTCCCAGGGGCTGGTGCCGGGGGGCAGCGACGAGCCACCGCTGCGACGCGGATTCCAGTTCACGGGCATCCCGGTGGCCGGGGTGACCGCGGCGATACCGAGCCGGTCAATGGCGCCGTCGCCGGCGCCGCCCCGGTGGGCGGTCGGATTGTTCAGCCAGCGAAAGTGCCCACCGAGATAGATGACATTGTCGGCCACCTCGACTGAGGTGATGGTGTCCCTACCGGTGTAGTTCACCCACGTGCCGAGCTGACCGTCACCGCGGGCCGCGGTCTCGAAGCGCACCAGCGCGTCGCAGTACGCCGCCGGCCAGCCCGATCCGCCGTTGGTACCGACGACGAACCAACTGCCATCGCCGCCAAACCGCACAGCCTGCAGATAGGAGAAAGCTGGCTGCCCACCGCACGGTGCCACGAACTTCTCCGTACTCCAGTCGAGAACGCTCGGCGTACCAGAGAGGTCAAGGAGCGCTATCTGGTTCCGCGACAGGCCGTTGACGTCGGTGAAGTTGCCACCCGCTATCAACGTCTCCCCGTCCGGTGAGACGTCGATGGTCCAGACGTACGAACTGGTACCGCTTCGCCCCACCGTGGCGTTGATGGCGAAGGTCGGGTCGATCGCCCCCGTGCTGGCATGCAGTCGGGCGAGCCCGGCATGCGAGGTGCCGTTCACCCAGTTGAAGGCGCCCGCCAGGTAGAGCCAGTCGCCATGCAGCGCCATGTCGCGCACGTTGCCGCCGTCGGAGCGGCCCACCCAGCCCTCGACGGTGGCGCCGGTACTCGGGTCGAGCGCCACCAGATTCTTTCGGGACGCCCCGTTGGCGTTCCGGAAGGCCCCACCGACGATCAACGTGTCGTTCGGACCGGCGACCAACGAGCTCACCGCGCCATCGAGCACCGGCAGAAAGGTCGTCGAGATCACCCCGGTGGTCTTGTCGTAGCCGAACAGGTAGCGCTGGCTGACCCACGCCGCAGTCGGGTCCTGCCGAATCTCGGTGAAGCTGCCCCCGACGTACACCATCGAGCCGATCTGCGCGAAGGCACGGACCTCGCCGTCGCGGGCGTGCGGCGTCTCGTCGACCGGATCACTCGACACCAGGATCTGTGTCTCGGGCACCGGCGGGACGGTGGCGACAGCCGCGGATGGTACGACCATCGCGGCGACGACGGCCACCGAGCAGATCACGGCCGCGTGAACAGGGCGACCCATAATCCGCCGACGAAAAGACAACCCGGCCACGCTAGACCTCCACAGGGTGAGAACTCGCGTATCCTTTCCTGCCCGACCCCGTCAGCGATATCCACCGATTGGCTGGCACTGGTCCTGCCGGTTCGCCCCATTGGCGCGGGACGAGTCGCCGGTGCGGGGATCAGCCAGCCCGAGCCGCGGTGAGCGCGTCGGCCATCGCCGCACGCGGCGCCGGTACCCCGGTGAACTGCTCGAACTGGCCGACCGCCTGGGCCAGCAGCAGATCGAGACCAGAGCAGACCCGGCAGCCGGCAGTCCGCGCGGCGGACGCGAGCGAGGTCGGCCAGGGGTCGTAGAGGGCGTCGAAGAGCACAGTGGTGGGCCGCCACACCACCGCCGTGGCCAATGGGTCGGCGGCCCCGGCCGGCACGGTTGAGATCACCACGTCGGCGGAGCAGGCCGCAGCAGCGTCGGCCCAGGGAACTCCGGTCAGCGACACGCCCACCGTCTCGGCCACCGGACGCAGGTCGGCGATCGCGGCCTTCCGCCGGGCCACCACCGTCACCGTCCGGGCGCGCAGCGCCGCCGCCGCGGCCACCGCCGCCCGGGCGGTACCGCCGGCGCCGAGCACCGTCAGCGTCGACCCCGGACGAACCCCGGCGGCGGTCAGCACCTCCACCATGCCGGCGACATCGGTGTTGTCCGCGTGCCAGGAGCCGTTGGGCCGGCGTACCAGGGTGTTGGCCGCGCCGACAGCGACCGCGACCGGCGACGCCGTCGTGGCGACCGCGAGCGCCGCCTCCTTGCCCGGCATGGTGACCGAGAGCCCCGCCCACTCCGGGCCCAGGCCGGCAACCAGGGCCGGCAGCTGCGCCTGGGCACACTCGATGCGGGTATACGACCAGTCGTGCAGGCCGACCGCGGCGTAGCCGGCGTTGTGGATCACCGGGGAGAGGGAGTGCGCGATCGGGTCACCGACCACCGCCGCCCGCACGCGCTCAGATGACACCCGCCTCCCTCGCCTTGGCCTCGTTGCGCAGATGCTCGTCGTAGGTTTCCGCGAAGGCGGACTCCCCCTCTTTGTTGATCGCGACGAAGAAGAGCCACTTTCCCGGCGGCGGGTCCATGGCGCCTTCCATCGCCAACTGACCCGGGTTGTTGATCGGCGTGGGGATCAGGCCCTCGAGCTTGCGGCGGTACGGGCTCTCCGTGTCAAGCAACTCGTCCTGGGTCATCTCGGCCGAGGTCTTGGTCTCCTGGCCGGTCAACTCGAGGTAGTAGTTGACCGTGACGTCCATCTCCAGGCAGTTGCACTGGAAGTCGCCGTAGACCCGGTTGTAGGCGACCCGGGCGACCTTGCCGAGGTCCTCCGGAGTGCCCGCCTCGGCCTGGGCGAGCGACGCGACGATCAGCGCCTCGTAGGGCGCGATCTGGCGTTCGTTCTGCACCCGGTCGACGAACTCCAACTCCTCGGCGACGGTGAGGAATCGCTCCACCATCAGCGCGAGAATCGACTCAGCCGTGGGTTCCGCGGGAAGCTCGTAGGTGTCGGGGAAGAGGAAGCCCTCGATCGACGGCTCGGCCGTCCGGTCGTCCGTGCGCGTGAACCACCACTCCGGGACACCGAGCGCGAGCGGATCCTTCGCCGCCGCCTCGAACTCCTCCACCGGGATCTCGGTCTCTTCGGCGAGCAGCTTGTAGATGCTCTTCGCGGTCCGCCCCTCGGGAACAGTGATCCCGTTCACGATCCGGTTCTTCGGGTCCAGCATCGCGGCCACGGCATACTCGCCACTCATCTGCCTCCGCAACTCGTACTGGCCGGGCTGGATGCTCTTGCTCTGGTCGTTCTCCTCCGCCGCCTCAACAAATGCCTTGGTGCTCTTGACAACCCCGGCCTCGTAGAGCGTGACCGCGATGGCGGCGATCGGGGCGCCCTCCGGGATCTCGACCGTCACCGCCTCGGTCCCGGAGCCGTCGTAGTCTGGGGTACCGAGAAGGCTCTGGATCCGTTCGAAGCCGTAGAAGGCACCACCGCCGAGGCCGCCGAGCAGAGTCAGGGTCAGCAGCAGGGCCAGCACGGTCTTGCCGCGCCCTCCACCCGAGCTGCGCGTCCGCTCGCGCTGACGCTTTCGCACGTAGCCACGCCGATGCCGGCCCTTCTCTCCCCGATCGGTATCGAAATCAGGGTCCAGATCGTCGATCATTGCATCCGCCTCCGCTGCGCATCGAGCCAGCTCTGCAGGATTTCCACCGCGGCCGCCTGGTCCACCACCGCCCGCTGCCGGCGCCCCCGAACGCCACGCTCGGCAAGCCTACGGCTTGCCACCACCGTCGACATCCGCTCGTCGGCGAGCGTCACCGGCACAGGCGAAATCACCTCGACCAGACGGCCGACATACGCCTGCACATGTACGGCGGCGGGGCCCTGCCGACCAGCGAGATTCACCGGGAGACCAACCACCACCTCGACCGCCTCGTGTTCGGTCACCAGCGCGGCCAGCTCGGCCATGTCGCTGGGAACCGCCTCCGGCGCGACGGCACGGTCCCGGGCCAGGGTGACCAGTGGCGTAGCCAGGACGCCGTGCGGGTCGGACCGGGCCACGCCGACCCGGACCTGCCCGACATCCACCCCGAGGCGTACGCCCCGGGACCACTCAGCCACGAATGGTCACCTCCCTGGGAGAACGAGCGGGCTGGGCCTCCGGTGCCGGTTACCCCCCGGCACCTTACGCCCCGGCGATGGCATTCTCGACGGTCCGAAGCAACCCCGGCGCCTCCGCCGCCGGCAGACCGCCCCCCTGGGCCAACTCGGGGCTGCCCCCACCCCGGCCGGCGAAGGCTACCTTGACCAGATCCGCCGCTGACAGCCCCTGACTGCGCGCCGCTGGGTTGACCGCCACCACCAGGGAAGCCTTGCCGTTCGCCCGGGCCGCCACCGCGACCACCGCAGGACGCGCCGGATCGATCCGGCTCCGGATCTCCTGCGCGAGGGTCCGCACATCGTTGCCGGCCGCACCCTCGGGCGCCTCGGTCCCGACGTACGCCACCCCACGCACCTCGCTCGCCTGGGCAGCGAGGGCGGCCGCGCCGCCGAGCACCAGCTGCGCGCGGAGCTTCTCCAGTTCCTTCTCGGCGTCGCGCAGCTGGGTGACGGTCTGCTCCACCCGCTCCGCGACCTGGTCGGATGGCACCCGGTACAGCTCGGCGAGGCGGGCGACGAGCAGGTGCTCGCGGGCAAGGAAGTTGAACGCGTCAATCCCGACCAACGCCTCGACCCGGCGAACCCCGGACCCGATCGACGACTCAGAAAGGATCTTCACCAGGCCGAGCTGGCCGGAACGGCCCACGTGGGTACCACCGCACAGCTCTCGCGCGTAGTCACCGACCTCGACGACTCGCACCTGCTCGCCGTACTTCTCGCCGAAGAGCGCCATCGCACCGATACGCCGCGCCTCGGCCAGCGAGGTAACGAACGCACGCACCTCCAGGTCGGCGAGGAGCGCCTCGTTGACCTGCTGTTCCACATCCCGCAGGACGCTCGGTGCCACCCCGGTCGGGGTGTTGAAGTCGAACCGAAGCCGCCCCGGTGCGTTCAGCGAACCGGCCTGGGTGGCGGACTCACCGAGGAAGTTGCGCATGGTCTGGTGCACGAGGTGGGTCGCGGTGTGCGACCGGGAGATCGCCCGACGGCGATCAGTGTCGATCTCGGCGAAGCCGGTCTCGCCCACGCGCACCTCACCCCGCAGCACCCGGGCCCGGTGGACGATCAACCCCGGTACCGGCTGCTGCACGTCGAGGACCTCCACCTGGCCCCCACCGACGGTGATCACGCCCAGGTCCGGCTGCTGGCCACCACCCTCGGCGTAGAACGGGGTGGTGTCGAGGACCAGCTCGACCGTTTCGCCCTCCACCGCCGCGGCGTGCGGACTGGCCGCGCCGAGCACCGCCCGCACCGTCGACTCGCGGGAGACCTCCTGGTAGCCGGTGAAGGTGACCGGGCCGCCCTCGTCCAGCACCGTCCGGTACGCGGACAGGTCCACGTGCCCCGTCTTACGGGCCTGCGCGTCGGCCTTCGCCCGAGCCCGCTGGTCGGCCATCAGCCGACGGAAACCCTCGGCGTCGACCTGTAGACCCTGCTCGCTCGCGATCTCCAGGGTCAGGTCGATCGGGAAGCCGTACGTGTCGTGCAGCTGAAACGCCTTCGCACCGGAGATCGCCCGCCGGCCCGCGGTACGGGTTTCGGCGATGGCGGTGTCCAGGATCGTGGTGCCGGCACGCAGCGTGGACAGGAACGCATCCTCCTCCGCGTACGCGTAGTCGGCGATCCGGCCAAAGTCGGTCGCCAGCTCCGGGTATGACGCGGACATGCAGTCGCGGGCCACCGGCAGCAGCTCGGGCATCGCCCGTTCCTGCCAGCCCAGCAGCCGGATCGAACGGATCGCCCGGCGCATGATGCGGCGCAGCACGTAGCCCCGCCCCTCATTACTCGGGATCACCCCGTCACCGATCAACATCAGGGCGGTGCGGACATGGTCGGCGACGACCCGCAGCCGGACGTCATCCGGGTGCGACTCGCTGGCGACCTGACCGGAGTGCGCGCCATACCGTTTGCCGGTCAGCTCGGCGGCCTTGGCCAGGATCGGCCGCACCTCGTCGATCTCGTAGAGGTTGTCCACGCCCTGGAGGATGGAGGCCATCCGCTCCAGGCCCATCCCGGTGTCGATGTTCTTCGCCGGCAGGTCACCGAGGATCGGGTAGTCCTCCTTGCCGGTGCCCGGTCCCCGCTCGAACTGCATGAAGACGAGGTTCCAGAACTCCAGGTACCGATCCTCGTCAACCTCCGGACCGCCCTCCCGGCCGTACTCGGGGCCACGGTCGTAGAACAGCTCGGAGCAGGGCCCGCACGGCCCGGGAATGCCCATCGACCAGAAGTTGTCAGCCTTGCCGCGACGCACGATCCGATCCGCCGGCACCCCGACCGATCGCCAGATCTGGAACGCCTCGTCGTCGTCGAGGTAGACCGTCGGCCAGATCCGATCCGGGTCGAGTCCGAGTCCCCCGGCGTCAACCGGCTTGGTGGACAGCTCCCAGGCGAGCGGGATCGCCTCGTCCTTGAAGTAGTCCCCAAACGAGAAGTTGCCGTTCATCTGGAAGAACGTGCCGTGCCGGCTGGTCTTGCCCACCTCGTCGATATCCGGCG
The DNA here is from genome assembly GCF_000016425.1 of Salinispora tropica CNB-440. Lineage (GTDB taxonomy): Bacteria > Actinomycetota > Actinomycetes > Mycobacteriales > Micromonosporaceae > Micromonospora > Micromonospora tropica. The sequence continues at coordinate 2,092,727 of NC_009380.1, read as the reverse complement.
TACGGAGGCACTTCTGCACGCTGACGGCCCGCTTGTAGGGAGCGGTCTGCTGCCCCAGGAAGTAGGGGACGAACTGCATCATGCCGGCGGCGACAAACAGCAGGTTCGGGTCGCTGATGGCGGGCAGCGGAGCGGACGGCACCACGGCGTGACCGTTCGCCTCGAAGTGCGCGAGGTACCGCCGCCTGATCTCCGCCGTCTTCATCGCTGGTGCTCCTCCGGGAAAGTCTCTCGGTCGCCGGTGTACGGGTGTTCCCGCAGGTCGGCGACGTTGTCGTCGAACGCCTCGCCGCGCGCGAAGGCCTCGTGAATCTCCTGCTCGCGCTCGGCCATTCCGATCCGGACGTCCGACACGAAGCTACGTACCGACTCGGCCAGGCCGCCAGCGGATTCGGACAGCCCGCCGGCGATCCCGGCCGGCGTGTAGGCCTGGGCCGTCCGGGTGGCCTTGCGGACCACCAGCACGCCTACGGCCAGCCCAATGCCCAGCCAGAACAACCGCCTCATGCTCTCCCCCTCCTAGGCGCCTCCGGCGCTGCTCAGCGGCGACCGCGCCGGCGGCCTCGCTGTTGCTGCTTGATGGTGTCCCGCACCTCACGTTCGGTCTCCAGATGCCGGCGGGCGGCCGTGGCCCGGCGCACGCCATAGCCGAAGGCAGCCACCTTGACCAGCGGGCTCGCGGCGGCGGCGGAGACGACTGTGGCGAGGTTGGCGACGTTGGCGGTGATGTTCTGCGCGTGATTGGTCATGGTATCGACCTTGGCGAGCTGGAGATTCACCCCATCCAACGAGGTCTGCACCTGATCCAACGCGGTGTTGACGTTCTTCACCGTGGTGTTGACCTCGCCGAGCAGCGGGGCGGTCCGGTCGTTGAGATCGTTGATCATCCGGGTGGCCGCATCAACCGTGTGCCGCAGCCGTAGGATTGGCAGCACCAGGATCAACACCAGCATCGCGAACGCGATTGCCGCGATCAGCGCCGCGACCTCTCCAAAGTCCACGCCTGTCCTCCTCAAGCCGAATCAGCGGGCGCCGGACGTTTCCGAAGCAAGCCGCCGTCATCCCCACACCCGTACCGCGCGCCCCCGCCGCTGGTCGACCGGGGCAGGCGGGCCTGCCAGCCCAGACCCTACCGTCCGTGATGGAGACCGCCTCAGGACGGTGAGGGGGTCACTTCACCGAGCGGGTCCTCGGACAAGGTCGGGAAGGGGTCCTCACCGGTGAGCGACGGGTCGGTACTCGGCTGCGGTCGCGTGCGGTCGTCATCGATGGCGTTACGCACCTTCACCGACACCAACGAGCCGGCGCACTCCGTCGCCTGGGTCGACGGATCCGGGGACGGCACGAGCGCCGGCTCGCCGTCGACTGGTGGCGGCACACAGGCTGGCTCACGTACCCACAGATCGAGGGTCAGCTCATCTCGCCGCCAGCAGGTGTAGCTGCCCTTCGCCGGTTGCTCGGGGCAACGGTCGACCTGCCACGGCCGCCAACCATCCCCACGCAGCGACGCCTCGTAGACCTGGACGGTCTCCTCCGGAGAACGTTCCGAGGCCACGGTACGCTCGCGTAGTCGACAGTCCAGCAGACACCAGCGACTGCCACTGACATCGTCAACCGTCTCGGTCGCTGCCCAGCTGGGCACCGCCAACTGGTCAAGCGTGTCGAAGACCGGGTCACGGTTGAGCGTCTGGAGCCCGAAGACGGCCGGAACAACACCGAGCAACACGATGCTGACCAGAGCCAGGACCCCCGTCCGGATCCTCCGCTGCGGTTGCCGGCGCAGGTACGAGCGGGCTCCGCCGGGTCCGTCCTGGACGGCGGTGTCGACTGCGGGGGATTCTGCAAAGCCACGCGGCGTCCCGCCCGGCGCTGCTCCCGGCGACGCAGGCGGAACTCCCGGGGGGGTGGCCCGGGCCGGCTCTCGAGGGGGCGGCAGCGCGCGACCCGACGGTCGCTCGTCCACGCTGGGACGGGGGCCGGCGACCCGGGCCGCCCCAGCCGCGGGTCGCGGACCAGCGGGCGCATCGCCGGGCCGGACGAGGCCGGGCGGTGCGGCCATCCCAGGTGGACCACCCGGGTCGACGCCGGGCCGGGCTACGCCGGGCGGAGGCGCTCCGCCCGGTAGGGGATTCGGCGTGCCAGCCCGCCGCGGGGCAACCGTGCCCGGCGGCGGCCCGGCGGCGGCCCGTTGGGGTGGCGGCCGGTCCGCACGGACAGCGCCCGGGCCGGAGGGCGGCTCACCGACAGCGCCGCTCGCGGCGGCGGACGGACGGGGCCGCTCGGCGGCCGGCCCAGCGGGCGGGTGTGGCCGCGCGGGGCCAGCCGCTCCCGGGGGCGGACCGGCGGCGTGGGCACCCCGCGGGCCGCCGCCGTGATCGGGCCGCGCTCGCCCGGCGGCGGGACCACCGCGGGTCGGTTCGGGTCCGGAACGCGGACCGTCAGCGGGCACCCGGCCACCGACGGGTGGCCCGCTACGCGGGGCTACCGGCGACCCCGGGGGGACCGCCGGTTGATTCAGGGAACGCAGCGTGGGGTCGGTCTGGTGGGACGTACGGCCTGCCTGCCGTAGCCAGTCGGCGGGCCGCTCCGGTCGAGCTCGACGGCCCTCGCCGGTGGCCGGGTCGGCGCTGCCGGTTCGCGGGCTCGGGACGTCGGTGTTCACCGCGGGGCTGGCCCGCCCCGGGCCGCCCTCGGGGGCGGACCGGCGGCCACGCGGTGCCGCGCTGTCCTCCTCCGGCGTCTCCCGTCGGCCGTGCCGGGCCACACCACCGGGCGACGGGGCAGCACGGTGGCCGGGCGTACCGCCCTCCGCTGCCGCACGGTGTCCACCTACGACGGGAGGAGTCCCGCCGGTCGACTCACCGGCCCTGCCAGGGGCAGCCGGCAGGGCACCCGGGGCGCCCATCGGCTCACCGGCGCCACGTCGTCCGCCCCGGCCGGCCGATGGAGCGGGGCCCGGCTGGGGCGCAGCGGTGGCCGGAGGACGGACCGGCGTTGGCGGGCGGCCACGGCCGACCGGCTCGGAGGTGGGCGGACCGGGTGGACCACCGCGTCCGTGGGCCCGGGGGGCCGGGGGCCCGGGAGGAGCCGGGGGCCCGGGAGGAGCCGAGGGCCCGGGAGGAGCCGAGGGCCCGGGAGGAGCCGAGGGCCCGGGAGGAGCCGAGGGCCCGGAAGAGGCCGGGAGGCCAGAAGGAGCCGGGGGGCCGGGAGGGGCGGCGGGCTCCGCCGAGCCGGGGCGCGGGCCAGCAGCGGGGCGCGGATGCGGCGCTTCGGGCGCGTCTCGCCGAACGGGCGGTGCGGCTCCAGCGCCGCTCGGACGCGGGTCGACGCCGGGCCGCTGCGGCGGCGAGGACGGGCCGGGCTCGCCCTCCGGACCCAGTTCCGCCCGCTGTGCCTTGGCCGTACGCAGGTCGTCGATCCAGCCGAACTCCTCGCCGCTGACCGGCTCCCCGGCCGCGGCCTCGGACTTCCCCCGCCCCCAGCGGCGCCCTTTGCGCCGCTCGTCAGCGCCCTCCTCGGGCCGGTCCGCCCCTCGCGACTTCACTGCTGCCCCTCCTCAGTGGCGTCTCTGCCACCCTCGTACGCCGCGTCGTCACCCGATCTCTCGGGTGGGCGGCTGTTGCCCAACCCGGCACCGCAGGACGCCGTCGGCCGGCGGTCAGCCGTTGGCGACGACTGGCGAATGATCCGCCGCAGCAGCGGCAGTCGGTCGGCGACGGCTCGCTCGGCACCATGCTGGCTGGGCCGGTAGTAGTCGGTGCCGACGAGGTCGTCCGGCACGTACTGCTGGTTGACCACACCCCGCTGGTCGTCGTGGGGATAGCGGTAGCCGGTGCCGTGGCCGAGCCCTTTGGCGCCGGGGTAGTGCGCGTCCCGTAGCCCACGCGGCACCGAGCCACCCCGCCCAGCCCGGACATCAGCGAGGGCCGCCCCGATGGCGGTGGTCGCCGAGTTCGATTTCGGGGCCGTGGTCAGGTGGATCACCGCCTGGGCGAGGTTGAGCTGGGCCTCCGGCAGGCCGACGTACTCCACCGCGTGGGCGGCGGCGGTGGCCACGCCGAGCGCACCCGGGTCGGCCATACCGACGTCCTCGCTGGCGAAGATGACCATCCGACGGGCGATGAACCGCGGGTCCTCGCCGGCGACCAGCATCCGGGCCAACCAGTGCAGCGCGGCGTCCACGTCGGAGCCGCGCATGCTCTTGATGAACGCGCTGGTCACGTCGTAGTGGCTGTCACCGTCACGGTCGTAGCGGACGGCGGCGCTGTCCACCGCCTGCTCGGCGGTGGGTAGGTCGATGCGGCGGGCACCGACCGCGGTGGCAGAGGCGGCCGCGGCCTCCAGGGCGGTGAGCGCCTTGCGGACGTCACCGGCGGCGAGCCGGACCAGATGCTCCTCGGCCTCGGGGGCGAGGACAGGCGTGCCGCCCAGGCCGCGACCGTCGACGACCGCGCGACGGAGCAGACTCCGCACCGCGTCGTCGTCCAGTGGCTGCAGGGTGAGGAGCACGCACCGAGACAACAGCGGCGAGATGACCGAGAAGTATGGGTTCTCGGTCGTCGCCGCCAGCAACGTGACGGTCCGGTCCTCGACCGCGGCGAGGAGCGAATCCTGTTGGGTCTTGCTGAACCGATGCACCTCATCAATAAAGAGCACGGTCTGCGGGCCGCCGGCGCGGCGCTGCCGGCGGGCGGCGTCGATGACGGCACGGACGTCCTTCACCCCGGCGTTCAGCGCCGACATCGCCACGAAGCGACGGTCGGTCGCCCCAGCCACCAGGTGCGCGATGGTGGTCTTCCCACTGCCGGGCGGCCCCCAGAGGATCACCGACATCGGTGCGGCCCCGGAGACGAGTTGGTGTAACGGAGCACCGGGGGCACGCAGGTGGTCCTGGCCAATCAGCTCGTCGAGGCCGGTCGGGCGCATTCGGACGGCCAGCGGCGCGTCGTCCCCGACTGGCGTGAACCCAGCCATGCCGGCGGCACCCGCGGGCGCGACAGCCGCGGCGGCGGGCTCCCCGAGGGAGAAGAGGGCGTCGGGATCCATCACGGGAACAGTACCGGGCGCGGCCGGGGTCGCCAGAATCAGCGCCGCCGGGAAGAGCTGACCTGCTCCTCCGGTTCGGCCCGTGCCACCGGCCGCGCGACGCGGCCGGTGGCACGGGCGTCAGCGCCGTGCCGCGCCCGCGCCGGTTGTCGGATCACCGTCGCGAGCCGGGGGCACGCCGGGCTGCCCACTGACCGGCGCCGAGGTGTCGGGCTGGGTCGCCGGTTCCGGGGGCTCGGGGGAGGCGGCGGCCGTTGGCGCACCGACCGGGGCGGGAGAACCGTCCCGGCTCGCCCGCCAGGCGGGCAGGTACAGCGGCGCGGCAATCACGAGCACGACCGCGCCGACCAGCATCGCGACGCTGACGCCGGCACGGTCGGCGACCAGGCCGAGCACGATCCCCCCGGCGGCACCGGCGGGCATGGACACCATCGAGTTCAGGGACACCACACTGGTCCGGTACGGCCCGTCGACCTGTCGGTGCACCAGCCCCATGTGCAACGGGTTCGAGGCGCCATGCACGACGTAGCACACGACGAAGGCGACCAGCACGCCGACCGGACCGGCGAGCAGCGCCATCCCGACCACGGTGACGCCCTGCGCGATCCGCAGCAGCGCCGCGGCGGGCGCGGCGCCCAGTCGCCGGGTGAGCAGCGGGGTCGCCGCCGCGCCGCCGGCATTCGCGAGCCAGGCCACCATGGTCGCCGGCCCGAGCAGCGCCCCGGCCCGATCGGCGTCGCCGAGCACCTCGGCGAGTCGGACCGGCAGGAGAGCTTCGAAAGTGACCATGCCGAAGCCCCAGAAGAGCTCGACCGAGAGCAGGGCGAGCAGCACCCGGGAGCGGCGCAGCAGCCCCATCGCCTGGCCGATCATCCGGGGGGCCTCCGCGATCGACTCGCGTAGCGCCGACGACCCGGCGGTGGGACGACGCTCGCGCAGCAGGGCGAGGAGGGCCACCAGCCCGACGACCTGCAACACCACGATGGCCACGATCGGCATGGTCAACGCGCTGAACGGGCCGACCGGGCCGAACGCGACCAGCCCGCCGCTGAGCAGGGCACCGGCCGCCATGGCGACGCCGACCGCCGTCCCGCCCTGGCTCAGGCCCCGCTCGTACTCGGCCTCAGGGTCGGCGGCGAGGGTGCTGTCCACGAACCAGGACTCGAGCGGGCCGCTGTCCAGCGCCCGATAGACCCCCTGCAACGCCCACACCGCCACCAGTAGGGCGAACGAGTCGGCCACGACGAAGAGCGCCACGGAGGCGAGGTTGACCACCGCGGCGAGCACCAGCACCGGCCGGCGTCCCACGGCGTCGGCGAGCCCGGCGGTCGGCAACTCGAGCGCGAGGACGAGGACACCCTGGGCCGCGAACGCCATGCCGATCTCGGCAAGGGTGAGGCCCCGCTCCTGCATCAGCAGGACGAAGACCGGAACCAGCAGGCCGACCGGCAGCCAGCGCAGGCCGAGCAGGATGAGATAGCGGTGGCGGACCTGATGGACCGAGAGGGTAGCCATCACGCCTCCTTCGGCAACGGGTAGGCGCCGAGGTAGACCTGAACCTGCTCGGCACCAGGCTCAGCCGGGTCGGCCGCTTCGCGGTACCGCTCCAGGACCTGCCAGAGCTCGTCGTTGAGCGCCTTCAGCCGGTCTGCCGGGAGGGTCAGGAAGGCGTCGCCCATCCCGAAGGCGTCCCGCCACTCCGACGACCACTGGCTCTGCGCCGCGAACCACCGCTGCGCCTGCTCGGCCAACAGGCGCACCTGGTGACCCTGGATCCACTCCATGGCGGCGCGGGCATCCGGGTCGTCGTCGAAGTCGGTGGGGTCGAAGTCGGTGAGCTCGTGCGCGGCCCGCCACCAGCGCTGCCGGCCGGTGCCCCGGTCGGGGTCCTCGGCGACCAGCCCCACGTCGGCGAGCTGACGCAGGTGATAGCTGGTGGCACCGGTGTTGGTGTCGAGCAGTTCGGCCAGCGTGGTGGCGGTCGACGGGCCCTGCACCCGCAGCGCCCCGAGGAGCCGGATCCGCAGTGGGTGAGCCAGCACCCGCACCTGGCGGTGGTCGATGTGCACCGCACGCGGAGTGGGCCCGGCCCGTTCCCGGTCATCAGTCATGCTTGCACACTATCTTTGCATGACTTCTGTGCACAACTGTTGTGCACAGAAATTTTGCAAGTTCTTCGGGTTCGACTGCCCCGCACCGCTCAGCCCAACACCGGGCGCCGAACACGACAGTGGCGGCCCGGCAAAGCCGGGCCGCCACTGGTATGACCAACGAGGCGATCAGGTGGGGTCGGCCACCGGAGCAGCCGGGCCGGCGGTGCCGGCCTGCGCCCGCGCCTCGGGCTTGGGCCGGGCGTCCACGCCCGCCTCCAGGCGCTGCGCGGCGGTGATCGGGGTCGGCGCGGCAGTCAGCGGGTCGAACCCGCCGCGGGTCTTCGGGAAGGCGATGACCTCACGAATCGAGTCGGCGCCGGCGAGCAGCATGCAGACCCGGTCCCAGCCGAAGGCGATACCGCCGTGCGGCGGCGGGCCGTACTTGAACGCCTCCAGCAGGAAGCCGAACTTGTCCCGCGCCTGCTCGGGCGTGATGCCGAGCAGGTCGAAGACCCGCTGCTGCACGTCGCCGCGGTGGATACGGATCGAGCCGCCGCCGATCTCGTTGCCGTTGCAGACGATGTCGTACGCGTACGCGAGCGCCCGGTCCGGTGCCTCCTCGAAGCGGTCCATCCACTCGGCGTTCGGTGCGGTGAACGGATGATGCACCGCGGTCCAGCCGCCCGCTCCAGCCTCCTCGCGGTCGGTGACCCGCTCGAACATCGGCGCGTCAACCACCCAGCAGAACGCCCAGGCGCTCTCGTCAACCAGGTTGGCCCGGCGGGCGATCTCCACCCGGGCCGCGCCGAGCAATTCCTGGGCCGCCCGGCTCTCCGCACCGGCAGCGAAGAAGATCGCGTCGCCGGGCTTCGCGCCAACCACGTCGGCCAGGCCCGCCAGGTGCTCCGTGGAGAGGTTCTTGGCGACCGGACCCCGCGCCTCGCCCGTCTCGGCGTCGAGCACCACGTACGCCAGGCCCTTCGCACCCCGCGCCTTGGCCCAGTCCTGCCAGCCGTCCAACTCCTTACGGGACTGCGCCGCACCGCCGGGCATCACGACCGCACCAACGTAGCCACCCGCCTCGATCGCGCCGGCGAAGACCCGGAACCGGGTGCCGCGCAGGTAGTCGGTCAGCTCGGTCAACTCCACGCCGTAGCGCAGGTCTGGCTTGTCCGAGCCGTACCGGGCCATGGCCTCGTGCCAGGTGATCCGCGGGATCGGCCGGGTGATCTGGTGGCCGGCCAGTTCCCGCCACAGCCGGGACACGATCGCCTCGCCGAGGTCAATCACGTCGTCTTCGGTGACGAAGGACATCTCGATGTCCAGCTGGGTGAACTCCGGCTGCCGGTCGGCGCGGAAGTCCTCGTCCCGGTAGCAGCGGGCGATCTGGTAGTACCGCTCCATCCCGCCCACCATCAGCAGCTGCTTGAACAACTGCGGCGACTGGGGCAGCGCGTACCAGGTGCCGGGCTGCAACCGGACCGGCACCAGGAAGTCGCGTGCCCCCTCCGGCGTGGAGCGGGTCAACGTCGGGGTCTCGATCTCCAGGAAGTCCCGCTCGTGCAGCACCGTACGCGCGATCTGGTTGGCCGCAGACCGCAGGCGCAGGGCGCTGGCCGGGCCACTACGGCGCAGGTCCAGGTACCGGTAGCGCAGTCGGACGTCGTCTCCGGCCTCGATCTGGTCGTCCACCGGCAGCGGCAGGGGCGCCGCCTCGGACAGCACCTCCAACTCCTCCGCCGTCACCTCGACCTCGCCGGTGGCGAGTTCCGGGTTCTCGTTCCCCTCGGGCCGACGGGTCACCTCGCCGGTGACCCGGACGCAGTACTCGTTGCGCAGCACGTGGGCGTCCTCCTCGCGGAGGACGACCTGGGCCACCCCGGAGCCGTCACGCAGGTCGACAAAGATGACACCGCCGTGGTCGCGCCGGCGGGCCACCCAGCCGGCGAGCGTCACCGTGCTGCCGGCGTCCGTCGCGCGCAGGCTTCCGGCGTCATGGGTACGGATCACGACGTGCGTCTCCCTTGTCTGCGGAATGGATCTGCCCGGCATCCTCTCCGGGCCGCCCCGGGGCCGCATCCTCATTTCCAGCCTTTTCCGGGGCACGATGTCTCTGCACCGGCATTCTGCCCCGGAGCAGAGTGTCTCTGCACCGGCATTCTGTCAGGGCTACCGCACCGCCGTTTGTCGGGTACGCGGAAGGAGGGCACCGCCGCGCGCGAGGCCCACCGGCATGGTGCCGCCCGTCGCCGTCGGCTGGACGGCGGTGCCGCGCCCCGGCCGTCAGCTCCGGGCGGCCTTCCGGGCGCGGCGGGCGTCACGCTTCTCCTCGAATCGGGACGCGGCGAGCTCCAGGCCGTCGAGGTGGGCCGCGATCTGCTCCCGGGCCGCCTCGCCGTCCGCGTTCAGACCCGACACCTCGAAGATGTCCCACTGCCGCAGCACCGGCATTACCACCTCGTCCCGGTGCTGGCGCAGGTCGTAGATGCCGGCCAGGGCGATCGCGACGGACTTCCGGGCGAACCCCTCGATGCCGTTGCCCGGCATCTGGAACTCGGCCAGCACGTCGGCCACCGCCCGCATCGTCTGGCTGGGGGCCAGCTCGAAGGAGGCGCCGAGCAGGTTTCGGTAGAACAGCATGTGCAGGTTCTCGTCGGTGGCGATTCGCGCCAGCAACGCCTCGCACAACGGATCGCCGGTGGCGCGGCCGGTGTTCCGGTGCGCGATCCGGGTGGCCAACTCCTGGAACGACACGTACGCGAGCGAGTGCAGCATCTCCTCGTCGTGCGCGTTGCGGTAGCCGGCCGACATGTGGGTCATCCGGGTCCGTTCCAGGGCCACCGGGTCGACCGCCCGGGTCACCGTCAGGTAGTCACGGATCGCGATGCCGTGCCGCGCCTCCTCGGCCGTCCACCGGTGCACCCAGGTCCCCCACGCCCCGTCCCGGCCGAAGAGGGTGGCGATCTGGTGGTGGTACGAGGGCAGGTTGTCCTCGGTGAGCAGGTTGACGATCAACGCGGTACGAGCGATCTCGGGCAGCGACGAGTCGGCCTGCGTCCACGCCTGGCCACCGAGCGGGCCGTCGAACGTCCGCCCCTCGCTCCACGGCACGTACTCGTGCGGAAACCACTCCTTCGCGATCGACAGGTGCCGGTCGAGGTTCTTCTCCACGACGACTTCCAGCTCGTGCAGAAGGGCGGTCTGGCTGAGGACGGTCATGCGGGTCTCCCTACGGTGGCGTAACTTACGCCACCGTAGGTCTGATCGCCGATCCGCGCCAGTAACATCCCAGGCGCGCCCCGGAACAGCGGTTTCCTGCCGACCAACACCGGCACCAGCCGAAGGCGGGTCGGTGGTCGCCTCAGCTCAGCTCACCACCGGCCGCAGGTCCGCCGTCGGCGGCTGCCACACCTCGGCCCGCGCCGACACCTGCGCACCGGTACGGATGTCCTTGACCTCGCCCTCGCCCTCGTCCGTGCCCGGGAACCACACGTATGGGATGCCCCGGCGCTCGGCGTAGCGAATCTGCTTGCCGAACTTCGCCGCGCTCGGCGCGACCTCGGTGCAGATGCCCCGGGCCCGCAGCGCCTCGGCGACCCGGTTACTCACCGCCCGCTGCGCCTCGCTGGTCACCGCCACCACCACGCAGGTGGGGACCGGGCGGGAGATGGTCAACGCCCCGGCACCGAAGAGCAGGCCGAGCAGCCGGGTCACGCCGATCGAGATGCCCACCCCGGGGAACGCGACGGCACCGGCGCTGGCCAGGCTGTCGTACCGGCCGCCGGAGCAGATCGAGCCGAACCGCTCGTACCCGACCAGCTGCGTCTCGTAGACGGTCCCGGTGTAGTAGTCCAGGCCGCGGGCGATCCGCAGGTCGGCGACGCAGAGGCCGGGAGCGTGCTCGGCGGCGGTCTGCATCACCTGGACCAACTCCGCGAGGCCCTCGTCGAGCAGCGGGTGACTGACCCCGAGCGCATTCACCGCGTCGGCGAACGACGCATCCGGCGCCGAGATCTCCGCCAGCGCCAGCACGGCCTTCGCCTGCGCCTCGGTCGCCCCGGCCGTGGCGGCCAGGAGGTCCGCCACCCGGGCCGGGCCGATCTTGTCAATCTTGTCGACCGCGCGCAGCGCCGCCTCCGGGTCGGTGAGCCCCACTCCCCGGTAGAAGCCCTCGCAGATCTTGCGGTTGTTGACCTGGATCCGCACCGGCGGAATCGGCAGCGACCGCAGCGCGTCCCCGATCACCAACGGCATCTCGGCCTCGTGGTGCGGCGCCAGCGTGTCCCGGTCGACGATGTCGATGTCCGCCTGCAGGAACTCCCGGTAGCGACCCTCCTGCGGTCGCTCGCCCCGCCACACCTTCTGGATCTGGTAGCGGCGGAACGGGAACTGAAGCTTGCCCGCGTTCTCCAGCACGTACCGGGCGAACGGCACGGTCAGGTCGAAGTGCAGGCCGAGCGCGTCGTCGCCGGTTGGTCCATCGGGGTCGGCCTGCAGCCGCCGGAGCAGGTAGACCTCCTTGGAGGTCTCCCCCTTCCGCAACAGCTGGTCGAGCGGCTCGACCGCGCGGGTCTCCAGCGGGGCGAACCCGTACCGCTCGAAGGTGCCCCGGATCCGGTCCAGAACGTACTGTTCGATCATCCGCTGGGCGGGCGTCCACTCCGGAAAGCCGGAGATCGGCGTGGGCTTACTCATGGTGCTCCGTTCGCGAACCCGCGCGGTCCGCGCGGGGAAGTATGGTGCGGCGGCTACAGGCCGCGGGCGGGGGCCGCCGGTCGCGCCTGCTCGCCCGCCACCTCAAGGAGATACGGGTTGGCGGCGCGTTCCCGGCCGATGGTCGTGGCGGGACCGTGGCCGGGCAGCACGACCGTGTCATCCGCCAGCGGAAGGATCTTACTCCGCAGGCTGGCAAGCATCGTCGAATGGCTGCCGCCCGGCAGGTCGGTGCGGCCGATCGAGCCGGCGAAGAGCACGTCACCGGAGAGGCAGATCTCGTCTGCCTCCCAGCGGGAGCCCGCGCCGGGCATCCGGAAGAGCACCGACCCGCCGGTATGGCCCGGCGCGTGGTCAACGGTGAGTTCCAAGCCAGCCAGCTCGAGCGTGGCGCCGTCGGTCAGTTCGGCGACGTCCTCCGGCTCGGTGTACGGCAGACGACCGCCGAAGAGCCCGGCCAGGTCGACCGAGAGGCCTTTCGCCGGATCCGCGAGGAGTTCCCGGTCGGCCGGGTGGACGTACGCGGTGACGCCGCGCGCACCGCAGACCGGCGCGACGGAGAAGGTGTGGTCGAGGTGGCCGTGGGTCAGCAGGACAGCGGCCGGATGCAGGCGATGCTCGGCCAGCAGGGCGTCAAGTCGGTCGAGTACCCCGATACCGGGATCGACCACCACACACTGCTCCCCCGGCGCCGTCGCGACCACATAGCAGTTGGTGCCGAAGGCATCCGCGGGAAATCCGGCCACGAGCACGGCTACTCCCTCCCTCGAGGTGTCAGGTCGTCTGCTGAGCCTAGTCGCCAACGCACCCGATCTCGCACGGTGCGGCCCGGTCGTGGGTGCGGCAACGTCCGCGAGTCACCACCGCCCCACCTCGTACACGACAATCCCAGCCGCTGGCCGTACACTCTGGCGGGCGTGTGGCATGGCACACCTGACCAACGGTCGGGCCGCCCGTCACGGAACCAGGGTAGAGGAAGGGGAGCGCGGGTGGCCTCCAGCAGGGATCGGCAGCGCAAACTGGCGCGGGCAAAACTCGACCGGCAGATGGCCCGACGGGCCGCTCGGGCCCGCCGCCGACGGCAGGTCCAGGCCGGGGTGGGTGTCGCAGTCGTCCTCGCCCTGGTCGTGGCCGGCTCCGCCTGGGCGCTGGGCGCCTTCGATCAGGACCCGGTCGAGAGCACCGCGGCCGAGGAGATCTGCCTCTGGACCCCGGAGGACGCCAGCGCCAACACCAACCTGAAGGACGTCGGCACACCGGCCACCACCGGGCTGCCGACCGAGGGAGTCCGGACGATGACGGTCGTCACGAACCAGGGCGCCCCGGTCACCGCCGAGCTGGACACCGCCGCCACACCGTGCGCCGTCGCGAGCATCTCCCACCTGGCGGCGAACTCCTTCTACGACAACACGAAGTGCCACGAAATCACCACCGAGGGCGCGGTGCGCTGCGGCGACCCGAGCGGCACCGGGCTGGGCGGACCCGCCTACTCCTTCTATGACGAGAACGTTCCCACCCCCGCGGAGGCGTCAGCGAGCCCGGCGCCCGACCAGCCCGCGACCTACCCGAAGGGCACGGTCGCGATGGTCGGTAACGTGCCCGGCGCCAACGGAAGTCAGTTCCTGATCTTCTTCAGGGACTTCACGACCGCCGACCCGGCGTACACGGTCATTGGCCGCGTCACCGCTGGCCTGGATACGGTCGAGAAGATCGGCGCGCTACCAACCGTGGAGAATCAGGGCGGAGCGAAGGTCAAGCCGAAGGACGACGACGTGGTCATCCAGAGCCTTACGGTCACCGAGCCGGCGGCGACACCGGCCGCCACCACGTCGGCCGCCCCGGCAGCCGACTCGAGCGCCGGCTGACCGATCCCACCCGAACACATAACGCAGGAGGATCCAGGCGTGATGTCCAGCGGAGAGCGGCAACGCGCGGCGGCTCGCGCTCGGCTCGAGAAGGAGATGGCCGAGCGGACCGCCCAGGCTCGTCGGCGTCGACAGACCCAGGCGATCGTCGGGGCGAGCGCGGCGCTCCTCCTGGTGGTCGCCGGCACCGTCTGGCTGGTGTCGAGCCTCGGCGACGACTCGTCGACCGACTCGACCACCACCGCCGGCGCCGCCGAGTGCGCCTTCACCGAGATCCCCGCCGACCAGCGGATCCCACAGATCAAGGACGTCGGCCTGCCGAGCGACCAACAGCCGAACACCGGGACCCAGACCCTCACAATCGACACGAACCTCGGGCAGATCACGGCCAAGGTCGACCGGTCCCAGACGCCGTGCACCAGCGCCAGCTTCACCCACCTCGCCGAGCAGAACTTCTTCGACAACACGAAGTGCCACCGCCTCGTCACCGAGGGAATCAAGGTGCTCCAGTGCGGTGACCCGAGCGCGACCGGCGATGGTTGGCGGGAAACCGACGGCACCGGCGGGCCGAGCTACCGGCTGGCCGAGGAGAACCTGCCCACGGACAAGCGGCCCCCGTACCCGGAGGGCGTTATCGCGATGGCCAACTCCGGCGCACCGGGGAGCACCGGCAGCCAGTTCTTCATCGTCTACGGCGACTCGCCGCTCGACCCGAACTACACCGTCCTCGGCACGATCACCGGTGGGCTGGACATCGTCAAGGAGGTGGCGGCGGCCGGCGACGACGAGGCCTATGCGCAGCAGGCCGGCGGTGGACACCCGAAGAAGGAAATCACCATCACCGACCTCACGATGAGCGCACCCCAGGGCTGACCGCCCCAGGTAGGAGACCACGACACGCCCCCGGCTCATGCCGGGGGCGCTCGTCTTTGTCGGCTGCGATGCCATCGGGCGGCAGGGACAGCTCGGTGCGACGCGCAGCCCTACGGCACCGGGGCAGGCGAGCCGCCGACGACGGCACCGGGGCCGATGGTCAGGATCCGGAGGTGACCCGGTAGGCGTCGAAGACACCGTCGACCTTACGCACTGCGGCCAACAGGTGCCCCAAGTGCTTGGGATCGGCCATCTCGAAGCTGAACCGGCTCACCGCCACCCGGTCCCGCGTGGTCGTCACGGTCGCCGAGAGGATGTTGACCCGCTCGTCGGAGAGCACCAGGGTCACGTCGGTGAGCAGCTTGTGCCGGTCGAGCGCCTCGACCTGGATGGCGACGAGGAAGGTCGACGCGCTGGTGAGCTTCCAGCCCACCTCCACGACCCGCTCCCCCTGTGCCTTGAGGTCCTCGGCGTTGGCGCAGTCGTCCCGGTGCACGCTCACCCCGCCGGAGCGGGTGACAAACCCGAAAACCGTATCCGGCGGAACCGGGGTGCAGCAACGGGCCAGCTTGATCCACACATCGCTGACGCCCCGGACGACGACCCCCGGGTCGTTGCTGCTGGCCCGGCTCCGCGGCGGACGAGTGGCCACGGCGGTCTCGGCGATGTCCTCGACCGCGCCCTCCTCGCCGCCGTAGGAGGCCATCAGCTTCTGCACCACCGACTGAGCGGAGACGTGGCTGTCACCGACCGCCGCGTAGAGCGAGGCGACATCGGCCAGGTGCAGATCCCGGGCGATCGCCATCAGGTTGTCGGAGCTGAGCATCCGCTGCAGCGGCATGCCCTGCTTGCGCATCGCCTTGACGATCGCGTCCTTGCCGGCCTCGATCGCCTCCTCGCGCCGCTCCTTGTTGAAGTACTGCCGAATCTTCGTACGCGCCCGCGGGCTCTTGACGAACCCCAGCCAGTCCTGGGTCGGGCCGGCCGTCTCCGACTTCGAGGTGAAGATCTCGATCACATCGCCGTTGGACAGCGTCGACTCCAACGGCACCAGCTTGCCGTTGACCCGCGCCCCGATGCACTTGTGTCCCACCTCGGTGTGCACCGCGTACGCGAAGTCCACCGGCGTCGACCCTGTCGGCAACGGAAAGACGTCACCCTTCGGGGTGAAGACGTACACCTCCTGGCTGGACAGGTCGAAGCGCAGCGCGTCCAGGAACTCGCTCGGGTCGGCCGCCTCCCGCTGCCAGTCCAGCAGCTGCCGCAGCCAGGTCATCTCATCGATGTGCGCCGGCGGGCCGACGATCTGGGTGCCCTTGTGCTCCTTGTACTTCCAGTGCGCGGCGATACCGAACTCGGCGGTACGGTGCATCGCGTACGTGCGGATCTGCATCTCCACCGGCTTGCCGGTGGGCCCGATCACCGTCGTGTGCAACGACTGGTACATGTTGAACTTCGGCATCGCGATGTAGTCCTTGAACCGGCCCGGCACCGGCTGCCAGTTCGCGTGAATCACACCCAACGCCGCATAGCAGTCCCGCACCGTGTCGACCAGGATCCGCACACCCACCAGGTCGTAGATGTCGTTGAAATCCCGCCCCCGCACGATCATCTTCTGGTAGATCGAGTACAGGTGCTTCGGCCGACCGGTCACCTCCGCCCTGATCTTGGCTGACTTCAGGTCGGTGCCGACCTTCCTGGTCACCTGCCGCAGCAGCGCCTCCCGCTGCGGCTGGTGCTCCCCGATCAGTCGGTTGATCTCCTCGAACCGCTTCGGGAACAGGGTTCCGAAGGCCAGATCCTCCAGCTCCCACTTGATCGTGTTCATTCCCAGGCGATGTGCCAGTGGGGCCAGGATCTCCAGCGTCTCCTTGGCCTTCTGCTCCTGCTTCGGCCGCGGCAGGAAGATCAGGGTACGCATGTTGTGCAGCCGGTCGGCCAGCTTGATCACCAGGACCCGCGGGTCCTTCGCCATGGCGACGACCATCTTGCGAATCGTCTCCGCCTTCGCCGCGTCGCCCAGCTTGACCTTGTCGAGCTTGGTCACCCCGTCAACCAGCAGCGCCACCTCACCGCCGAAGTCGGCCCGCATCTGGTCAAGCGTGTACTCGGTGTCCTCGATCGTGTCGTGCAGCAGCGCCGCGACCAGCGTGGTGGTATCCATTCCCAGATTGGCCAGGATGGTGGCCACCGCGAGCGGGTGGGTGATGTAGGGGTCGCCGGACTTACGGTACTGGCCGGAGTGCCAGCGGGCCGCCGTGTCGAAGGCGCGTTGCAACAGCCGCGCGTCGGCCTTCGGGTGATTCTCCCGATGACTCGAGATCAGCGGCTCCAGCACCTCGCTGACCTGCGAGGACTGCCAGGGCGCATTGAACCGGGCCAGCCGAGCCCGCACCCGTCGCCCCGTCGGCGCGCTGGAGAGCGCGAACCCACCGCTGAGAGCGGTCTCGGGCGAGAGATCACCCCGCTTCGGGACGACCGCCCCCTCGCTCCCCGCGTCCGGGCTGGTGCGGCTGGCGTCCGTTACCCCGGCGTCACCACCAGGACCTACCTCGGAACGGGAGCCACCACCGCGGTCGGTCACCGAGCCGTCGCCTGTCGGGTGCACCGTGCCCTCCACCGGAGGGGCGACATCGTGAGACACCGGCCTCCTCACCGCTCGCCGGACGCGCCGGCCAGGCGGCCGGCGTCGGATTCAACCGGCCGCACCGGCCGGCGTTGTCGACGCCGGCATCCACGCGCCCGGTCAGCAAGTGGCAATGCTACCCGCACTCGGGGTGCGCCGCCGTCTCGCCGACCCGGGCCGCGATGGCGTCATCCACCCGACCAGACGATCAAACGGTCAACAGGGCATGGACCGGGCGCGGCGTCAACCGCTCGCGACCGCCCAGGAAGCCCAACTCCAGCAGGACGGTGAAGCCTGCCACCGTACCGCCGGCCCGCTCGACCAGATCGAGGGTCGCCTCGGCGGTGCCGCCCGTGGCGAGTACGTCGTCTACCACCAGCACCCGGTGCCCGGCCGTGAACGCGTCCTGGTGCACCTCCAGGGTGGCCTCACCGTATTCCAGCGCGTACGACGCCGAGTAGGCCACCCGGGGCAGCTTGCCCGCCTTGCGCACCGGCACCACGCCGACGCCGGCAGCGTACGCGATCGCTGCCGCGACCACGAACCCACGGGCCTCGATCCCGACCACGGTGTCGAACGAGTCCCGCCCGTGGTAGCGCACGATGTCGTCAATGACCTCGCGAAAGGCGTCACCGTCGGAAAAGAGCGGCATCAGGTCCTTGAACATGACGCCAGGCTTCGGGAAGTCCGGTACGTCCAGCACCCGGCTGGCCACGAGTTCGGCGGTCTCCCGGCCGCTGTCCCCCCGTACCCCGGTGGTGTGGGTCTCTGTCATGCAGCTCCGCTCCCTTGTTCCGGCGACGGCGTCCTTCACGCCGCTCGCGCAGCCTGAAGGACGCCGTCGTTCCGCTCTACCGGCGCGTCAGCGCCGCTTGCCGCCCGGACGGTTGCCACCGCCGGCGGATCGCCCACCGCGCGCGCCGGTCGGCCGCTTACCGGCCGGCCGTGCCCCCACCTTCGGTGCCGCACCGGCGAGGGCCGTCGCCTCCGGGTCGATCTCCTCGTCGGCGCTCTCCGTCGGCTGCGGCGCGTTCTTCGCCGAGCCCTCGCCGCGCTCCAGCGCCGCGCGGCGGGTCAGCACCCGCTTGTTGTGCGCCTGGATCCGCGGCTCCCGGTTCTTCAGCAGCACCAGCAGCGGGGTGGCCAGGGTGATCGAGGAGAAGAACGCCACCGCCATCCCGACGAACAGCACCAGGCCGAGGTCCTTCAGGGTGCCGGCGCCGAAGAAGCCGGCTCCGATGAACAGCAGGCCGCCGACCGGGAGTAGGGCCACGATCGAGGTGTTCAGCGACCGCATCAGGCTCTGGTTGATCGCCAGGTTGGCCGCCTCGCCGTACGTCTGGTTGTTGTTCGCGGTGATGCCGCGGGTGTTCTCCTGGACCTTGTCGAAGACCACCACCACGTCGTAGAGCGCGAAGCCCAGAATGGTGAGGAAGCCGATCACGGTCGACGGGGTCACCTCGAAGCCGACCAGTGAGTAGATGCCGGCACTGAGAACCAGGTTCATCAGCAGGGAGCTGACCGCGCCGACCGCCATCCGCCACTCGAAGCGCAGCACCAGGTAGACCATCACCAGCACGAGGAAGATCACCAGACCGAGCACCGCCCGCTCGGTGACCTGGCTGCCCCAGGCCTGGCTGACCTGCTCGCCGCCGACGTCGCTGACCGGGAGGCCGAACTCCTGGGCTACCGCCGCCTTGACCGCGTTGGCCTGCTCCGCGCTGAGCTGCGAGGTACGCATCTCGTAGAAGTCGTCACCGGTACCGCCGACCTTCTGCGCGGTGACCACCTCCGCTCCGCCGCCCTCCGCGGCCAGCGCGGCGTCAACCGCCTCCTCGGCCTGCTCCAGGGTGCCGACGCTGGCGGGCACCTGGATCGAGTTGCCGCCGGCGAACTCGATACCGAGGTCGAACCGGAGGAACGCGAAGCTCAGCACCGAGATCAGGGCCAGCGCCCCAGCGACGCTGAACCACACCCTGCGACGGCCGACAATGTCGAGACCGGCCTCACCACGGTAGAGGCGACTCGCGAGACCAGCACCGGCCATCTCAGGCCTCCTTCGCGCGCGGGTTGCGGGGCTGGGCCGGCTTCTCCCGGGCCGGCAACGCCCGGCCGAGGCCGCTGACCCGCGGGGACAGGAACGCCCGGGTGCGGGCGAACATCGTCATGATCGGGTGTCGGAAGAGGAAGACCACCACCAGGTCGAGGACCGTGGCGAGGCCCAACGCGAAGGCGAAGCCCTTGACCACACCGACCGAGACGATGTAGAGCACCACCGCGGACATCAGGGTGATCGCGTTGGCGGAGATGATCGTCCGACGGGCACGGATCCACGCCCGGGACACCGCACTGCGCGGGCTGCGCCCCTCCCGGATCTCGTCCTTGAGCCGCTCGAAGTAGATGACGAAGGAGTCCGCCGCCACACCGAGCGAGACGATCATGCCGGCGATCCCGGCGAGGGTAAGGGTGAACCCGATCTGCCGGCCGAGAACCACCAATGCGCCGAAGACGAGCAGCGCGGAGAGCACCAGGCTCAGGAAGATCACAGAGCCGAGCAGCCGATAGTAGAAGAACGAGTAGATGATCACCAGCAGCATGCCGATACCGGCAGCGAGCAGGCCAGCCCGCAGGTGGCTGGCGCCGAGGGTAGCGGTGACGTTCTGCTGCGCCTGCGGCTCGAAGGTCACCGGCAGCGCGCCGTAGCGCAGCGTGCTCGCCAGGTCGCTGGCGTCCTGCTGGGTGAAGTTGCCGGTGATCTGCGAGTTACTCGTCAACACACCCAGGATCTCCGGCGAGGAGACGACCTGGTTGTCCAGCACGACGGCGACCCGGCAGTTGCCGCTGTCCCCGAGCGCGCTCGGGTCGCAGGCATTGCCCTCGTTCCGGAACGCCTCGCCCGTGAGCGCGGTCCACTTCTCCTGGCCAGAACCGGTGAAGTCCAGGCTGACCACCCACTGGCTGGTCTGGTCGAGCACGGCGTTGGCGTCGTTGATGTCGGTACCCACCACCTTGGCCTGGTCGAGCAGGTACTTGATGCTGCCGAACTCACAGGCGACGGCCTGTTGGTCGACGGCGGAGATCGACGCCGGCGGGCGGGCATCGAGCTGGGCACAGGTGATCTGCGGGACGGTGAACTGCATCTGGGCCGGCAG
Organism: Salinispora tropica CNB-440; assembly: GCF_000016425.1. GTDB lineage: Bacteria > Actinomycetota > Actinomycetes > Mycobacteriales > Micromonosporaceae > Micromonospora > Micromonospora tropica. The sequence goes on along the minus strand of NC_009380.1, from coordinate 2,072,359 downwards.
CACCGCGACCTCGCGGTCGTCCAGCGATGCGAACGGCGTGAGCTTCTCGACCAGCGACGGGTCGGCGGCCAGGTCGGTCGGCGACTGGAGCCCGTTCGCGGCCTCCCAGGCAGTCGCACCGACCTTCTGCTCGACCGCCCTGCGCTGCTCCTCGACGCTGGCCGGCACCGGGGTGGCGCTGTCGCTCGCCGCCGGTGTCGCACTGGGCGAGGAGGATGCGCTCGGCGTGGGCGTGGCCGAGGGGGTGGCGCTCGCGCTCGGCGCCGGGGCGCCACCGCCCTGGCCAGTCGGCGAGGCCGTGACCTGGACGCTGCTCGACGGGGTGGGCGAAGCGCTGCCGGTTGCGGACGGCGTGGCGGAGCCGGACGGCGTGGCGGAGCCCGACGGCGTGGCGGAGCCCGACGGCGTGGCAGAGCCCGACGGCGCAGCGGATTCGGACGGCGTGGCGGAGGGGGCGCTGGTCGGGCTCGGCGGCGGGTTCGCCGCCGCACCACTACCGTCGGTTACCTGAAGCACCTTCCGGAAGCGCAACTCCGCGGCGCTGCCGACCTCGGTCAGGTCGCGGTTCTCGCCGGGAAGGGAGATCACGATGTTCCGGTCGCCCTCGGTAACGACCTCGGCCTCAGCGACCCCGAAGGCGTTGACCCGGCTCTCGATGATCTGCCGGGCCTCCTCAAGGCTCTCCGCGGTCGGCGCCTGGCCGTCGACGGTGTTGGTCGCCTCCAGCGTCAGCCGCGTGCCGCCGACCAGGTCGAGACCGAGCTTGGGCTCGAGCCGGTCCTGCCAGCTACCGCTCGCGCCGCCGCCGAAGAAGACCAGAAGATAGAGGACCACGAAGATGAACCCGAGCACGGCGAGCTGCCGCCCGGGGCGCATCTGTTTTTGAGGTGGTGCCACGGCTGTCCTGTCTCCCTGTAGGGTCACGCCGCCACGCCAGCGGCGGCTGTAGGCCGGACAAACCGGCCGAAGCTATGTGGGGGTCGCCGCAACGGCGCACGGGCACCGCCGCGGAACGCCACCAAACCCTGCACCTACCGAGGGTGGCGATCGACCCGATTGTCAAGTTTTCGTCCAACTCATATGCTGCACGGCCGCCGGAATGACGGACGGTATTACTCCTTGACCGCGTCCGCGTCGTCGACCGCCGCCTCAGCGGGCTGCTCCGCCTTGGTGACGACCCGTGCAATCGCGGGACGGGCGTAGCGGGTCTCCACGCCGGGGGCGACCTCCAGCAGCACCGTCTCGTCGTCCACACCGGTGACGGTGCCATACAGCCCGCCGATGGTGACGACCTCGTCACCGTGCCCCAGCGAGGACTGCATGTTCGCCGCTTCCCGACGCCGCTTCTGCTGCGGACGGATCATCATGAAGTACATGACTCCGAAGAGCAGGACGATCATGAGGATGGGAGTGAAGTTGCTGGCGGAGTTTTCTTGTGCCAAAAGCACGGTGGTAAAACCTTCCCATTGGCCCCCATACCGGCACGAGGGTACCGGGGCGAAGGCGACTTCTTACGTCTGTACAGACCGCGGCGAGTCTAGTCGCTTCACCTGGGAACACCGAATGCGGCACAGATCACGTTCGCATCACGGCTGATCAGGCTCCACCGAGAACAGGTCACGCGCGGGAGGGACATCCGGGCCAAATGTACCATTCGCTGGCGTACGCCCCAGATGGTGCCAGGCCGCCTCGGTGGCGACCCGACCACGCGGTGTTCGGGCGAGGAGACCGGCCCGCACCAGGAACGGCTCACAGACCTCCTCCACGGTGTCCGGCTGCTCCCCCACCGCCACCGCCAACGTGGACAGGCCGACCGGACCACCCCGGAACAGATCCACGAGCGCGGTGAGCACCGCTCGGTCCAGCCGGTCCAGCCCCAACGCGTCCACGTCGTACACGGTGAGTGCCGCCTGCGCGGTCTCCCGGGTGACCACGCCGTCGGCCCGGACCTCGGCGAAATCGCGCACCCGGCGCAGCAACCGGTTCGCGATCCGGGGGGTGCCCCGCGCGCGGCCGGAGATCTCGGCCGCGCCGTCGGCGGTGATCGGCACACCGAGGATGCGGGCCGAGCGGTTGAGCAGCGTCTCCAGGTCGGCCGGGGAGTAGAAGTCCAGGTGCGCGACGAAACCGAACCGGTCCCGCATCGGGCCGGTGAGCAGCCCGGCGCGGGTGGTCGCGCCAACCAGGGTGAACGGCTCCACATCCAGCGGGATGGCTGTTGCCCCGGGGCCCTTACCCACCACCACGTCAACCCGGAAGTCCTCCATCGCGCTGTAGAGGAGTTCCTCCGCCGGCCGGGCGATCCGGTGCACCTCGTCGATGAAGAGCACATCCCCCTCACCGAGACTGGTCAGGATGGCCGCCAGGTCACCGGAACGCTCGATCGCCGGTCCGCTGGTCACCCGGATACTCGTGCCCAACTCGGCGGCGACGATATTGGCGAGGCTGGTCTTACCCAGCCCCGGCGGGCCCGACAGGAGGATGTGATCGGGCGGACTGCCTCGGCGTAGCGCGCCCTGGAGCAGCAGGTCGAGTTGATCCCGGACCCGCTCCTGCGCGATGAACTCGGCCAGCCGGCGCGGCCGGACGCTGGCCTCCACGTCCCGCTCGGCGTCGCTCACATACGCCGAGACCAGATTGTCACCCGTCATCCCAATTCCTCACCCGTGACCCGGATGCTGTCGACCCGACGCACTCCGCCCACCCGTCATCGGGTCCGACCCAGCAGCCGAATCGCCTGTCGGAGCAGGACCGGCACCGGGGGCACCGCCCCGTCCACCGTCTCCGCCACCGCGGTGACCGCCTGATCCGCCTGCGCCGCCGTCCAGCCGAGCCCGACCAGGGCCTGACGCACCTGCTCCGGCCAGGCACCGGTCGTGACGCCGGCGGCGGAGTCGGCACCGACCGGGACCGGACCGATCCGGTCCCGCAGCTCCAGTACGAGCCGCTCGGCGCCCTTCTTGCCGATGCCCGGCACCCGGGTCAACGCGGCGGTGTCGGCGTTGGCGATGGCCGCGCGGACCGCCTCCGGCGGGTGCACCGCGAGGACGGCCTGGGCCAGTCGAGGGCCGACCCCGCTGGCCGTCTGCAGGAGCTCGAACAGAGCCTTGGCGTCGTCGTCGGCGAACCCGTAGAGGGTCAGCGAATCCTCCCGGACGACCAGGCTGGTGGCGAGGCGGGCCGGCTGGCCCACCCGCAGGTCGGCGATCGTGCCCGGCGCGCACTGCACCGCCAGGCCCACCCCGCCGACCTCCAGGACGGCGTGGTCGGGACCGGTCGCGGTCACCACGCCCCGGACACTGGCGATCATCGTCCTCCTCCTCGTCGTCGTGCCCGATCGGCGGCGGTCGCCAACTTCGAGCGGGTACCACCGCGCCACACGTGGCAGATGGCCAGGGCCAGGGCATCGGCGGCGTCCGCCGGGCGGGGCGGGGCGGACAGCCGCAACAGCCGCGTCACCATCGCGGTCATCTGGGCCTTGTCGGCCTGACCGGAGCCGGTCACCGCCGCCTTCACCTCGCTCGGAGTGTAGGTCTGCACCGGAAGGCCCGCCCGCGCCCCGGCGAGAACGGCGACCCCGCTGGCCTGGGCGGTGCCCATCACCGTGCGGACATTGTGCTGGCTGAACACCCGCTCGACGGCCACGCTGTCCGGCCGGTGCTCGGCCACCAGGGCGGTGAGCGAGCGATCCAGGGTCAGCAGGCGCAGCGGCAACTCGTCATCGGGATCGGTGTGGACGACGTGGTAGGCGACCAACGTGCAGGGGCGCCCCGGCATGCCCTCGACCACGCCAACCCCGCACCGGGTCAGCCCCGGGTCAACGCCGAGCACGCGCACGCCGCCTCCTCCCCGACCAACAGCAGTACGTGTGTTCGACACCCTATCGAGATCGTCGGAGCCACAGCCGGCGGGACACGCCGGAGCCCGACGGCGGTACCGGTGCCGCCACGGTTCACCCGATGTCGACTGCGACCACACAGCACCGCCGGTGAGTATGTGTCGCTACCCCATGTGCGTCTGGCCATACAGGTCGTAGTTTCATGCGCCATGACGGCAGATCCGAGGAGGACGGCCCCCCACGTCGTACAGGTCGATCTCACCGGTCGAACCGCCCTGGTGACCGGAGGCGGCAGCGGCATCGGGCGGACGTGTGCGCGACGACTCGGCGCGGCCGGCGCCACCGTGGTGGTGGTGGACCGGGACATCGCTGCCGCCCGGACGGTCGCCGCCGACGTGGGCGGCCGGGCCGTCGGCGCCGACCTGGCGGACCCGGAGACGGTCAACCGCCTCGACACCAAGGTGGACATCGTGGTCAACAACGCCGGACTCCAGCACGTCGCCCCGATCCCGGAGTTCGCCGTGGAACGCTTCGAATACCTGCACCGGGTGATGGTCGAAGCCCCGTTCCTGGTCATCCGCCGGGCCCTGCCGCACATGTACGCCGCAGGCTGGGGACGCATCGTCAACATCTCCTCGGTGCACGGGCTGCGCGCCTCGCCGTACAAGGCGGCGTACGTCTCGGCGAAACACGCCTTGGAGGGTCTGTCCAAGGTAGTCGCGTTGGAGGGCGCCGCGCACGGGGTGACGGCCAACTGCGTCAACCCGGCGTACGTGCGCACCCCGCTGGTGCAGAGCCAGATCGCCGACCAGGCCGCCAGCCACGGCATCCCGGAGTCCGAGGTCGTCGAGAAGATCATGCTGGGCCGTGCGGCCATCAAACGGCTGCTCGAACCGGAGGAGGTGGCCGAGCTGGTGGCGTACCTGTGCTCACCACCGGCGGCGTTCATCACCGGTGCGTCCATCGCTCTCGACGGGGGGTGGACGGCGAACTAGGGGCACCGGCGCACAATGGCCGTCATGTCCTCGCCGGTGGAGTTCCTGGAACTACTCGCCCGCGAAGCCTCGGCGGTGGAGTTCGAGGGCCCGCTGTTAGCCGCGCGCACCGCCGGAGCGCCCCCGGAGCGGCTGGCCGAGCTGGAACGGGCCAAGACCGTCGCGTTGCGGGTGCGGGCGCTGCTGGAACGACGGCGACGCCGGGAAAGTGAGCTCTCCGGACTGTACGACACCGTCAGTGACCTGGCCGGGCTCCGCGATCTGGACGACGTGCTGCGGGCGATCGCGCGCCGGGCCCGAACCCTGCTCGACGCCGACGTCGCCTACATGACGCTCAACGACGACCGGCGCGGCGACACCTACATGCGGGTCACCGACGGCTCGGTGTCGGCCCGGTTCCAACAGCTGCGGCTACCGATGGGTGCCGGTCTCGGCGGCCTGGTCGCCCAGTCCGGCGCCCCGTACGTCACGGCGAACTATCCGGCGGACGACCGGTTCCACCACACCCGGGAGATCGACGCCGGAGTCGGCGAGGAGGGCCTGGTGGCCATCCTCGGAGTCCCGCTGCGGCTGGGCTCGATCTCGATCGGCGTGCTCTACGCGGCCAACCGCTCGGCGCGCCCGTTCGCCCGGGAGGAGGTGGCCCTCCTGGCCTCGCTGGCCGCGCACGCCGCCGTCGCGATCGACACCGCTCGGCTGCTCACCGAGACCCGCTCCGCGTTGGCGGAGCTGTCAGCGGCCAACGCCACCATCGGGGCACACAGCGCGTCGGTGGAGCGCGCGGCGGCGGCACACGACCGGATGACCGCGCTGGTGCTCCGGGGCGGCGGCGTGGAGGAGGTCGCCGCCGCCGTACCGGAGGTGCTGGGCGGCGCGCTACTGGCCCTGGACGCCGAGGGCCGGCTCCTGGCCCGGGTCGGCGAGATCGACGAACCGAGGCGGGCGGAGATCGTGGCAGCGGTGGCCGCGTCCCGGGCCGCGGGGCGCAGCGTACGTCGAGGCGCACTCTGGTACGCCGCCGTGGTCGCCGGCGCCGAAAACCTGGGGGCGTTGGTGCTTCGCCCGGACGACGAGTTGGTCGACGCCGACCAGCAGATCCTGGAGCGGGCCGCCCTGGTCACCGCGCTGCTGCTGTTGTTTCGGCGGATGGTCGCCGAGGCGGAGGGGCGGGTCCGCGGCGAACTCCTCGACGACCTGATCGCCGACCCACCGCGCGACACCGACGCGCTCCGCGACCGTGCCCGCCGGCTCGACGTGAACCTGGACACCGCGCAGGTACTGGTCTGTGTGCACGACGGCGCCATCGCCGCGACGGACTCTGCCCGGCAACGGACCCTCTCCTGGGCCACCACATACGCCTCCACCCGCGGCGGGCTGGCCGCGGCCCGGGACGGGAAGGTGGTGCTGCTGCTGCCCGGCCCGGATGCGGGCGGCGCCGCCCGCGCGGTGGCGCGGGACCTGTCGCGGCTAACCGGCCGTCGGGTGACCGCCGGCGGCGGTGGTCCCGCCACCGGTCCGGCCGCACTGGCAGCGACGTTCCGCGAGGCGGAGCGCTGTCTCACCGCGCTCGGTGCGCTCGGCCGGGCCGGGCAGGGCGCCAGTGCTGACGAGTTGGGCTTCGTCGGCCTGCTGCTGGGCGCGGTCGACATCGGCGGCGACCGCGACGTCTCCCGGTTCCTGACGGCCACCGTGGGGCCAGTGATCGACTACGATGCCCGCCGGGGCACCGCCCTGGTGCGGACCCTGGAGGCGTACTTCGGGGTGGGGAGCAGCCTGACCCGCGCCGCGGAGCAGCTGCACGTGCACGTCAACACGGTCACCCAACGGCTGGAGCGGGTCGGCCACCTCCTCGGCGTCGACTGGCAGCAGCCGGAGCGGGTCCTCGAGGTGCAGCTCGCGCTCCGGCTACACCGACTCCGCCGACCGTCCGGCTGAGCCGGGCCCGGTGGAGCCGGTACGTGGGTGCCCTGCGGCGGGGAGTCAGTCCCGCCGCCCCCACCGGCGCCGCGCCAATGCGGACGCGGTGCCCCAGATGCCCCGCCGGAACAGCAGCACCACCACGACAAAGATGCCGCCGGTGACCAACCCGATCGCCTCGAAGCCGGAGAAGGACAGCCAGTCCTCCAGGCGGACCACGATGCCGGCGCCGAGCACGCCACCCCAGAGGGTGCCGATGCCACCGAGGACCACCACGATCACCGCCTTGCCGGAGGTGGTCCAGTGCAGAACCTCCAGCGAGACGAAGCGGTGGCTGACGGCGAACAGCCCACCACCGAGACCGGCGACAAAGCCGGAGAGCACGAATACGGTGAGCTTGTACCGGTGCACCGGGTAACCGAGCGCACGGGCGCGCGCCGGGTTGTCCCGGATCCCGACCAGCACCCGGCCGAACGGCGAGTGGACGATCCGCCACGCGCCGGCCAGGCCGAGCAGCACGATCGGCAGGATCGCGTAGTAGAAGTAGTAGTCGTCGGTCAGGTCCAGCCCGAACAACTCCCGCGGCACCCCCTGTAGGCCGTTCTCGCCCTGGGTTACCGACCGCCACTCGTTGGCGACGTAGTAGACCAGCTGCGCGAAGGCCAGGGTGACCATGGCGAAGTAGATTCCGGTACGGCGCACCGCCAGGTAGCCGACCGGCACCGCGAGCACCGCGGCGGCGAGCGCCCCGGCCAGCACCGCGGCCGGAAACGGCAGGCCCAGGTGGATCGCCACCAGACCGGTCACATACGCCGACACGCCCCAGAAGGCCGCATGCCCGAAGGACAACAGGCCGGTGAAGCCGAGCAGCAGGTCCACCGCGACGGCGAACAGCGCCCAACAGAGGATGTCCACCGCCACCGCCGGGTACAGCCCGTTCGGTAGCCAGAGCGCCACCGCCAGGCCGGCGACGAGCAGCGCGTACCGGACCCAACCGGGGGCCCGGGCAGCCGCGGCCAGCCCACCGGGCGCACCCCGCCCGGCCGGCTCGGACCTGCTCTCCACGGTGCTCGTCATGCTGCCGCCTCCGCCCGGCCGAAGAGTCCGGCCGGGCGCCAGAGCAGCACGGCGGCCATCACGATGAAGACGATCGTCTGGGACACGATCGGGAAGGCGGAGAGGTAGGCCTCGGCCCATGCCTGCACCATCCCGATCCCGAAGCCAGCGGTGACCGAGCCGAAGATCGACCCCAGTCCGCCGATCACCACCACCGCGAACACCACGATGATGAGGTCCGCTCCCATCAGTGGGTTGACCGCACGCATCGGCGCGGCGAGCACCCCGGCCAGTCCGGCCAGCGCGATACCGAAGCCGAAGACCGGGGTGATCCAACGCCCGACGTTGATGCCGAGCGCGCGGGTCAGCTCCGGCCGTTCCGTCGCGGCGCGAACGACCATGCCGACCCGGGTACGGGCCAGCGCCCACCACACCCCAACACAGACCGCCACCGCGAAGCCGAGGATGAACACCCGGTACGTCGGGAAGTCGAAAATGCCGAGGTCGACCGAGCCGCGGAGCCCGGCGGGCGCCTCGTACGGGCTGGACTGCACCCCGTACCGGAGCTTCACCAGGTCCTGCAGGATCAACGTGAGGCCGAAGGTGAGCAGGAAGTTGTAGAGCGGGTCGAGCCGGGTGAGCCGGTGGATGAACGCCCGCTCGAGCGCCATGCCGAGCAGCGCCAAGGCCAGCGGCACGACCACCAGGGCAGCCCAGAACGGCACCCCCGCCTCGGCCAGCAGCACGTACGCCCCGAACGCACCGAGCATGTAGAACGCGCCGTGGGCGAAGTTCACCACGCGTAGCATCCCGAAGATGACCGCGAGGCCGAGCGCGAGCAGGGCGTAGAACGCCCCGCTGACCAGCCCGTTGAAGGTGCTCTGGAGAAACGCGGTCACAGCGTGCAGTCCGGGGACGGCGCTCGGAACGCCTCCTCGGCCGGGATGGTGTCGAGGATCCGCACGTAGTCCCACTCCTCGGTGACCTCGGACTGCGGCTTCACCTGGGCCAGGTAGGCGTCATGGATCACCCGGTGGTCCGCCGCCCGAATCTTGCCGTTGCGCAGGAAGACATCGTTGACCTCCTTACCCTCCAGCTCCTCGACGATCGTGTCGGCATCGTCGGTGCCGGCCGCCTGTACCGCCTCCAGGTACTGAGTGGCGGCGGAGTAGTTCGCCGCATGCGCGAACGACGGCCGGGTGCCCGTCTCCTGCTGGAACCGGTCGGCGAACTCCCGGTTCTGCTGGTCGAAGTTCCAGTACCAGGCGTCGGTGTAGGTGGTGTCGGCCAATGCCGCCGGGGTGAGCGAATGAATGTCGGTGATGAACATCAGGCCGACGGCCAGGCCCACGCCCTTGTCGCGCAACTTGAACTCGTTGTACTGCTTCACCACGTTGACCAGTTCCGCGCCGGCCTGCATCGTGCCGAGGACATCCGGCTTCGGGTCCAGTGTCGGCGCCTTGAGCAGGTAGGTGGAGAAGTCGCCGCTGGTGTTCGGGAACGGCGCCCCGTCCTTGCCGACCACCTGCCCGCCGGCCTCGGCGATAGCCGCGGAGAAGCTCTTCTCCATGTCCTGGCCGAAGGCGTAGTTCGGGTAGAGGATGTACCAGTTCCGGCCGACCTGCTCGGTGGTGGTCCGGCCCGTGCCGTTGGCCAGCATGTACGTGTCGTACGCGTAGTGGAAGGTGTATTTGTTACAGCTCTTGCCGGTGAGGTCGGTGGTCGCCGCGCTGATGTTGAAGTAGAGCTTCTGCTTCTCCTTCGCCACATCAGCGACCCGCAGTGCCGCCGACGAGGTGGGCACGTCCAGGATCAGGTCGACCCCCTGCCGGTCGTACATCTCCTGGGCCTTGCTGTTTGCCACGTCCGGCTTGTTCTGGTGGTCAGCGCTTCGCACGGTGATGTCCGTGGTGACCACCTGGTCGCCGTACCTCGCCCGGAAGTCGGCGATCGCCAGTTCCACGGCCGTGACCGAGTTTCGGCCCGACAGCTCGGAGTAGGCACCGGACTGGTCGTTCAGCACGCCCAGCACGATCGCGCCACCGGTCACCCTCTCGTCCCCATCGGACTGGGGACCCCCACCACCGCAGCCGGCGACCACGAGCGCCGTGGCCGTTGACGCCGCAACCACACCCACCGTCCTACGCATGACCATCCCTTCGTCCGCGCACCGCGCGGGATCGGTCCTGAGCTACTCAGATGCCGAGGTAAGACAGCAGTTCGCGTTCCCGCGACCGCACCTCGGAGTTCTCCATCGCCGCCGCGACGCGCCCCTCGGCCAGCAGGTAGTGCCGGTCGGCGACGCTGGTGGCGAAGCGCAGGTTCTGCTCGACCAGCAGCACCGTCACCCCGTGCCGCTTGGCTTCGTGCAGCAGGTCACCAACCTGCTGCACGAGCAGCGGCGACAGCCCCTCGGTCGGTTCGTCGCAGAGCAGCATGCGGGCGCCCATCCGCAGGACCCGGGCCAGCGCCAGCATCTGTTGCTCGCCGCCGGAGAGTGTCGTGGCGGCCGAGCCGCGCCGCTCGTACAGGGCGGGGAACGCCTCGTACACCCGCTCCAGCGACCATGGGTCCGGCCCAACGGTGGGCGGCAGGGTCAGATTCTCCGTCACGGTCAACGTGGCGTAGCTACCCCGGTCGTCGGGGACCCAGCCGAGTCCCAGCCGCGCCCGCCGGTCCGCCGACAGTTTGCCGATCTCGCTCCCGCTCAGCTCGACGGTGCCCCGCCAGCCGGCGTGCAGGCCCATGACGCACCGCAGCAGGGTCGACTTGCCGGCGCCGTTGCGGCCGACCAGGGTGACCACCTCGCCGCGACGCACGTGGAGACCGGCGTCCCGCAGCACCTGCGCCTCGCCGTACCAGGCGGAGAGGTTCTCAATGCGCAGCATCGGCCGCTCCCAGGTAGGCGGTGATCACCCGTTCGTCGGCGCGAACCTGCTCGTACGGGCCTTCGACCAGGACCCGGCCGGCCTGGAGGACGGTGACGGTGTCGGCGAGCCGCCCGACGACGCTCATGTTGTGCTCGACCAGCACCACGGTTCGACCCTGCCGGACCTGGGCGATCAGCTCGACGGTGCGGTCGACGTCCTCCAGCCCCATGCCCGCGGTCGGCTCGTCCAGCAGCAGCACCTTCGGGTCCAGGGCGAGGGCGATCGCCAGCTCCAGGGCCCGCTTGCGGCCGTACGCGAGCGCCTCGGCCGGAACCGCTGCCAGCTCAGCCAGGCCGACCAGCTCCAGCAGTTCGTCGGCCCGGTCGGTGTAGCGCCGCATCAACTTCGCCGACCGCCAGAACCGCCAGCCCAGCCCGCTCGGGCTCTGGAGCGCCAGCTCGACGTGCTCCCGGGTGGACAGTTGCGGAAAGAGGCTGGTGATCTGGAAGGAACGGGCGACTCCCCGGCGGGCGACCTGCTCCGCGGGCAGGCCGGTGATGTCGCGTCCGGCCAGTTCGATCCGGCCAGCGGTGGCCGGCAGGAAGCCGGTGAGCAGGTTGAACAGGGTCGTCTTGCCGGCACCGTTCGGGCCGACGAGCGCATGCACACTGTCGGCGGCCACCTCAAGATCAATGCCGTCGACCGCGCGGAAGCCCCGGAAGTCGCGGGTCAGCCCGTGGGCCGACAGGAGACCTTGCCCAGCCATCGCCACCCCTCTCCCCGGTCCGGCGACGGACAAAAGTGGTGACTGCGGTCACAGGTCCGTCGTGTGCAGGAAACCTACGACCATAGATCGAGGAGAGGCTATGTTGGCGAACGCTACATTCCGGCACCCGGATGCGTGGACGGACGACGCCCGGAACGCGGGTTCGGGGCCTCGTCAGCACGGACTTGGTCCAGTGGGGGGGTGAGGCAGGAGAGGTCATGCGTCGCCTCGTACATGTGCCCGGCGAGGTCGGGCAGCCTCTTCGACCGGCCACCCGACGACACCTGGTGCTATCCGGGCCATGGGGCAGGACTCGACGTTGGGACGGAAACGTCCGTCACTCGACCAGTGACGGTCGAGGGGCTGGTGGTAGCCGTCAGCCAGCGAAGTGTCACCCTGAAACAGGGTGCCGTACAGTGCAGACGATCGTCACGGCGCGCAGCCGGCGAACTCCGAGCTTGCCGGGGTACCGGTGGACGGGCCGAAGAACAGCAGGGCGCAGTCGCCGAAGAAGTCGGGATTCTCCTCGGGAATCCAGTGTCCGGAGTCAGGGGCGAGCACCGTCCGCACATCGTCGGCGACCTGCTGGAAGGATTCGGCTACGAGCGACCCGAAGACATGCTCGGCGCCCATCGCCATCACCGGTATCTCGAGCCGCTTCGACTCGGCGTGCTCCTGATAGTCGGCGGCGTCGGTCACGAATGCCCGGTAGTACTCGTAGCCGGCCGAACGCTTGTCCGGGTTCCCGTAGGCCCTGAAGTAGACATTCTGTGGAATCAGCTCAGGGCGCTGGGCCTTCTCGAAGAGCATGCCCAAATAGGTTGAGACATCATCGTTGTCCATGATGGTCTCGGGAATCGGTGCCGGCGAGGCGTTGAACAGGAAGTGCCAGCTGATGCCGTACAGGTCTTCCAGTCCGAAGCCCGGGAGCGGGCTCTCCACGACACCGATGCGGGTGACCTCCGTGGGATAGTCACGCGCATAGTTGAAGGCCACCATCGCCCCAAGGTCGTGCCCGAGCAGCGCCACCTGGGTATAGCCAAGATTGTTGACCGCCTGACGGACAAGGCGCGCCGTGGTGGCCTTGTCGTATCCGGCCGTTGTGGGGTCAGAGCCGCCGAGCCCTGGCAGATCCAGGGTAATCACCGTGTGCTGCCCGGCCAGGGCGGGGATCACCGGCTGCCACGACCACGAGGTCTGGGGCCAGCCGTGCAGCAGCACCAGCGGCGAACCAGAACCCGTCATGGTGTACCGCAACGTGCCACCGTCCACCGGGACATCACCCCGCCGGTCAGCACCGCCGCTGACTGTCGTCACGGCCGGTTCCGCCTCGGCGGCTGACACCACAGCGGTAGCGCTCGCCCCCATGCTGACCAGAAGTCCCGCGGTGACCGCGGCGGAGGCAGCGGCTCGCCGTGCGCGACCACGAGGTCGGTACGACACGAGGCCTGCAACAGCACGTAGCGCTCGCACATGCATGGACACATCACTTCCCTGGCCGGGAACCGCTCATACGGCTCGTGAGTCGTCGCTGCCCTGTGGTAGCCGTGGACCCGGCCCCGAACATCGGGCAGACCCGCTAGTTGTAGAGTCCCGCTCCACTGTGCTGTCGCAGGCGAAGGCGACGCGCACGGCCCCTGCGCGGACGCGTCGGGGCGGTCAGCCGGTCAGCGCGTCAAGCGCCCGGTCAACGTCGTCCTCACTGGAGTAGAGGTGGAACGAGACCCGGACCCGGCCGGCGCGCACCGCCGCCCGTATGCCGGCGCGCTCCAGCCTCGACTCTGCTCCCGGCACCTCGACGGTGGTGATCGCGCTGTCGCCAGGTGGCAGCGCCAGGCCGGAGCGGAACCGGTTGGCCAGCGCCACGTTGTGCGCGTGGACCGCCGGCACCCCCACGTCCAGTAGCAGTTCCAGGGCGGGAGCGGCCCCGACGTAGCTGAACCAGGCCGGGGAGATGTCGAAGCGCCGGGCGTTGTCGGCCAGGCGCAGCGGCGGGCCGTAGTAGGAGTCGTGCGGGTCGGCTCCGGCGTACCAGCAGGCGGTGTCGGGACGCATCCGGTCCCGCAGCTCGGGCGCGTAGTACGCCAGGGCCGTCCCGCGCGGCGCCATCAACCACTTGTACGCGGCGACGACGACCACGTCCGCGAGCGCGGCATCGAACGGAAGCCAACCGCACGCCTGCGTGGCGTCAACCGCCACCAGGGCGTCGTGCGCCCGGGCCGCGGCGGCGACCTCCGCGTACCGGGCGACCGCCCCGTCGGCCGACTGCACCAGGCTGAACGCGACCAGATCGGTGTCGGCGTCGATCGCGTCGGCCAGGCCCGCCAGCGGAACGGTCCGCACTCGGACGCCCCGCTGCTCCTGGACCAGCCAGGGAAACAGGTTGGAGGTGAACTCGACCTCGGGGACCACCACGGTCGCCCCCGCCGGCAGTGCGGCGGCAACCGGCGCGAGCATCTGCGATGCCGAGCTGCCGACCGTGACGTCCGAGGCACCGACGCCGACCAGGCGCGCGAAAGCGGCCCGGGTACGCGTCGTGGCCTCGTCCCAGCTCTCCCACGCCGTGCCCATGCTCCCCGTACGCCAGGCGGCGAGTGCCTCCTGCAACGCCGCCCATGCCGGGTCGGGCGGCAGCCCGTAGGAGGCGGTGTTCAGCCAGCCCCGGTGCGGCTGCCACAGCTGCTGTGCCTTCGTGATGTCCATGCCCCGACGCTAGTGACCCGACCCGTCGCAGGAGAGGACCAATCCTGCGACGGCGGACCCCGCCACCAGGGTCAGCCCACGTTGGCCGGGCCGAGGACGGTCTTCAGGTCGGCCATCAGGGCGGTCGTCGGCGCCACCCGGAACGGGCCGAGTCGCAGCCGGGTCACCTTGCTGCCGTTGAGAAGCTTGACGTGCACCTCCGCGTCGCCGGGGTGCAGCACCAGGGTCTCCTTGAGCCGCTCCACCAACGGCGGCGTGCAGCGGGTGACCGGGATGGTGAGCGTGACCGGCTTGTTCGCCGAATTGCTGCTGACATCCGGAATCGACATGTCCATGGCCATGATCCGCGGCGTGTCGTCCCGGCGGTCGACCCGCCCCTTGACCACCACGATCGCGTCCTCGGCAATGTACTCCCCGATCACCTCGTAGGTGTTGGGGAAGAACAGCGTCTCCACCCCGCCGGCCAGGTCCTCAAGCGTCGCCGACGCCCACGCCCGGCCCTGCTTGGTGACCCGGCGCTGCACTCCGGAGAGGATGCCCGCGAGGGTCACCACCGTCCCGTCCGGAACCGTTCCTTCCTCGGAGAGGGCCGCGATGGTGGTGTCGGCCGCCGCACCGAGCACATGCTCCAGGCCGAACAGCGGATGGTCGGAGACGTAGAGGCCGAGCATCTCGCGCTCGAAGGCGAGCTTCTCCCGCTTGTCCCACTCCCCCTCGGCGATGACCGGCATCACCGTGGTGCTCTGTCCGGCGTCGCTGTCGGCGAATCCGGCGCCGAAGAGGTCGTACTGGCCAACGGCCTCCTTGCGCTTGACGTCGGCGTACGCGTCGATGGCGTCGGCGTGCACCGCGAGCAGGCCCCGGCGGGAATGGTCGAGCGAGTCGAACGCCCCCGCCTTGATCAGGGATTCGATGGTCTTCTTGTTGCAGACGACCGCTTCCACCTTGGACAGGAAGTCGTAGAAGTCGGTGTAGGCGCCCTTCTCCCCCCGGCACCGCATGATCGCGCTGACCACGTTCGCGCCGACGTTGCGAATCGCGGCCAGACCGAACCGGATGTCCCGGCCGACCGGGGTGAACGGCCCGGCCGAGGTGTTCACATCCGGCGGGAGCACCTGGATGCCCATCCGGCGGCACTCCGACAGGTAGAGCGCCATCTTGTCCTTGTCGTCGCCCACCGAGGTGAGCAACGCCGCCATGTACTCGGCCGGATAGTTCGCCTTGAGGTAGCCGGTCCAGTACGACACCAGGCCGTACCCGGCGGTGTGGGCCTTGTTGAAGGCGTAGTCGGCGAAGGGGACGAGGATGTCCCACAGGGTCTGGATGGCCTCGTCGGAGTAGTCGTTGGCGCGCATTCCGTCGCGGAACGGCACGAACTCCTTGTCGAGAACCTCCTTCTTCTTCTTGCCCATCGCCCGGCGCAGCAGGTCGGCCTTGCCGAGGCTGTAGCCGGCGAGGACCTGGGCGGCGCGCTGCACCTGCTCCTGGTAGACGATCAGGCCGTAGGTGGGGCCGAGGATCTCCTCCAGCGGCTCGGCCAGCTCCGGGTGGATCGGAGTGATCTCCTGGAGGCCGTTCTTGCGCAGCGCGTAGTTGGTGTGTGAGTTGGCGCCCATCGGGCCCGGCCGGTACAGCGCCAGGACCGCGGAGATGTCCTCGAAGTTGTCCGGCTTCATCGTCCGCAGCAGCGACCGCATCGGCCCGCCGTCGAGCTGGAACACGCCCAGGGTGTCGCCCCGGGACAGCAGCTCGTAGGTCGCCGTGTCGTCCAGCGGCAGCTGGAGCAGGTCGACCGTGCGCCCGTGGTTACTCTCGATGTTCTTCAGCGCGTCGTCGATGATGGTCAGGTTGCGCAGGCCGAGGAAGTCCATCTTCAGCAGCCCGAGCGACTCGCAGGTCGGGTAGTCGAACTGCGTGATGATCGCCCCGTCGGCGTCCCGACGCATCAACGGGATGTGGTCGACGATCGGCTCGGCGGACATGATGACCCCGGCGGCGTGCACCCCCGTCTGCCGGATCAGCCCCTCGATCCCGCGCGCCGTGTCGATGACCTTCTTGACATCCGGGTCGGACTCGTAGAGACCCCGAATCTCGCCGGCCTCCGCGTACCGGGAGTGCTGCGGGTCGAAGATGCCGGTCAGTGGGATGTCCTTGCCCATCACCGCCGGCGGCATCGCCTTGGTGATCCGGTCACCGACCGCGTACGGGTAGCCGAGCACCCGCGCCGAGTCCTTGATCGCGGCCTTCGCCTTGATCGTGCCGAAGGTCGCGATCTGGGCGACCTTGTCCTCGCCCCACTTCTCCGTGACGTACTTGATCACTTCACCGCGCCGACGCTCGTCGAAGTCGATGTCGACATCCGGCATCGAGACCCGCTCGGGGTTGAGGAACCGCTCGAAGATGAGGCCGTGCGGCAACGGATCCAGGTCGGTGATACCGAGGGCGTACGCGACGAGTGAACCGGCGGCCGAGCCGCGGCCCGGGCCCACGGCGATCCCCTCGCCCTTGGCCCACTGGATGAAGTCGGCCACCACGAGGAAGTAGGACGGGAACCCCATCTGGATGATGACGCCCAGCTCATACTCGGCCTGCTTGAGGTGGGTCTCCGGGACGCCGTTCGGGAAGCGGCGGGCGAGCCCCTTGAACGTCTCCTTGCGGAACCAGGACTCGTCGGTCTCCCCCTCCGGCACCGGGAAACGCGGCATCAGGTTCCGGAAGTCGAACATCCCGGCCGGGTCGACCATCTCCGCGACCAGCAGGGTGTTCCGGCAGCCCGCGCGCCACAGCTCGGAGGAGTCGACGCCGCGCATCTCGTCGGCGGACTTGATGTAGTAGCCGCTGCCGTCGAACCGGAACCGGTTCGGATCGGCGACGTTCGCCGCGGTCTGCACGCAGAGCAGCACGTCGTGTGCCTCGGACTGCGCCTGGTAGGTGTAGTGCGAGTCGTTGGTCACCACCGGCGGGATATCCAGCTTGTGGGAGATCTCCGCCAGCTCCTGACGAACCCGGCGTTCGATGTCGATGCCGTGGTCCATCACCTCCAGGAAGAAGTTCTCCTTACCGAAGATGTCCTGGTATTTCGCGGCGGCCTTCAGCGCCTCGTCGTACTGGTCCAGCCGTAGCCGGGTCTGCACCTCACCGGAGGGACAGCCGGTGGTGGCGATCAACCCCTCGGAGTGCTCAGCGAGGAGCTCCGTGTCCATCCGTGGCCACTTGACGAAGAACCCCTCGGTGAACGACCGGCTGGTCAGCTTGAACAGGTTGTGCAGCCCCACCTTGTTCTTCGCCCAGATGGTCATGTGGGTGTACCCACCGCTGCCGGAGACGTCGTCGCTCTTCTGCTCCGGCCGCCCCCAACGCACCCGCTTCTTGTGGAACCGCGACTCCGGCGCGACGTACGCCTCGATCCCCAGGATCGGCTTGACGCCAGCGGCCATGGCCTGTTTGTAGAAGTCGTTCGCGCCGTGCATGTTGCCGTGGTCGGTCATCGCCACGGCCGGCATCCCCTGCCGGTTGACCTCGGCGAACAAGTCCTTCAACCGGGCCGCGCCGTCGAGCATCGAATACTCTGTGTGCACGTGCAGATGCGCGAACGAATCGCCCATGCGTGGGCCCCCCGGGTCGCTTCATGGGTGGTGAGAAGATCGGTCGGCCCACCCTATCCCCGGCCGCCGACACACCTCCAGCGAGCCGCGCGGGGAGCCCGGCAGCGGCACCGGGCCCGTGCCGGAGGCAGCACCGGTCCGGCGAGATGACATCCTCGACCGATGGACACCGCGGCGGGAACGCACTGGCGGCGGCCCGGGCCGACCCCGGAGCAGCAGCGGCGGGACCTCCTCGTGGGGCTGGCCGTGACCGTGCTGGCCGTAACCAGCCTCACTCTCATCCGCGGCACGGGTCTGTTCCTGCTCGGCCCGCCACCGTCGTTCGCCGAACAGCTGCTCTGGGCCGTCGCGGTGGGCCTACCGCTGATCTGGCGGCGACGCTTCCCCGTGGCGACGACGCTGGTCATCTCGGTCGCGTTCGTCGCGGCACAAGCCCGCTCCGCACCGGAGACGCGGGTCACCACGGGGGTGCTGTTCACGGCCATCTACACCCTCGGCGCCTGGGGACCGGACCGCCGCCTGGCCCGTCGGATTCGGATCGGCGTGATCGCCGCCATGTTCGGTTGGATCGGTTTCTGGTACTCGGTCAATCTGGGCAGCGTGCTGGCGGACCCGCCCCCCGACGCGTTCGCCGACGCCGTGGGACCGATCCCCCCGCTGATCGCCGCGGTGCT
Organism: Salinispora tropica CNB-440; assembly: GCF_000016425.1. Lineage (GTDB taxonomy): Bacteria > Actinomycetota > Actinomycetes > Mycobacteriales > Micromonosporaceae > Micromonospora > Micromonospora tropica. The sequence goes on along the minus strand of NC_009380.1, from coordinate 2,053,935 downwards.
CAGCGACATGCTCCTCAACATCCTGTTCTTCGGGTTCGCCTACTTCTTCGGAGAGATCGCCTGGCTGGCCGCCCGACGCGAGCACGAACTCCAGGCGCAGGCCGACGAGCTACGCCGGTCACAGGCCGAGGTCAGGGCACACGCGGTGGTCGGGGAGCGGGTTCGGATCGCCCGGGAACTGCATGACGTCGTCGCCCACCACGTCTCGGTGATGGGGGTGCAGGCTGCCGCCTGCCGCCGGGTCCTCGACCGGGATCCGGCCAAGGCCCGCACCGCCCTGGCGGCGGTCGAAGAGTCGGCCCGCACGGCGGTGGACGAGCTCCGCCGGATGCTCGGCGTCCTGCGGGCCCGCGACCACGAGCCGGGCACCGTCGACTCGCCCGCCGGAATCAGCCGGGTCACCACAGTGGTCGAGCGGGCACGCGAGACCGGGCTACGCGCCACGCTGGGGGTGTACGGCGACCCGGTGCCGATCTCAGACTCGATCTCCCAGGCGGCGTACCGGACCGTGCAGGAAGCCGTGACGAACACGCTCAAACACGCCGGCGCGGCGACCATCCTGGATGTCCGGATCCGCTATCTGACGCACGAGGTGGAGGTGGACGTGACCGACGACGGACGAAGCAGCAGCACGATGAATGCGGACGGGGTGGGCCTGGTCGGCATGCGCGAGCGGGTCGCCGCCCATGGCGGCACGCTGGAGGTCGGCCCCCGCGCCGCCGGCGGCTGGCGGGTGCGGGCCCGCTTCCCGCTACCGCTGACCGAGCGGCAGGCGGCGTGACCGCCGAGCCGGCGACCAGCCCGGCCATCCGGATCCTGCTCGCCGACGACCACCACCTCGTGCGTACCGGGTTCCGGGTCATCCTCGAGGTGGAGAGCGACATGCACGTCGTCGGGGAGGCCGCGGACGGCGAACGGGCGGTGAGCATGGCCGGGGCACTCCGCCCAGACGTGGTCCTGATGGACGTGGAGATGCCCCGGGTCGACGGGCTGGAGGCCACCCGACGGATCGTCGCGGACGCGGACCGATCGAACGGACCGGCGGTGTTGATCCTCACCACCTTCGACCGGGATGACTATCTGTTCGCCGCGCTTCGCGCCGGAGCAAGCGGATTCCTGCTGAAGAACGGCACGCCGGAGGCGCTCGTGGCGGCGATCCGGGTGGTCGCTCGAGGCGAGGGTCTCATCGCCCCCGAACTCACCCGGCGAGTGATCGCCGCCTTCGCCAGGCCGGGGGGCGAACCCACGACGACGGCCGTGGCGCTGTCGGACCTCACGCCGCGGGAGCACGAGGTGCTGGTGCTGGTCGCCTCGGGCGCGAGCAACGCCGAAATCGCGGCCAACCTACGCCTCGGCGAAGCGACCGTGAAGACCCATGTCAGTCGGGTACTGGCCAAACTCGGCCTACGTGACCGGGTGCAGGCAGTCGTCTTCGCGTACGAACACGGGGTGGTGCGGCCAGGCGGGTGACCGCCTCCGTCGCGGGGTGGAGCCGACTGTCCACCCGCAGGCGGACGGAGCGGGACGCAAGGTGATCTAGCGTTGCCAGCGTGACGAACATGCTCCGACTCGACGGCGTCGACCGCAGCTTCGGTGGCCGCCGTGTGCTCCAGAATGTGTCCTTCGACGCGGAAGCCGGTCGGATGACCGGCTTCGTTGGCGGCAACGGTGCCGGCAAGACCACCACGATGCGCATCATCCTCGGCGTACTCGCCGCCGACGCCGGCCAGGTGACCTGGCGGGGGGCGCCACTGACCCGGGCGGCCCGTCGGCGCTTCGGGTATATGCCGGAGGAACGCGGCCTGTACCCGAAGATGGCGGTCCGGGAACAGCTCATCTACCTGGCCCGGTTGCACGGAGTGACCGCGCCGGCGGCGGTGCGCAGCACCGATACGTTGTTGGAGCGGGTCGGTCTCGCCGACCGCGGCCACGACCTGCTGGAGAAACTGTCGCTGGGCAACCAGCAACGTGCCCAGATCGTCGCCGCGCTGGTGTCCGACCCCGAGGTGCTGGTGCTCGACGAGCCCTTCTCCGGCCTCGACCCACTGGCCGTGGACACGGTCGTCGACGTGCTGAAGGAACGGGCCACCCAGGGGGTACCGGTGCTCTTCTCCAGTCACCAGTTGGACGTGGTGGAGCGGCTCTGCGACGACCTGGTGATCATCAGCGCGGGGACGATCCGCGCCGCCGGCAGCCGAACGCAGCTGCGGGCCACCTACACCGCGCCCCGCTACGAACTGGTGGTCGACAACGACGCCGGCTGGCTACGCGACCACCCGGGCGTGACCCTGGTCGAGCTCGAGGGCGCCCGCGCCGTGTTCGAACTGTCCCGGGGGGCGGATGAGCAGCCGGTACTCCACGCCGCGCTCGCCCGTGGGCCCGTCCGCGGGTTCCGACCTGTCGTCCCGTCGCTGGCCGAGATCTTCCGGGAGGTCGCCCTGTGAACACCCTCGCCGCCACCCAGTTGGTCGCGGCCCGTGAAGTCCGGGCCAAACTGCGCGACCGCACCTTTCTCCTCAGTACGCTGATCTTCCTGCTCATCGCCGCCGCCGCGACGACGCTGCCGTCGCTGCTCTCCGACGGCCCAGCCACGGTGGCCGCCACCCCGGAAGTCTCGGCCGAACTGCGCGCCGCCGGACTCGAGGTCCGCGAGGTGCCCGACGACGCCGCCGCCGAACGGGCGGTTCGGGACGGCGACACCGACGCGGCGGTGGTCGCCGGGCCAACGGTGCTCGCGCGAGACGAGGCTCCCGCCGACGTCGTGGCGGCGCTCAGCGTTGAACCACCGGTACGGTTGCTGAACCCCGCCCCGGAGGAACCACCGGGGGCCGTCCTGGTGCCGTTCGTCTTCGCGTTCGTCTTCCTCCTCACGTCCCAGACCTTCGGCGTACAGATCGCGCAGAGCATCATCGAGGAGAAACAGACCCGGATCGTCGAGATCCTGGTGGCCGCCGTGTCGGTACGAGCCCTGCTCGCCGGCAAGATGATCGCCGGCACCGTGCTGGCCCTGGGACAGATTGCGCTGGTGGCGCTCGTCGCGGTCGTGGGGTTGCGGCTCTTCGGTGACAGCGAGCTGCTGAACCTACTCGGGCCGGCGATCGGCTGGTTCCTGCCGTACTTCCTGCTCGGCTTCGTCCTGATCGCCGCGCTGTGGGCGGCGGCGGGAGCCTTGGTCAGCCGACTGGAAGACATCGGCACGGTGGCCATGCCGGTCCAGTTGGTGGTGATGCTCCCGTTCTTCGGGGTGATCTTCCTCAGCGACAACGCGTTCGCCATGCAGGTGCTGTCCTACGTGCCGTTCTCGGCGCCCACCGCGATGCCGCTCCGGCTGTTCACCGGGGACGCCGCCGGCTGGGAACCTCCGCTGTCCCTGGCCCTGCTGCTGATCACCGCGCTCGCCGTCCTGGCCGCTGGTGCCCGGGTGTACGAGGGGTCTCTGCTGCGGACCAACGGCAACACCTCGCTCCGGACAGCCTGGCGGGAACGAGAGACGGTGGACTGAATCCTGCCCCGATGCTGCCTTCAGCACGCCGCACGGGGGGCCCGGCCAGGCGGAGTCGGGGCCGGGCTCCCCGGGGCTGCCACCACCTCCGGGCCGGCACATCAGGGCGCGAACACCTCGGCGGGCAGTTCCACCGGGACCACCGTCGCGTCGATGTCGGCCCGCAGGGCGGCGATTCGCCGGACTAGCTCGGCGACCACCTCGTCGAAGGGCACCTGTGCCGTGACACCGGTCGCCCGGTCTCGTACCTCGGCCGCGCCGTTGGCGACGCTCCGCCGGCCGATGGTGACCCGCAGGGGCAGACCGATCACGTCCGCGTCGGCGAACTTGACGCCGGCCCGCTCGTCCCGGTCGTCGAACAGCACCTCCACTCCGGCTGCCCAGAGCTCGTCGTAGACCCGCCGGGCCAGCTCACCGGCCGCGGACGCCAGGTCGTCGAGGAGGGTGAGGTGTACCTGGTACGGCGCGATGGTGACCGGGAGCCGCAGCCCCCGCTCGTCTCGGTGCTCCTCCGCGAGGCAGGCGAGCAACCGCCCCACGCCGATGCCGTAGCAGCCCATGGTCAACGGCTTACGCTGGCCGTCAGCATCGAGGTACTCCGCGCCGAGGGCGGTCGAGTAGCGGGTACCAAGCTTGAAGATCTGCCCTACTTCGACCCCGCGGGCGGTACGCAGTTCGCTACCGCACTCCGCACAGGCGTCACCGGCGCGGGCGGCGGTGATGTCGCCGGTGTGATCGGCGACAAAGTCCCGCCCCACGTTGACGTTGCGCAGGTGCATGCCCTCCCGGTTGGCGCCCGCGACCAGGTTCGTGGACGCGGCGACCAACTCGTCGACGACGACGGTCACGCCCGTCACGCCGACCGGCGAGCCGTAACCGGCCACCGCGCCGATCTTGGAGATCTCCTCCACCGTCATCGGACGCAGCTCCGCCGCCTGTACCAGGTTGCCGATCTTGGTCTCGTTCGCCTCCATGTCGCCCCGGACGACCGCCAGGATGAACTCGGTGTCAACCGTCTGATCGCGGTCCTCCCGCGACGCGGCCAGGAAGATCGCCTTGGCGGTCTCGGCTGCCGGCACACCCAGCGCCGCTGTCAGCGCCTCGATGGTGGTGGCACCCGGGGTGGCGATCTCCGCCAGCTCGGCCCACGGCGCGGTGGACGGCGCCGGCTTGCCGAAGGTGGCGGCCTCCCGGTTGGCGGCGAAGCCACAGGAATCACAGATCAGCAGCGTGTCCTCGCCGATCGGGGTGAGGTACACGAACTCGTGGGCCAGGCTGCCACCCATCATGCCCACGTCGGACAGGACCGCCGCGACCGGCAGCCCACAACGCCGGAAGATGGTGAGGTACGCCTGGTACTGCGCCCGGTACCGGGCCGCCAGACCCGCTGCGTCCACGTCGAAGCTGTACGCGTCCTTCATGACGAACTCACGTACCCGGATCAGGCCGGCCCGCGGACGCGGGTCGTCCCGGAACTTCGTCTGGAGCTGGAACACCATCCGGGGCAGGTGGCGGTAGGACTCGATCTCCGACCGGCCGAGGAACGTGACCAACTCCTCGTGGGTCATCGCCAGGACCAGGTCCCGTCCGCGACGATCCCGGAATCGAGCCAGCTCCGGGCCGATCGTGAAGTATCGGCCGGTCTGCTTCCACAGCTCCGCCGGATTCACCACCGGCATCGAGACCTCCTGTCCCCCGACGCGCTCCAGCTCCGCGCGCAGCACGGCCTCGATCTTGCGAATCGTGCGCCAACCGAGCGGAAGGTAGGCGAAGATGCCCTGCCCAACCTGCCGCAGCATGGCGGCCCGCTGAAGCAGCTGGTGTCCCTCGGACTCGGAACGTCCCGGTGCGGTGTGCAGGGTGGCACCGAACATGGTCGACATTTTCATGGGAGGCCCTCACAGTTTCCGGATGGCGCTTCTCAGGGAGTACGGAGTGACCGGGACCTATGCGGTGAATGGCCCCGGACTACGAGTGTGGAAAGGCACCGAAGGGCGCTCGGCGCGAAGCGGCCGAGCCGCCGGAGGGGTTGCCGGCGCGAACACCAGCCAACGACGGAGCGTCGCTCAGCGGGGCGCCGGCGAGGGAGGTCGGGGCGCTGGCGGGCAGGACGGCACGAAGAGCACCGGGCTCAGCCCGCTCTGCGCGATGCCGCTCATCAACGCCCACCCTCCACATCAACCGCTGCGACTATAACGGACTACTCCCCCGAACACCCGCGGGAATCAGCTCACCCACCCCGCGAACGCCCGGTAGAAGAGACCGACCCGGCCATCGGCGGATTCCACCGAGGACCGGGTCGGAGAGCGTCGGGTCGCCCCGACGACTGGTCAGCCGAGCTTCGCGAGCAGCTCGTCGGAGGCGTCGAAGTTCGCGAAGACGTTCTGCACGTCGTCGCAGTCCTCCAGCACATCGATCAGCTTGAGAATCTTCCGAGCGCCCTCCTCGTCCACCGGGACGCTGACGCTCGGGACCAGCGAGGACTCCGCCGACTCGTACTCGATGCCGGCGTCCTGCAAGGCGGTACGCACCGCGACCAGGTCGCCCGGCTCGGAGAGCACCTCGAACGCCTCACCCAGGTCGTTGACCTCCTCCGCACCCGCGTCCAGGACGGCCAGCATCACGTCGTCCTCGGTGGTGCCGGCCTTGGCCACGATCACCACGCCCTTGCGGCTGAACAGGTACGACACCGATCCGGCATCGGCGAACGAGCCGCCGTTGCGGGTCAGGGCGGTCCGCACCTCAGTGGCAGCACGATTACGGTTGTCGGTCAGACACTCGATCAACAGCGCGACCCCGTTGGGCCCATAGCCCTCGTACATAACCGTCTGGTAGTCCGCGCCACCGGACTCGAGACCGGAGCCACGCTTGACCGCACGGTCGATGTTGTCGTTGGGGACCGAGTTCTTCTTGGCCTTCTGGATCGCGTCGTAGAGCGTCGGGTTGCCAGCCGGATCACCGCCGCCGGTACGCGCCGCGACCTCGACGTTCTTGATCAGCTTGGCGAACATCTTGCCGCGCTTGGCGTCGATGACCGCCTTCTTGTGCTTGGTCGTCGCCCACTTTGAGTGGCCGGACATCAGCTACCTCCGTTGCTACCCGCCGTCTGCATCGACCGCACCGCACTCGCCCGCTCCCGCCGGCGTACGCGGAGAGTGCCGGTCGGCTCTGGTGGAAGCCGCGGCGGAGAGCTGGCCCTGCCGAATCCCGGCAATCCTACCGGTGGCCGGCAGACGGGCGTCAGCGCCGCACGGCAGCGCCGGGCGCGCCGCGGGTGGCACGCCCGGCGGAGCTCGCCCGGCCCGGCCCGGTGGCCGGTCAGATTGCGGCGCGCACCAGGTCCGCGAAGTACGCGTGCAGGCGCCGATCGTCGGTCAGCTCGGGATGGAACGAGGTCGCCAGCAGGTTTCCCTGGCGGACCGCGACGATCCGACCCGCCGCCGGACCCTCGGCCACCGTGCCGAGCACCTCGACACCCCGGCCGACGCGCTCGACCCAGGGCGCCCGGATGAACAGCACGTGGAGCGGATCGCCGTCGATGCCCGCCATGCTCACCGGCGCCTCGAACGAGGCGATCTGCCGACCGAACGCGTTGCGCCGGACCGTCATCTCGATGCCGGCGAAGCCACGCTGGTCGGATCGGCCGTCGAGTACCTCACTCGCCAACATGATCATGCCGGCACAGGAGCCGTAGACGGGCATGCCGTCGGCGATCCGTTTGTCGATCGGCTCGCGCAGCTCAAAAAGATCGACCAACCTGCTGATCGTGGTGGACTCGCCCCCCGGGATGACCAGCCCGTCAACTGTCTCCAGTTCCTTGGGGCGACGGACCGGGCGGGCATCCGCACCCGCCGCCGCCAGGGCTGCCGTGTGTTCCCGGACATCGCCCTGCAGCGCGAGCACACCGATGACGGGTGCCGTCATGTCCGCTCCTTCCGGAGGGTGGCGAACAGCCCCTGCGGCCGGCCCGCCGGCGTCGGCAGGGGCTGCACTCCCCTCACCGGCCGCGCTCGGCCAGGCGGTCCGACTGCGAAAGGGTGCCGGCGTTGATACCGACCATGGCCTCGCCGAGCCCGCGGGAGATCTTGGCCAGCGTCTCCGGGTCGTCGTGGAAGGTGGTGGCCTTGACGATCGCGGCAGCCCGGTGGGCCGGGTTGTCGGACTTGAAGATGCCGGAGCCGACGAAGACCCCCTCGGCACCGAGCTGCATCATCATGGCGGCGTCGGCCGGGGTGGCGATACCACCGGCGGTGAAGAGCACCACCGGCAGCTTGCCCGTCTCGGCGATCTCCTTGACCAGTTCGTACGGCGCCTGGAGATCCTTGGCAGCCAGGTACAGCTCGTCGGTGGGCAGGGACTGGAGCCGGCGGATCTCGGTACGAATCCCCCGCATGTGGGTGGTGGCGTTGGAGACGTCGCCGGTGCCGGCCTCACCCTTCGACCGGATCATGGCCGCGCCCTCGGTGATCCGCCGCAGCGCCTCGCCCAGATTGGTCGCGCCACAGACGAAGGGCACCGTGAAGGCCCACTTGTCGACGTGGTTCGCGTAGTCCGCCGGGGTCAGTACCTCCGACTCGTCGACGTAGTCGACACCGAGCGACTGGAGGATCTGCGCCTCGACGAAGTGACCGATCCGGACCTTGGCCATGACCGGGATCGAGACCGCGTCCATGATGCTGTCGATCATGTCCGGATCGCTCATCCGGGAGACCCCGCCCTGGGCCCGGATGTCCGAGGGGACGCGCTCCAGCGCCATCACCGCGACCGCACCGGCGTCCTCAGCGATCTTGGCCTGCTCTGCGGTGACCACGTCCATGATCACACCGCCCTTGAGCATCTCGGCCATCCCCCGCTTCACGTGGGCGGTACCGGTGACCGGGGCGTTGGTGGAAGAATTCGAAGTCTGAGAATCGGGCACGGTTCATCGCTCCTAGTGGCGTGCACGAGAGTGGCTGGCGAGAATGCTACGAGGGGCCACCCCGGCAGCCCGACAGCCAATCAGACCCATGGTGGCCTGCCCTGTGTCCGGCATCACGTACCCGGTCAGTCCTCGACTATGTCCCCGGGGGCGACCAGCGTCGGTTCGTCGATGTCGAAGTACCGCGGCCACGGGCGCCGGCGCCCCATCCGTAACAGCCGCACCAGCGGCCGGCCCCGGGCCGCACGGGCGTCCCGGACCAGATCCGTGTGCACCTGGCGGGCCAGGGCCAGCCGTCGACTGGCGGCGATGACGGCCTCGGTATCCGGATCGTCGGAATCGAGCGGTAACGCCCGTAGCTGCCGGGTGAGGTCGTTCTCGGCGGCCTCCCGCTCGTCCGGACGCACGTCCAGGGCAACCCGTGCCGCCGCATACAACTCAACGCCGTACCGACGCTCGGCGAGCACCGCGGCGGTCGCGGCCCGGCGCAGCAGATGGGCGTCGAGCGCCCGGGCCGCGAGCTCCGCCCGGTCCTGCAACCGCTCGACCCGGCCGGCGGTCCAGACGAGGTACGTCGCCAGCAGCGCGCCGACCAGCGTCACACCCACCAACCACCACATGCCCGGCATCGTAGTGCTGCTCCATTCCCCTCCGCCGGCCTCCCGCTACCGCCGTCCCATCGGTCAGCCCAGCCCCACCCACTCCTGGTCGATGACCCGGCCGTCAGCGGCCTCAATCGCGGCTGCGTACACCTCGAGAATCCGGCGGGCAACCGTGGGCCAGTCAAAGGTCGCCACCACCTGATCCGCGTAGGCGGTCAGCTCAGCCCGCGCGTCCGCGTCGTCCAGGAGGTCGGCCAGCGCAGCCTGTAACGCCTCCGGATCGCCGGTCCGAAACAGGCGGCCGGCGCGGCCCCGATCCAACACGCGGCGAAACGCGTCGAGATCGCTCGCAACGACAGCGGTTCCCGCCGCGAGCGCCTCGGTGAGGATCATGCCGAACGACTCCCCGCCGGTATTCGGCGCCACGTAGAGGTGGACGCTCCGCAGCATCCGCGCCTTGTCCTCCTCGGAGACCAGCCCGAGAAAGGTGATTCGGTCCCGCAGCTCGGCCGGGAACTGGCCGTACAGGTCGGTCGGATCACCGGGCCCGGCGACCAGCAGACGCAGCCCCGGACGCTCCGAGGCCAACTGCACGAACGCGTCCCGCAGCACCGGGAAGCCCTTCCGGGCTTCGGTGAAGCGACCGAGGAAGCCGATCGTGCCGCCGTGGCCGGGAACGCACGACCCTGGCCAGCCCGGCAGCGGCTGGGCATCGGCGAACTTCGCGACGGCCACCCCGTTCGGGATCTCCACCGCCCCGCCGTCCATGTGCTCGACCTGCACCTTGCGTGCCAGGGCGCTCACCGCGATCCGGGCGGTGATGCGCTCCAGCACGATCTGGAGTACCCCCTGGGCCGCGGCGAGCACCCGAGAACGCGTCATCGCCGTGTGGAAGGTCGCTACCACCGGCCCCCGCGCGGAGAGCACGGCGAGCATCGACAGGCTCAGCGCCAGCGGCTCGTGCACGTGCAGCACGTCGAAGTCGCCCCGGTTGATCCAGCGGCGGACGCGCGCGGTGGAGACCGGGCCGAAGGCGACCCGGGCCACCGACCCGTTGTACGGCAGCGGAACCGCCCGACCAGCCGGCACCACGTACGGCGGCAGGTCCGACTCCTCATCCGCGGGGGCCAGGACGCTCACCTCGTGCCCGAGCCCGATCAGCGCCTCGGCGAGATCCATCACGTGGTTCTGCACGCCGCCGGGCACATCCAGGGAGTACGGGCACACGATGCCGATCCGCACGTTGGCGCCCCTCCCTCAGACCTGTCCGACAGTCGGCGAGGGCTGCGCCGCGCCGTTGGATGTGACGCGCTGGTCCAGCCACATCCGTTGCAACATGTGCCAGTCTTGCGGATGCCGGGCTATGCCCGCCGCCAGACCGTCGGCGACCCGCTGGGCCAGCAACCGCACCCGTACGTCGAGCGGGCCCTGCTCGGGACCGGGCAGGTCCAGTGGCCCCTCGATCGTGGCACACGCGACATCCGGCTCATACCACAAGGAGGCGACGTAGAGCGGCGCACCGGTGCGGAGCGCCAGCAGGGCCGGGCCGGGCGGCATCCGGGTCTGGGCACCGAAGAAGTCGACCGTCACGCCCCGGGCCGACAGGTCCCGGTCGGCGAGCAGCGGCACCACATAGCCGGCGTTCACCCGGTCAACCAGCACGTCGAAGGCGGGCCGTTCGCCACCGTGGGTGGGCAGGATCTCCATCCCCAGACCCCGCCGGAACGCGAGAAAGCGCTGGTAGATCCCCTCGGGTTTGAGCCGCTCGGCGACGGTGGCGATCGGCCAGCCCATCGCCGCGACCCAGGCACCCGCCATGTCCCAGTTGCCGGAGTGCGGCAACGCCACGATCGCGCCGCGGCCGGCGGCCACATCCGCGGCGAGCGTCTCCTCGCGGTCAAGCCGGAATCTGGCGAGCAGCTCGGCCCGGCTCAGCGTGGGCAGACGGAACGTCTCCATCCAGTACCGGGCGTAGGAGCGCAGACCGGCTCGAACCAACCCGTCCAGCTCGGCCTCGGAAACCTCCGGCCCCACCACCCGGCGCAGGTTGGCGCGGAGTCGGGCCGTGCCACCACCGCCGCGGCGGTAGGTGTGGTCGGCGCCCGCCCGGAAGACGGTGGCCGCCACCGGCCGGGGCAGTGCCCGGACCGCACGCCACCCCGCGAGGTAGGCCAGCTCGGTGAGGTTCACCGGCGCCGCCCCTCGACCGCCCTCACCCCTGCCTGCCCGAAGCGGTGGAGACCTGCTGGGCCTGCCGGTACACGTGGGCCATCCGCTGCCCCACCGTGAAGATCGAGACGGCGGCGAGCAGCCAGAGCGCGGCCGGCAGGGCGACCTTCAGGCCGAGACCGGCCACCAGGCCCCCGACGCCGACGATCAGCAGCCGCTCCGTGCGTTCGGCAATGCCCACGTTGCAGGTCAGGCCGAGCCCTTCGGCCCGCGCCTTCACGTACGAGACGAGTCCACCGGCGGCCAGACAGAGCAACGCGGCGGCGACCCCCGAGTGGTCGCCCTCAGTGGCGAGGTAGTAGGCCACCGCCCCGAAGACCGCGCTGTCGGCGACCCGGTCCATGCTCGAGTCGAGGAACGCCCCGAACCGGGTGGAGCCACCGCTCATCCGGGCCATCGTCCCGTCCAGCAGATCGGTGAGGGCGAAGACGGTGACGATCAACGCGCCGGCGACGAGATGACCGCGGGCTCCGAAGCCGAGCGCTCCGACGAGCACCCCGAGGGTGCCCGTCACGGTAACCGTGTTGGGGGTCACGCCCGCACGTAGCAGGCGGCGTGCGACCGGTTCGACGACGCGGGTCATGCCCGCACGGGCCGTCACTTGGAAGATCTTCGCCATGGCGGTCCCACGATAACGGTCCGGTGCTCCCAGCGGTACGGACGGTCGGGCGACCCGCCCGAGGGAACTTGTGCCGTACGGGCATCGGGGTGTCTGATCGACCCAGAAAGGTGAGGCAACTCACCGCTCCGCCCGTCCCGTTCCCGCTGAACAGCAGTACCCCGGAGGATATCGCCGCGCACCCGCCCCAAGCCGCTTTCTCTCGCGCGCGGCGGTCGCCACCACACACCGGCTGAGGGAGGTGCGCCCATGGCGCAGAAGAGTCAGGACAAGGGGGTCGCCGGCGCGGTACCGGCGGTGACCCACCCCGGAGACATCCGCAACGTGGTGCTCGTCGGGCACTCCGGTGCCGGCAAGACGACCCTGGTCGAGGCGTTACTCGCGGCGACCGGCACGATCGGCCGCGCCGGGAACGTCGCCGACGGCACCACCACCTGCGACCACGATCCGGCGGCCGTCCGCCAACAGCGGTCGGTGACCCTGGCCTGCGCGCCGCTCGTGCACGACGGGATCAAGGTCAACCTGCTGGACACCCCCGGCTACGCGGACTTCGTCGGCGAGCTGCGCGCCGGGCTGCGGGCCGCCGATGCCGCGCTCTTCGTCGTCTCCGCCGTGGACGGGATGGATGCCACCACCGCCGCGTTGTGGGAGGAGTGCGCGGCCGTGAACATGCCCCGCGCGGTAGCCGTCTCCCGGCTGGACCACCCACGCGCGGACTTCGACGAGGCGGTCGCCCTCTGCCAGCGGGTGTTCGGCGACAACGTGCTCCCGCTCTACCTGCCGATGCTCGGCGACGACGGCGTCTCCACCGCCGGACTGCTCGGGCTGATCACCCGCCGGATCCTCGACTACACCGCCGGGCTGCCCGCCGAGGTGCGGCAGCCGGACCCGGAGCACCTGCCGGCGATCGCCGAGTCCCGCAACGAACTGATCGAGGGGATCATCGCCGAGAGCGAGGACGAGACCCTCATGGACCGGTACCTCGAGGGTGCCGAGATCGGCACCGACATCCTCGTCGAGGATCTGGAGAAGGCGGTCGCACGCGGTCACTTCTATCCCGTCGTGCCGGTCTGCGCGCAGACCGGGGTCGGGCTCGACGCCCTGTTGGAGGTGCTCACCGCGGCTTTCCCCTCACCGCTGGAGCATGACCTCCCGGCGGTGACCGGGGTGGACGGCACCCCCCACCCCCCGCTGGCCTGCGATCCGGCCGGGCCACTGGTCGCCGAGGTGGTCAAGACCACCATCGACCGACATGTGGGGCGGGTCTCCCTGGTCCGGGTCTTCTCCGGCACGCTCCGCCCCGAACAGGTCGTGCACGTCTCCGGGCATGGTCTGGCTGACCGCGGCCACCCGGACCACGACGCCGACGAGCGGGTCGCCCACCTCTACTCGCCGCTCGGCGCGGCGCTGCGCGAGGTGCGCGCCGGTGTCGCCGGTGACCTCTGTGCGCTCACCAAGTCGGGCAGCGCGGAGACCGGCGACACCATCTCGGCCAAGGACGACCCGCTGCTGGTCGCGCCCTGGGAGATGCCGGAGCCGCTCCTGCCGGTGGCGATCGTGGCGCGTACCCGTGCCGACGAGGACGCACTCGCCCGCAACCTGGCCCGGCTGGTGGCCGGTGACCCCAGCCTGCGGCTACACCGGGACAGCGAGACCCATCAGCTGGTGCTCTGGTGCATGGGTGAGGCGCATGCCGACGTGGTGCTGGATCGGTTGCGGAGCGGCGGGGTGGAGCTGGACACGGCACCGGTGCGGGTCGCCCTTCGGGAGACGTTCACCGTGCCGGCGAAGGGGCACGGCCGGCACGTCAAGCAGTCCGGCGGGCACGGCCAGTACGCCGTCTGCGACATCGAGGTGGAACCGCTACCCCGTGGCACCGGCTTCGAGTTCGTCAACCGGGTGGTGGGCGGGGCCGTACCGCACAACTACATCCCATCGGTGGAGAAGGGGGTCCGTGCCCAGCTGGAGCGGGGACTGGCGGCTGGCGCACCCCTTGTGGACCTGCGGGTGACGCTCGTGGACGGAAAGGCCCACAGCGTCGACTCCTCCGACGCGGCGTTCCAGACCGCCGGTGCGCTGGCGCTCAAGGACGCGGCCGACAAGGGCCAGCCGATACTGCTGGAACCGGTCGACGAGGTGGTTGTCCGGGTGCCCGACGGGTCGGTCGGCGCGGTGCTGGGCGACCTCTCCGGCCGGCACGGCCGGGTGCTCGGCACCGAACCCGACACCACCGCCGAAGGGCGAACGCTGGTCCGCGCCGAGGTCGCCGCGACCGAACTCCTCCGCTACGCGGTGGAGCTGCGCTCGATGACCGCCGGTACGGGCACCTTCCGCCGCGAGTTCGCCCGCTACGAACCCATGCCCAGCCACCGGGCCGACCGGGTCCGCGCAGAGGACGCCTGAGCGCGTACCGCGACGGTGGTCGCCATCTCCGGTCCGCCGGCGGGGCGGCGGCACCACTGGATCGGCGGAGTCAGGAGGGCCAGGCACTGGCCAGCAACGCGCGGGTGTCACCGAGCAGCTGCGGCAGAACCTTGGTACGACCGATCACCGGCATGAAGTTGGCGTCACCGCCCCACCGGGGCACCACGTGCTGGTGCAGGTGCGCGGCGATACCGGCGCCGGCGACCCCGCCCTGGTTCATCCCGAGGTTGAAGCCGTGCGCACTGCTGACCTTGCGGATGACACGCATCGCGGTCTGGGTAACGGCGGCCAGCTCCGCCGTCTCCCGGTCGTCGAGGTCGGTGTAGTCGGCAACATGCCGGTAGGGGCAGACCAGGAGGTGCCCCGGGTTGTACGGGTACAGGTTGAGCACCACGAACACGTGCTCACCCCGCGTCACGACCAGGTTCTCCGGCTCCGGACGCCGGGGGGCGAGACAGAAGGGGCAGCCGCCGGGCCGCTCGTATCCGCCCTCGGGCCGGTCCCCACCGGAGATGTACGTCATCCGATGGGGGGTCCAGAGCCGGTCCAGACCGTCGGCCATAGCGTCGCTGTCGGTGTGTTCCTCCGCCCCAGTCACAGCAGCGATCCTACGGCCCACCGCCGGGTGGGCCGTAGCCGCTGGCCCGGCGCCCGTCACCCCTCGGCAGCGGAGGGGCCCTGGTTGGCGCGGGAGTTGACCACATCGAGGACGTGGTTGACCGCCTCGGCCGCCGGCACACCGTTACGCTGCGAGCCGTCCCGGTAGCGGAACGACATGGTGCCCGCCGCCACGTCGTCGTCGCCAGCGATCACCATGAACGGGATCTTCTGCTGCTGGGCGGTGCGGATCTTCTTCTGCATCCGGTCGTCACCGGCGTCGACCTGGGCCCGGATACCCGCGGCGCGCAGTGCGGCGACGAAGCCGTCCAGGTACTCGGTATGCTCTGCGCGGATCGGGATGCCGACCACCTGCACCGGCGCCAACCAGGCCGGGAACGCTCCGGCGTAGTGCTCGGTGAGTACGCCGATGAAGCGCTCGATCGAACCGAACTTCGCGCAGTGAATCATGATCGGCTGCTGGCGGGTACCGTCGGCTGCCTGGTACTCCAGCCCGAAGCCCGCCGGCTGGTTGAAGTCGTACTGGATCGTCGACATCTGCCAGGTACGGCCGATGGCGTCCTTGGCCTGGACCGAGATCTTCGGGCCGTAGAAGGCCGCACCCCCCGGGTCCGGCACCAGCTCGAGCCCAGTGTCGCGGGCGCACTGCTCCAGCACCGCCGTCGCCGTCGCCCAGTCCTCGGCGGAACCGACGAACTTGTCCGGCTTGGTGTCGTCGCGGGTGGACAGTTCGAGGAAGAAGTCGGTGATACCGAAGTCCTGTAGGAGGCCGAGCACGAAGGCCAGCAGGTGCTTGATCTCCGCTGGTGCCTGCTCCTTGGTGCAGTAGGAGTGCGAGTCGTCCTGGGTGAACCCACGCACCCGGGTCAACCCGTGGATGACGCCGGACTTCTCGTACCGGTAGACCGAGCCGAACTCGAACAGCCGCATCGGCAGTTCCCGGTAGGAACGCCCGCGCGACCGGTAGATCAGGTTGTGCATCGGGCAGTTCATCGCCTTGAGGTAGTAGTCCGCCCCTTCGAACTGCATGGGCGGGAACATCCCGTCGGCGTAGTACGGCAGGTGGCCCGAGGTGTGGAAGAGGCCTTCCTTCGAGATGTGCGGGGTGCCGACGTAGTCGAAACCCTCCTCGATGTGCCGGGACCGGACGTAGTCCTCCATCGTCCGCTTGAGCACGCCGCCCTTGGGGTGAAACACCGGGAGGCCGGAGCCGATCTCATCGGGGAAGCTGAACAGGTCGAGGTCCGCACCCAGCTTGCGGTGGTCACGCCGGGCGGCCTCCTCCAACAACCGCAGGTACGCCTTCAGCTCGTCGCGGGTCGGCCACGCGGTGCCGTACACCCGCTGTAGCTGTGGGTTCTTCTCCGAGCCACGCCAGTATGCAGCGGCCGACCGCATCAGCTTGAACGCCCCGATCAGTCGGGTGTTCGGCAGGTGCGGACCGCGGCACAGATCCGACCAGCAGACCTTGTCCGCGTCGGCGGCGAGATTGTCGTAGCTGGTCAGTTCGCCGCCGCCAACCTCCATCACCTGGGAGGAGTCCAGCCCGTCGCCCTTGAGCTCGATCAGCTCCAGTTTGAACGGCTCAGCCGCGAGTTCGCCACGGGCCTCGTCCAGGTCCCGGAAGCGGCGGCGGCGGAACCGCTGACCAGACTTGATGATCTCCTGCATCCGCTTTTCCAGCTTCGTCAGGTCCTCGGGCTGGAACGGCTGGTCAACCGCGAAGTCGTAGTAGAAGCCATTCTCGATCGGCGGGCCGATGCCCAGCTTCGCCTCGGGAAAGAGATCCTGCACGGCCTGGGCGAGCACATGGGCCGTGGAGTGCCGGAGCACGGCCAGCCCGTCCGGGGTGTCGATGCCGACCGGCTCGACCATGGTCTCCTGTTCCGGGGTCCAGTCAAGGTCGCGAAGCTGGCCCCGCGGGTCCCGCACCACGACGACCGCACCGCGACCGGTCATCGGCAGTCCGGCCGCCGCGACCGCGTCGGCCGCCGTCGTCCCGGCGGCCACGACAACGGGGTCGGCCACGACGGGGTTACGGGGTGCGGACACGGTGACTCCTCATGGCAGACGGTACGACTCGCTGCCGATGCTATCGGTCGACCCGCCGCGCACCCGCCGCGGCCGGGCCACCGGCTCTCAGGGCAACCAGTCCGGCAGCGGTTCGCGGGCGTCCACCCACTCGGTCGGCACTCCGGTCGGGGTGCCGACGCCGGTGTGGGCCGCGACGATCGCGCCGACGATCGCCGTGGTGGTGTCCATGTCCCCGCCCGCCTCGACGCAGGCCCGCACGGCCGCCGGGTAGTCGTCAAGGTGAGCGGCGGCGACCCAGCAGGTGAAGGCGACAGTGTCCGGTGCGGTAGCACGGGACCCGTTGCCGAGTTCGGCGACCGCCGTTCCCAGCGGACGGCCGAGCAGACCCGCGGCCCGACAGACCCCACGGTGCACGTCGGTCGCTGGGTCGAGCGCGGCAGCGACCCCTGCGAGCAGTCGCTCCGGCGCTGGGCGGTGACCGTTCAGCCGGCCCCGGGCGGCCAGCGACGCCGCCACCGCCACCGCCACCGCACCGGCGATGCCCTCCGGATGGGCGTGGGTCACCTCGGCCGAGGCGCGGGCCTGGGCGGCCGCGCGGGTGCTCGAGTCAGCGAAGTATGCCCCGAGCGGCCCGACCCGCATCGCGGCGCCGTTGCCGCAGGAGCCCTGCCCGGCGAAGGCGGAGGCCGCGGCCACCGGCCATGGGGTGCCGGTGCGGATCAGCCGTAGGAGGCCGACCGCCCCCCGACCGTATCCCCGGTACGGTTCGCACCGCTCGGCGAAGGCCAGGGCGAGCGCGTCCCGGTCGATCCACCCGGTCTCGCCGAGCGCGGCGACGATCGAGCAGGCCATCTCGGTGTCGTCGGTCCACTCCCACGGGGACGGCGGGAGCCAGCCGGCGGCCAGGTCGGCCGGCTGGCGACCGGGGACGAAGAACTGGGAGCCGAGGGCGTCACCGACCGACAGCCCGGCCAACGCGTCCCGGGCGAGCGCGAGCCTCGTGTCGGCGAAGAGGGTGAAGGACATCGTTGTACCAGCTTGCCGCTTTCGCCGCGATGCCGCAACGCGACCAGCTTGCCGTACCGAGTACCGTCTTGGAGTGGCCAACGTGCTCCTGGTCGAAGACGATCACGTCGTCCGCGGCGCAATGCTGCGCTCCCTCACCGGCCGGGGGCACGCCGTACACGCTGTTGGCACCGCGCTCGAGGCCCTGCGCCGGGTGGCGGCGGAGACACCCGACCTCGTGGTGCTCGACCTGGGCCTGCCCGACCTCGACGGTTCCGACGCCCTTCGGATGCTGCGGGGTATCACCGACATCCCGATCATCATCGCCACCGCGCGCGACGACGAACAGTCGGTGGTCCGGCTGCTGCGCGCCGGCGCCGACGACTACATGGTCAAGCCGTTCACCGGGGCGCACCTGGACGCCCGGATCACGACCGTGCTGCGGCGGGTCGGACGGGCCAGTCGGACAGTCCAGCCCGCCGTTCACGAGGTCGGCGGGCTGCGCATCGATGTCGGCGAACGCAGTGCCGAACTGGACGGGGAGCCGTTGGCACTGACCCGTAAGGAGTTCGACCTGCTGGCGTACCTGGCCGCGCGACCGGGCCGGGTAGTGTCGCGCCGGGAACTCTTGGAGGAGGTATGGCGACAACCGTCGGTCGGCGAGGACCAGACCATCGACGTTCACCTCTACTGGCTACGTCGCAAAATGGGCGAGACCGCGGCGAAGCCGCGCTACCTGCGCACCGTGCGGGGGGTGGGCCTCCGACTGGTAGCGCCCGGCTGAGGTGGTCGCTGGCCCTGACCGTGGCGGGTGTGTGCACGCTCACGGCCCTCACATTTCTGGCGCTGCCCGCCACCGGTTTCGGCGACGGGAGCCCGTGGTGGCTTCCGGTCGGCGTGGCGGCGGCGCTGGTCGCCGCAGCGGTGCTGGTGGTTGATCGTGTGGCGACCCGCACGGTGTCCGCGGCCCGGGACCTGGCGCAGGGAGCGCTGGCCCTCGGCGCGGGCGACCTCAACGTCCGGGTGGAGCCGAGCGGTCCACGAGAGTTGGTCGAGGCCGGGTACGCGTTCAACCGGATGGCCGAGCACCTCGTCGCCACCCGCGCGGACGAGCGGGAACTGGTGGCCGACCTGTCCCACCGACTACGAACCCCGCTGACCGCGCTTCGGCTGGACGCCGAGGCGCTGGACCCGGACGACACCAGCATCGGAACCTTCAGCGAGGCAGAGCTGGATCGTCGGCGTGGAATCCGGCGGATCCGACAGGCAATCGCCACGCTGGAGGGCGAGGTCGACCAGTTGATCAAGACCACCCGTAAGGCGGCCACCCAGGAGACCGCACCGGGTAGCTGCGATGCCAGCGAGGTGGTCCGGACACGGATGAGGTTCTGGTCCGCGCTGGCCGGCGACCAGAACCGGCCGTACCGGGTCACCGGGGCGCAGCTGCGCATCCCGGTGCCGGTGCCGCGCGCGGAGCTGGCCGCCGCACTGGACGCGGTGATCGGCAATGTGTTCCGTTACACGTCCCAGGGAACGGCGTTCGAGGTAGCGGTCTCCCGGCGGGACGGATACGTCGCCATCCGCATCGACGATGCCGGGCCGGGCGTCGCGGACCCGGACCGGGCACTGCGCCGGGGTGCCAGCGACCGTGGCTCGACCGGGCTCGGCCTGGATATCGCGAAGCGGGTCGCGGTGCAGGCCAACGGTTCGGTCAGCATCGACCGGGCCCGACTGGGCGGGGCGAGCGTGGTGATGCTGCTGGCCGACCCGGAGGCGACACCGCGGCAGGTCAGCCGGTTCGGTCTGGTAGGCCGAATGGCCCGCGAGGCCCGCGACCAAGCCGGCAGCCGCCGGCGCTGGAACTGGTACCGCCCGGCTGATCGCTGAACTGACCGAGCTGTGCCCACGCGTAAGTTCTCCTTAGATCCGGCTTAACGCCGGCGCTGCGCCAGCCCCGGTCTGCCAGGATCGGGGGCGACCCACCATTTCACCGGCCCGCCGCCCAGCGCAGCCCCGGCCGGTGGAGCCGTGCGCGCGGCGGGAACCCGTTCCCCCCCTCCTCCCGCCGCGCGCACCCCATGTCAGGACGCGCGCGCCAGGTAGGCGTCGATCTCCCCAGCGATCCGTTGCTTGCTCGCAGGATCGAGGAACGACGCGCTCACCGCGTTGTGGGCCAGCGCGACGACGCCCTGCGGACCGAGGCCGAGCAGCCGGGCAGCCACCGCGTACTCGTCGTTGAGGGTGGTGCCGAACATCGGCGGATCATCGGAGTTGATCGTGACCAACAGCCCGGCACCGACCAACCGGGGCAACGGGTGCTCCTCGATCCGAGGCACCGCGCGGGTGCGGACGTTGGAGGTCGGACACACCTCCAGGGCGATCTGCCGCTCAGCCAGGAACTCGAGCAGTTCGGGGTCCTCGACGGCGGCGATGCCGTGTCCGATTCGTTCGGCGCCCAGGTCACGCAGCGCGTCCCAGACGGTCTGCGCCCCGGTGGTCTCCCCGGCGTGCGGCGCCGACCGAAGGCCGGCCGCCCGCGCCTGGTCGAAGTACGGCTTGAACTGGGGTCGGGGCACACCGATCTCCGGGCCACCCAGCCCGAAGCTGATCAGGCCGTCGGGGCGCTCGTCCAGGCTGATCCGCAGGGTCTCCTCGGCGGCCGGCAGGCCGGCTTCACCGGGGATGTCGAAGCACCAGCGCAGCTCGATACCGAAGTCGGCGGCCGCCCGTTTGCGAGCGTCCTCGATCGCCTCGCAGAACGCCGGCGCGGGAATGCCACGGTGCACGTGCGAGTACGGGGTGACCGTCAGCTCCGCGTAGCGGACCTGCTGGCGGGCCAGTTCCCGGGCCACCTCGTGGGTGAGGAGCCAGACGTCCTCCTGGTCCCGGATCAGGTCCACCACGCTCAGGTAGACCTCGACGAAGTGCGCGAAGTCGCGGAAGGCAAAGTAGTCGGCGAGGGCGGCCGGGTCGGCCGGGACCGGGCTACGCCCCTCGTGCCGGGCGGCCAACTCGGCGACGATCCGGGGCGAGGCGGAGCCGACGTGGTGCACGTGCAGCTCTGCCTTGGGTAGTCCGGCGACGAAGGTGGACAGGTCAGTCACAGGTTCTCCTCTCCGCGGGCGGCGGCGGTACGGGCAACGAAAAAGACGCGGCGGAACGGAAAGCACACCTGGCCCTGCTGCACCGGGTACGCCTCGGCGAGCCGTACGCCCAGTTCCACCCGAAAGTCGGCCCAGCTGGCGGCGTCGAGCGTGGCGCGCACCGGACGCAGCGCGGTCCCCTCCATCCAACGCAGCACCGGATGGTCAGCGTCGGCCGGAGCCGGAAGCAGGTGCACGTAGCTAGTCTCCCAGGCGTCCACCGTGCAGCCCTCGGTGGCCAACAGTCGGGCGTAGCCGACCGAGTCGTCCACGGGTGCCTCGCGGAGCAGCGGGCCGAGCAGCGTGCGCCAGGCAGGACGGTTGGCCACCGTCCGCAGTGCCCGGTGCGACGGCGCGTCGAAGTTACCCGGCACCTGCACCGCGATGACGGCGCCAGCGGGCAGCTCGCGAGCCCAGCGGGTGAGCAGGGCCCGGTGGTCGGGTACCCACTGGAGCACGGCGTTGCTGATGACGACGTCCTGGTCTCGGCCCGGGCGCCAGTGGTGGACATCGGCGACGGCGAACTCCACCGGGCTGTCCAGCCTGGCGGCCCGGTCGATCATCTCCGGTGCGGCGTCGAGGCCGGTGATCCGGCTGCCGGGCCAGCGTTCGGCGAGGAGGGCGGTCAACGTGCCGGGCCCACAGCCGAGGTCAACCACCGCCCGGGGCCGGACGGTCGGCACCCGGGCAAGCAGGTCATGGAACGGCCGGGCCCGTTCGTCGCCGTAGCGCAGATATGTCATCGGATCCCACATGACGCCCCCAAACCGTACGTACGTCTTGTTAGATTAAGGCCCACCGTGAGTCTGGACAAGCCTGAATCATTAGGCTCACCTCATGGAGCAGCGCACCTTTCCCAGGCTGAACCGTGCCGTCGGCGTGGTTGGCCTCGGCACCTGGCAGCTCGGAGCCGACTGGGGCACCGTCAGCGAGGAGGCCGCCCTGAGCGTCCTCGCCGCCGCCGTCGACTCCGGGGTCTCCTTCCTCGACACCGCCGATGTCTACGGCGACGGGCGCAGCGAGACGTTGATCGGCCGGTTCCTGCGCACCCGGCCCGACGCCGACCTCACCGTCGCGACGAAGACGGGCCGACGGGTGGAGCAGCGGCCCGAGGCGTACACCCTCGCCCACCTCCGAGAGTGGACCGACCGGTCCCGGAGGAACCTCGGGGTCGACATCCTCGACCTGGTGCAACTGCACTGCCCACCGACACCGGTCTTCGCCGACGACGCGGTCTTCGAGGCCCTCGACACCCTGGTCGCCGAGGAACGGATCGCTGGATACGGCGTGAGTGTGGAGACCTGCGCGGAGGCGCTCACCGCAATCGCTCGGCCCGGAGTGGCCAGCGTCCAGATCATCCTCAACGCGCTGCGCCACAAGCCCCTGGAGCGGGTCCTACCGGCTGCCGCCGAGGCCGGCGTCGGCATCATCGCCCGGGTACCGCTGGCCAGTGGGTTACTCTCCGGCCGATACGACGAACACACCACCTTTGCCCCGAACGACCACCGCACCTACAACCGGCGGGGCGAGGCGTTCGACGTCGGTGAAACCTTCGCCGGCGTCGACCTCACCCGCGGCCTGGCCGCTGTCCGCCGGCTCGCGCCGCTGGTCGGCACGGAGCGGACGATGGCGCAGTTCGCGCTGCGCTGGGTCATCGACCAGCCCGGGATGACGGTGGTGATCCCCGGTGCCCGGGACGTGACCCAGGCCCGGACGAATGCCGAGACAGCCAGCCAGCGGAGCCTCTCCGACCAGGAAGGTGCTGTCGTCGCCGACGTGTACGACGACCTGGTTCGGCCGCAGGTCCACGACCGGTGGTGAACGGGACGAACGCCCCAGGCGGGCGGGAACGGGAAGTCGTGCTACGGGGCTGGCTGGCACTCGCGCTCGGGCTACTGGCCGTGGTGCTCGGAGCCCTCTGGACGGTACAGGGGCTGGGATACATCGAGGGCAGTGTGATGACCGGAGTACGGCTCTGGGCGGTCGCCGGTCCGGTGCTCGCGCTCGCCGGGTTGGTCGCGCTCTGGCTCGGCCTACGCACCCGCCGCCGCTGAGCCCCACAGGACCCCCACAACGACGAGACCCCGCATCCCGGAGTGGGATGCGGGGTTCACGTCGATCCGGGCGAGCCGGATCAGCCATTGACCGGCAGTACGCCGGTCGGCGTGGTTCAGAGGGGGCGGACCTGCTCGGCCTGCGGACCCTTCTGACCCTGGGCGATCTCGAACTCCACCCGCTGGTTCTCCTCCAGCGTGCGGTAGCCGCTGGTCTGGATGGCCGAGAAGTGGACGAACACGTCAGCACCCCCGCCGTCGACGGTGATGAAGCCGAAGCCCTTGTCAGCGTTGAACCACTTCACGGTTCCCTGCGCCATGTGTATCTCCTTCTAAAACTGGCGGCCGAGCACGCCGTGCGGCCGGTTGGCCGTTTTCGAGCAGCGGCGCCTGAGGCGGCCCCCGATGAAGGAGACTTCTCTCAACCCACGCCATCTCTTCAACAGCGTGGAACAGCAAACCACGTACGCAAAAACTCTGCACAGCCTACCGGACGAAATTCTCTGACATGTGACCTGTCGGATGCCAAAGATCGGTCCGGCTGGCCCCCGCAAACCGGCGGAAAGGCCGCATGCCGCCCTGAATTCGACGAGCGCCAGCCCAAAACCGAGCCGTCGTCACTTCGGCCAGTTGCCCGTCATCCGGCGCAGCCCCACCGCCCCGCCCCGGTCCACGGCCGCCCGGACGACCGCGAAGATCGCCCCCTGCAACGCCGCCGCGGCCAGGATCTCGCCCCAACCGCGGTCCTCGTCGGTGGCGTTCGGCGCCTCGCCAGCACCCGCCACCTTCCACACCTGCTCGAAGATGGCGCCCGCAGCGGCACCGGCGGCGAAACCCAGCAGAATGCCGACCGGTTTGTAGGCGGCCTTTCCCAATCCTTTGCTCACCGACGCCTCCCCCGGACGATCATCAGTACGACGACGGCGGCCACCGCACCCGCAGCCAACGCGGTGAACGGCACCGAACTGCCGTGAACCCGTTCACCTCGCGGCCGGGCCCGCCCGCGTACCCGGGCCGCCGCCACGGTCGCCTGCTCGCGCATCCGCCCCTTCGCCTGCTCGGCCGAGGAGCGCAGACGCTTCTTCACATCGGCCTTGGCGGCCAGTGCCTCCATGGTTTCGCTGAGTTCGATCCGGGTCCGCCGGATCTCCTCCCGGAGGGCCTCGGTGTCCCCGCTGGCCCGCCCGTTACCTGTCATGCCCGTCTCCCGTCCTGCACCGCGGCTCTCCCATCCTTCACCGCCGCGGTGACGGTATCGACATCCGCCCGGACGCTGCGCACCGTGCCCGCCGGCACCGGCGGGACCGCCTGAGTGACCTGCTTCTTGCCGACCAGGGCGAGAACCCCGGCGGCGACGAAGAGCACCACCGCGACGATCAGGGCGGCCACCCAGGCGGGCACGACCAGGGCGAGCAGCAGGATCACCGTCGCCGCGAGCGCACCGAGCCCGTAGAGTGCCAGCACCCCGGCGCCACCGAAGAGGCCGATGCCGATTCCGGCGTGCTTCCCCTTCTGGGCCAACTCCGCTCGGGCCAGCGTCAGCTCGTCGCGGACCAGCCGGGAAACCTGCTCCGTGGCCCGCTGCACCAGTTCGGCGGTGGACGGCTCGCTCCCGGCCTGGGTTGGGCGGGCGTTCGCCACGTCAGCCATGCTGTCCTCCTCTCCTCGTCACCGCGCTCCATGCCCCCAGGGAGCCGTCCGTCGATCCGTCGCCTGTGCTGCCACCACGCGACGCAGGTCACGGGGTCGCGCAGCAGGTCCCCCCAAAACGCCGTTCCAAACGTCTCTCGCTCGGCCCAACGTCCCCCGCCCGACCACGTCACGCTAACTCCCCCGGCCAAGCCGGCGCAGCCGACGACAGCGGTGGATGCTCATCACGGGCAGCCGGTCAGGCCTAACCAGCCGGCGGACGGAGGCGGTTAGCGGCGGGAGTCAGCCGGCTCGTCCGGGCCAACGAAGGCCTCGCTGCGGGCCGCGCCGTCCTCGCTGCCGCCGAAGATCCGCGCATCGTCGGACCCCGCACCGTCGGCGAGGCCGCCCGCTGTCTGGGGCCGGTGGCGGGGCGGGACCCACTGCCACGGCTGGCCGCCCCCGGCATCACCGACCTCGGCCCGCGTGCGGGGCATCGCGGTCGGCCGCTGCTCCCACACCCAGGCGACCAGGTGCTCGCGGACCAGGCAGCGCAGATCCCAGAGGCTGCCGGCGTTCTCCGCGCTGACCAACGCGCGCACTTTGATCATGCCGCCGGTGGCGTCGATCACCTGCAACACGCAGACTCGGCCGTCCCACAGTTCGCTGTTCTCCACCAGGCGACGTAGCTCCTCCCGCATCGCCTGCACCGAGATCGACCAGTCGACGTCGAACTCGGCGGTACCGAGCACCGCGGCCTCGGTCCGGGTCCAGTTCTGGAACGGCTTGCTGGTGAAGTACGACGTGGGCAGGATCAACCGCCGGTCGTCCCAGATTCGCAACACCACGTAGCTGAGGGTCAGCTCCTCGATCCGACCCCACTCTCCGTCCACGACCACCACGTCGCCGAGGCGTACGGCGTCGCTGAAGGCGAGCTGGAGGCCGGCGAAGACGTTACCCAGCAGACTCTGCGCGGCCAGCGCCGCCACCACACCGACCACACCAGCACTGGTCAGCACCCCAGCGCCGATCCCGCGAACGGCAGGGAAGGTCATCAGCATCACGCCGAGCGCCAGGATGATGACCACCGCGATGGTCAACCGACGCAGTAGCACCACCTGGGTGCGGATCCGGCGGTGCCGGTTGTCCGCCACCTCGACCTGGAACCGGGCGAGCGCGGTGTCCTCGACCACCACCAGCAACGCGGCGACCAGCCAGGCGGTGGCGGCGATCACACCGAGAACCAGGATGTGCAGTAGGGCCTGGCGCCAGCCGGTACCGGTCGCGTAGCCGGTGGTGAACCGCACGGCGAACTGCACGGCGAGGATGGTCGCCGCCACCTGGAAGGCGCGGTGTGCGTGCTGGGCCAGCCCGGTCAACAGCAGTGAACGCTGACCGAGCCGCCGGGTTATCCGGTGCGCGACGCCGACCACGAACAGGGCGCCCGCCGCGGCGGCAAGCGCGGCGATGATCGTCCCGAGATAGCTCTGCACGGTCTCTCCTCCTCACCAACCGGACGTCGGGACGCCCGGCGAAGGCCCAATGGTGCCGGCGATTGGCCGGGCCGACCAGCTCAGACCTTCTGGTCACAACAGCGGAGGAGGCAGAAGGCACCGAAGGAGGATGCCGGAGCGATGACGCTGACGGCACCTGCCCGGAGCTACCGTACGCCACGCCAACGGCAGTAGCCTCGGCGAATCCACCCCGGGGCGAACGGGGAATCCACCCCGGGGCGAACGGGGATCCAGGCGGTCAGCCCCCCGAACCCTGGGCCACCCGGATAGCGACCTGGTCGGCGTTGACGTTGTCCAGCGTGACCGAGAGCCCGCCGACCTCGGCGGCCGGCTGCCCGGTGGTGAGGGTGAGCTGCTCGCCGGCGACCTCGACGGTCACCTGGTCGTCCTGGGCGCCGATCAACTTGGCCTGAACACCGAGGATGCTGGTCTCGGCGTTGGTGTCGCGGTCGAAGGTGACCATGCAGCCGTCCAGCCCACAGTCGGTGGAGACTCCCTCGGAGGAGCCGCAACCGGCCAGCACGGCGGCGCCGAGTGCCAGGCCGACGAGGAGGCCGGCGGCCCGACGGGGGGTTTTCGGGGGGAGGGAAGCGCGTCGGTTCGTCACGGCCCCCAGGGTACGAGACGGTCGCCGTACCGACCCTCGGCCGCCTTCGCCAGCACGGGCTAGGGTCCGCTCATGCCGTTCGACATCGCCCGCATTCGGGCCGCGTACCCTGCCCTGGCCGAGGGCCACGTCCACTTCGACGGTGCCGGAGGCACCCAGACCGCCGCGCCGGTGATTTCCGCGGTGGCCGAGACCATGGGTGCGGCGCTCGGCAACCGCAGCGGCGGCAACCTTCCCGGCCGACGCTCACTGGAGCTGGTGGCCGCCGCCCGTACGGCCGTGGCCGACCTGCTCGGCGCGGTTCCGGAGGGGGTGGTGCTGGGCCCGAGCGCGACGGCGCTCACCTACACCCTGGCCCGCGCCCTCGGGGCGACGTGGCGACCAGGAGACGAGGTGGTGGTGTCCCGACTCGACCACGACGCCAACGTCCGGCCATGGATCCAGGCAGCCGAGGCGGCGGGCGCAACCGTACGGTGGGCCGAGTTCGATGTGCACACCGGTGAGCTGCCGGCCGGCCAGTACGGCAATCTGGTCAACGAGCGGACCCGGTTGGTAGCGGTCACCGCCGCCAGCAATGCGATCGGCACGATGCCCGAGGTGGCGGCGATCGCCAAGGCGGCCCACGCCGTCGGAGCGCTGGTCTGCGTGGACGGTGTGCACTCGGTGCCGCACGGTCCGACCGACCGCACCGCGTTGGGCGCTGACTTCCTGGTCACCAGCGCCTACAAGTGGTCGGGTCCCCACGTGGCCGCGGTGGCGGCGGATCCGGCGTGCTGGGAGTACCTGTACCCGGCGAAGCTGCGTCCCGCCGCCGACTCCGTACCCGACCGATTCGAGTACGGCACGCCCAGCTTTCCGCTGTTGGCCGGGGTGGCCGTCGCCGTGGACCACCTCGCCGGGCTGGACCCGACGGCCACCGGAAGCCGGCGGGAGCGGCTGCGCACCAGCCTGAACGCGGCTCGCGCGTACGAGGAGGGGCTTTTGGCGCGACTGCTCGACGGTCTCGCCGCGCTGCCCGGGGTCACCGTGCTCGGCTCGCCGGCCCGCCGCTGCCCCACGGTCTCGTTCCGGTTGGCCGGCCGGTCTCCGGCCGAAACCCAGGCGGCGCTCGGCGCGGCGGGGCTCTGCCTCTCCGCCGGTGACTACTACGCCTACGAGTACTTCCAGACGTTGGGGCTACGGGACAGCGGCGGGGCGGTACGCGTCAGCTTGTACCACTACAACACTGTCACCGACGTGGATCGGCTGCTCGACGAGATGGCGAGGCTCTTCCCCGACCGCTGACGCGCTTCGGCCCGCGAACAACCGAGCCCGTTCCACAGGCCGCCGCGACCCGCGATCAGCCGATCCCGGTCAGGAGCTCCGCCGCGGCCCGACTGCCGGCTCGGGTCGCGCCATAGGTGGCGACGTGCACCGCCCCGGTGACCAGTTCGGGTACGCCCAGCTCGACCACGACGGCATCCGGGCGGCCGGCCAAAGCGCGCGTCACGGCCGCCCGCATCCACGGGTGCCGGTGCAGGTCACGGACGACGAGGACGAGGTGGCGACCACCGGCGTCGGCGGTGAGGTCCGGGGGCACCTCGGCCTCGGCGTACCGAACGCCGGTGGTACCTGGTAGCAGCTCTGCCAGGGGCGCGGCGACGCCCCACGCGGTCTCCGTGCCGATCGCGAGGTTGCGGGGCGATTCGAACTCGACCACGTGGGCGGGGCCGATCAGCGGCAGCGTACCCAGCCCGGCGCGGTCCGTCGTGACCCGGATGGCCCGGCGGGCGGCGGCGAACCCCACCGCCGAGCCATCCCTGGCCGCTGGGCGAACGGGCCGACCGCCCCGGCGGGCGGCGGTGGCGGCGGCGAGTTGGTCGACTCGCTTGGCCGCCTCGACGAGGCGTTCCTCGGGCAGTGTTCCCGCCGCAACGGCGGCCACGATCGCGTCCCGCAGCCGCCGGGCCGCGTCCTCGTCGGCGTGCTCACCACCGACACAGATGGCGTCGGCACCTGCGGCCAGGGCACGTACCGCGGCGCCGGTGAAGCCATAACGGTCGGCGACCGCGCGCATCTCCACCGCGTCGGTCACCACGACCCCCGCGAAGCCCAGCTCGTCCCGGAGCAGGCCGGTGAGGATCCGGCGGCTCAGGGTGGCCGGTAGGTCCGGGTCCAGCGCGGGCACGAACAGGTGGCCGGTCATGATCGCCTGCACGCCCGCGGAGATCGCGGCGCGAAACGGGGTCAGCTCCACCGCGTCCAGCCGGCTCCGATCACCGGCGATCCGGGGCAGGCCGTGGTGGGAGTCGACCTGGGTGTCACCGTGCCCGGGGAAGTGTTTGGCGCAGGCGGCGACACCGCCGGCTTGTAGGCCCCGCACCCAGGCGGCGGTGTGCCGGGCGGTGAGGTTCGGATCCGCGCCGAAGGAGCGGACTCCGATCACCGGATTGTCCGGATTGGAGTTGACGTCGGCGTCCGGCGCATAGTTCAGGGTGATCCCGAGCGCCGCCAGCTCCGTGCCGAGGTCGTGGGCCACCTCCTCGGTCAGGAGCGGATCGTCGACCACGCCGAGGGCCAGGTTACCGGGGCGGGAACTGCCGAGACCCGACTCGATCCGGGTCACGTCACCGGCTTCCTCATCGATGGCGACGATGACATCCGACCGCTCCGCGCGCAGCGTCGCGGTCAGCGCGGCGACCTGCTCCGAGTCGACCACGTTGCGGGCGAAGAGCACCACCGCGCCGAGACCGTCCCCCAACCAGCGGCGCACCCAGGACGGGGCGGTGGTACCGACGAAGCCCGGCTGAAGGACGGTGGCGGCCAGGGACGCGAGGTTGGCCTCACTTGTGGTCACGCCTCCACCTCGGGTCGCTTCGCAATCCAGTCGATCATGCCCCTCCCCCGGGTCCCTGCGCCCGGCGATGGCGCCATGTCATGGTCACATCACGCGAATAAATAGTCAATAAACCTAACAGTTGCTGAAGTGGCGGCCGGCCCGGGAGAGTCTAGGAATGGATCCCGAACTCCTGGCCGAGGCGACGAGCCCGGCCGATGTCCCCGGCGTACGTCTCCTCGGCGTGGTGGCAGGCGGCCTACTGCTGGTCGCCGCGATCCGAACGATCTTCCGCCGCTGAGCCCTCTCCATGCGCCACCGGTCAACCCGGACCTCCAACCCAGCCCGGGTGGCGGCACCCGACTCGGGCACGACCGGCACCGGTCAGGCCTCGGCCAGCAGTTCGAGGACTCCCCGCTCGGCATCCTCACGGGGCATCCACCGACCGACCGGCGCCAGCACTCCGTCGTGGTAGAGGTCCACGACCCGGGGGTCGACGTAGGACGCACGGGCCACCGTCGGCGTGTTTCCGAGCAACCCCGCCACCTCACGCATGACCCCGGCCACCGCACGGCGGCGGGCGGTGGCCGAACGCTGTCCGCCGGCAGCGGCCAGCCCGGTGGCCGCCAGGACCGTGGCGTGCCAGGTCCGGAAATCCTTCGCGGTCATCTCACCGCCACTGGCCACCCGCAGATACCCGTTGACATCGTCTCGGCGCACGTCCCGCCAGTGCCGGCCGTCCCAGTAGCCAAAGAGTCGAGCCGCGCTACGACGACGACGCCGCAGGTTGGCCAGCACCCGACACAGCACCGGATCCTCGATCCAACGAATCTGTTCGACACCACCCTTCGCCGGAAACTCGAGGACCATGCAACCACGGCGGGAGTGGGCGTGCTCCGGGCGCAGGGTGGACACCCCGAACGTCGGATCGTCACCGGCCGCGTACCGCTCGCTGCCTACTCGAAAGGCGCCCAGGTCCAACAGTCGGGCCACAGTGGCCAGCACCCGTTCTCGGCTCAGTCCCCGACCGTCGAGATCCTCCGCGACGCGCTCGCGCAACCGGGGCAACCGCCGGGCCACCTCGAGCACGTGGTCGAACTTCGCCTCATCCCGCTTTCGCCGCCACTCCGGGTGGTACAGGTACTGTCGGCGGCCAGCAGCGTCAACGCCGGTGGCCTGGATATGCCCGTTCGGGTACGGCGAGATCCACACGTCCTGCCAGGCCGGCGGGATGACGAGGTCACGCAGGCGAGCCAACCGGTCCGAATCACGGACCGGCTCACCGGCCGGATCGCAGAACCCCCAGCCCCGGCCACGCCGGTGGCGCCGGTAGCCGGGCCGACCCGGATCACTACGCCGCAAACGCACCGGTCGTCCGCACCATCCGCTCCACCTCGGCCACGGCGACCAGCACCTGGTCAACGTCGACCGCCGCCAGCGCCGGATGGGCCTCCGCACCGTCCCAGCCCGGACGCTCCCCTCCGCCATCCGCCCCGAGGCACCGATGCCACGTCCGTTCGGGTGGTGGCCCCCAGTGGGCCGGTGACTGGGGACCGAAGAGAACCACCGAGGGAGTGCCATAGGCGGTGGCAAGGTGGGCGATACCGGTGTCGCCGCTGATCAGCAGACGGGCGTGGGCGACCAGGCTGGCGAGGTCGCGCAGGCCGGTGTGGCCGGCTCGTACGGTTCGCTCGGGCAGCCCGGCGAGCTGCGCGAGCCGGCGGGCGAGGGGTAGCTCGGTTACGTCGCCGGTGACAGCGATCTGATGACCGGCGCCGGCGAGTCGGCGGCCGAGGGCCGCGAACCGCTCCACCGGCCAGCGTTTGCCCGGGATCTTGGAGCCAGGATGCAGCACGGTCACCCCGGTCGGTGTCCGCCCCGGTGCTGGCCGGCGCAAGCCCAGGTCGGTCGGGTCGGTCGGAACACCGTGCCAGGCCAGGAGGCGGCACCACCGACGAACCTCATGCTCGTCGGCCCGCCAGGAGGGGCCGTGGTGATGCCCGGCGACCCGGTTGGCGAAGGCGAACAGCCGACGAGGGCGGGTACCGACCAGCAGGCGGTGTGACTCTGGCCCGCGGCCGTGCAGATTAACCGCCAGTTCGGGGGCGGGGCCGTGCCACCGCGGGTGAGCCAGGTCGGCGGTATCGACCAGCTCGTCGATTCCGCCGATCAGCTCAACCAGCGGGGCCAGCCAGCGCGGGGCAAGCAGGACCAGGCGCTGGTCGGGGTAGTGGACCCGCAGGGCACGCAGGGCTGGCACGGCGGTGGCGAGGTCCCCGAGGCCCAGCGCACGAAGGATCAAGATCACGGGTAGGAAGACTCCTGCTCGGCGCAGACCACCAGTTCCCGGACGGCACTGCCAACGGGTTGGGTTAGGGCGAACATGACCGCGGCGGCGGTGTCCGCGGGATCATTGAGGATCGCGTCGGGCCCGGGTCGGTACTGCGGGTCACGATCGTCGAAGAAGGCAGTACGCATGCCACCGGGGATGAGCAGGGTCACGCCAACCCGGCCGGCGAGCTCGGCGGCGAGGGATCGGGTGAATCCGACCACGCCGAACTTGGCCGCGCAGTACGCCGTCGCGTCACTGACCGCCTTGACCCCCAGCGTCGAGGCGACGGTGACAATCCGGCCCCGAGACGCCTCAAGGAACGGCAGCGCTGCCCGAATGACGGCGGCGGTGGCGAGTAGGTCAACCGTGACGATCCGATCCCAGACCTCCCCCGGCAGATCGGCCAGCCGACCCGGTACATCCATTCCGGCTGCCGTCACCACGGCGTCCAAGCCCCCGTTGTCCTCGACGAGCTCTCGGGTGGCGGCCTCGGCTGCCCGGGTGTCGGCCAGATCGCACGCCGCCCACGGCACCCCATCCGCCGGAGGCTGGCGGTCCAACACCAGTGGTCGCCCACCCGCCTCGGCCACCGCCGATACCACCGCTGCGCCCAGCCCGCTCGACCCACCGGTCACCAGGACCGTGTACCCGGCGTTCATCGGATCCCCGCCGACCGGTGCGGCCGGGTCGCCACCCCAGCTGGCGGGTCTGGCCGCAGCACTGCGGTTGACGCCGATGTGCTGGCGCGACCCCGCTGGTGCGCTGCGGCGATCATCTCGGTGGTCGAGCGCCCGTCCAGGTACGGCACCACCACGGTGTGCCCGCCCCACCGCCGCACCAGGTCCGCCTCCGGCAGCACCGACTCTCCACCGCCGGTGGCATAGTCACCCCCCTTGACCCAGATGTCGGGCCGCAGCCAGGTCAGGGCCGCCTGCGGAGTCGGATCGTCGAAGACCATGACCGCATCGACGCAGCTCAACGCGGCAAGTAGGCGGCTCCGGTCGCCCTGCGGCATCACCGGCCGGTCCGGACCCTTCAACGCTGCGACGCTGGCATCGGAGTTGAGGCAGACCACCAGGCAGTCGCCGAGTTGACGGGCGGCCTGCAGGGTCGCCACGTGCCCCGCGTGCAGCAGGTCAAAGCAGCCGCCGGTCGCGACGACGGTGCCGCCGGCGGCGCGGACCTCGGAGACCACCGTGGCGGCAGCCGCCACGCCGACCCGCTCGGCCGGGACGCCCGGCACCACTGATGGCAACGGCCCAACCGGTGGCGGCAGCATGCTCGCCACTCCCCCGCCCGCCACGTACGCGCACGCTTCGGCAACCGCCTCCTGCACCGCCTCGGAGACCAACGCACCCTGTGCCAGGGCGATGGCGGCGGTGGCGGCGAAGCGATCCCCCGCACCGCAGGTATCACCGTCCGCTGTGGAAACCGCGGGCACGATCAGCGGCGTCGTCCCGGCGTGGCAGAGGAGCGCGCCATCGCCGCCCATCGTCACCGCGACGGCCCGGGCCCGCCACCGCTGACGCAACTCCAGCGCCCCCCGCGACGCAGTCACCAGCCGAGTCTCGCCCGGCGGCACCTTCGCCAGTTCCCGCACCTCGGACTCGTTGGGCGTGGCCAGGTGCACCCCGGGCAGCGCGGCCGGCCCCCGGGGATGCGGATCCCAGACCACCGGCGCCCGGGTGCCGGCCAGCGCCGCCCGCAGTGCGGGCTGCCCGGCGACTCCGCGGCCATAGTCACTGACCAGCACCGTGGCGGCCCCGGCGATGACCCGCAGCACCGCCTCAGCCGGAGGGCCGGGCTCACCGACAGCACCACCGCGGTCATGGCGCAGCAGGACCCGGCCCTGCGACCGCAGTCGGACCTTCTCCGGAGTCCCACCGGCCAGCCCGAGGGCATACACCTGCACTCCGGCCGCGGCGAGAAGCGAGCTGAGCCGCGCGGCGCCGGCATCGTCGGCCAGGGCGGTCACCAGGACGACCTCGGTATCCGGCGCAGCCGCCGCGAACATCGCGGCCAGGCCGGCACCGCCGGGCCGGTCGGTGGACGAGGTCTCGTCGAGCACCGGCACCGGCGAGTCCGGGCAGAGCCGGTTCACCGCCCCCTCCACGTCCCGGTCGAGCAGGGTGTCGCCGACCACCACCAGAGGTCCCCTCACACTTACCTCCTCAATCCCTCGACCTGCTGCCCGCCCTCCGGGACCACCTCGACCCCGGTCCGTACCGGCCCGGCGGCTGGAAGGTCGGACGGCACCTCGGCTTCCAGGCCGGTCAACGGCGTCCCTGCCACCGGCGGCCTGTCCGTCGTGCCTGCGGTGGCGGCCAGGACCACCGGCAGCGCCTGCTCGGCGTACTCGCAGAGCAGGTGACTGGTGACCAGGTGCAGTTCCTGGACGATCTGCCCGTCCGGCGCGGGGACGGCGAGGGTCTCGTGGCAGAGGTCGGCCAGCGGATTGGGGGCGGGTCCGGTCAGCGCCCAGCAACGCAGGCCGACCTGGTGGGCGGCCTGCGCCGCCTGGAGGAGGTTCCGGCTCCGGCCACTGGTGGACAGCAGCAGGAGGATGTCCCCGGGGCGGCCGTGGGCGTGGACCTGACGGGCGAAGACCTGGTCGTAGCCGTAGTCGTTGCCGATGGCGGTAAGGGCGCTGGTCTCGGCGTGCAGGGCGATGGCGGAGAAGGGCTGGCGGTCGGTACGGAGTTTGCCGACGAGTTCGGCGGTGAGGTGTTGCGCCTCGGCGGCGCTACCGCCGTTGCCAGCCACCAGCAGCCGACCACCGCCGGCGACGGTACGGGCGAGCTCGGCTCCCCAGGCGGGGAGTCGCCGGGCGGCCCGGCGATACGACGGCAGCGCGGCGGCGAGGCCCGCCAGGTGTTCCTCCAGAAGCGACCGGGCCGGCGTCATCCGGCCACCACCCGGGTCGCCCGGCCGACGGCCGCCACGTCGCCGTAGACCTCCACCAGCCGTTCCGCCGTGGCAGCCCACGCGTAGCGCTCCCGAGCCCGGTCCAGCGCCGCCGCCGCGTACGCGAACCGGCGGATCCGGTCGTCGAGCAGCCGCTGGATCGCGGCACCGAGCGCCCGGGGATCCCGGGCGGGCACGAGGTCGCCGGTCACCCCATCCACCACCGTGTCCCGGATCCCCCCGACCGCGGTCCCCACCACCGGCACGCCGCACGCCATCGCCTCGAGCGGGGTCAGCCCGAACGGCTCGTACCACGGCGCGGCCACGAGCAGGTCCGCTGACCGGTACCAATGGCCCATCTCCTCCCGGGGCACCGCGCCGGCCAGCCTGACCCGGTCAGCCACCCCGCAGGTACGCGCCAGGGCGCGGAGCCGACCCGCGTACGGGTCGGTTTCGAGGAGCCCGGCCGGTGGACCGCCGACCACCACGCACTCCGCCTCCGGCACGTGGGCCATCGCCCGGACCACGGTCTGGAACCCCTTCCGCTCGACCAGCCGCCCCACGGTGAGAATGCGGGGGCGGCCGTCGTCGCGTTCAGCGGCGGAACCCAACGGGGCGAAGGTACGCAGGTTGACTCCGGAGGGGACGACCGTCATCCGCGACCGGGGCACCCCCATCCGGACCAACTCGCCGACCTCGTCCTGGCATTGCGCGATCACCCGGTCCACCGATCGGCCGAGTTGCCGCTCGTACCCGATGCGACGGGCCGGACTGGTGTCCTGTACGCCCTGGTACCGCCGCTTCACCACGCCGAGCGCATGGTAGGTCTGCACCACCGGCACGCCCGTCTTCCGGCCGGCGGCAAGCGCGGCGAGGCCACTCATCCAGAAGTGAGCGTGAACCACCTCCGGCGTCCACTGATCGCCGCGCCAACGATCCGTCAGCCAGTGGCTGAACTCCCGCATGTGTGGGAGCAGGGCATCTTTGGCCAGCGGCTGGGCCGGGCCCGCCGGGACGTGGACCACCTCGTACCCGTCCGGGCAGCGAACTGTCCCCGGCAGGTCAACGGCGTCCCAGCGGGTGTAGACCCGGACCTCGTGGCCGGCCGCGGCGAGCGCTGCGGAGAGTTCGGCGACGTGCGTGTTCTGGCCGCCGGCGTCCTCCCCGCCGAGGACCGCGAGCGGGCTGGCGTGTTCCGAAATCATCGCGATCCGCATACTTCCTCCTCCAGCAGCCGGTCCCAGTCGGTGAGGAAACGGTCAAGGCCGTACCGGTCGCGGGCGGCGCGGCGGGCGACGGCCCCCGCCCGGCGGGCACCCGCGGGATCCGCCAACAACTGACCGGTGGCGGTGAGCAGGTCATCGACCCGGGTGGCGAGGGCGCCGGCCCCGGGCGGCACCGCCATCACGGCCTCGGTGGCGGCGAGCGCGACGACCGGCATACCGATCGTCATCGCCTCGATCAGACTCAGCCCGAGCGACGTCCAGCGGCACAGGTGCAGATAGGCCCGCCGCCGAGCCAACTCGGCGTGCATCCGCGCCTGGGGTAGGTCGTCGTGACTGGTCACGCGGTCGGCGGGCAGCCCAAGCCGGTCGGCGAGCCCGGTCACCTTCAGGCCGAACACGTCCAGCGGCGCGATCTCGGCGAACCGGGGCAGCAGGTCCGTACCGGTGACCCGCCACCGGCGCATCGGCTCGTTGATGACCACCGCGAGCCGGTCCAGCTCGCCGCTGTAGGAGACCGTCGGCGGCACGACCCCGTGGTCCACCACAGTGGTTCGGGTACCGCCAGTGTCCCAGTAGAGCTGGTTGAAGGCGGTCACATGAGCGATCAGCAGGTCATCCCGGTCGGCCATCGGGTGTCGGCTGTTCGGCACCGCGCCGTCCTTCGGGGTGTTGTGCTCGACGTAGATCACCGGGATGTCACGGCCCGGCCGACGGCCCAGCCACTCCGTGGCCAGGGCCTCTTCCTCGGGGCGTTGCAGAAGAACCAGATCCACCTCGGCGGTGGCCAGTTCCGGCGGGGTGATCTCGACCGCGTTGTCCGGCCACGGGTAGGTACGGGCCCGACCCCGGCCGTCCGGGCCGCGGTCGGGGGTGACGGGCACCAGGTAGCGATGCTTACCGTGGACGAACGACGTCGTCCAGGAGCCGTGCACATGCCAGAGCAGGATGTTCATCGGCCGCTCCCGGCCAGGGTGGCGGCCTCAGCCAGCATCGGCGGTCGGGTCGGCGCTACGCCGAGCAGGGTCAGCGCGGTCAGCACTTCCCCGGGCCGGATCCCGCTCAGGCACGGGTGACCGGGCACCGGACAGGTGGCGGCGCGGGTGCCGCGGCAGGGGGCGTCCGGATCGCCGAGCCGAACGGTCGGCACCCGCCACGGCCCCCACTGACCGAACGGGACGGTTGGGGCGAAGAGGCTGACCACCGGCACGCCGTAGGCGGCGGCGAGATGGGCAGGACCGGTGTTGCCGACGATCACTGCGGCGGCACCGGCCACGATCGCGGCCAGGTCGGCCAGCTCAGTCCCGCCACCGAGGTCAACAGCGATTCCGCCGGCCACCTGGGCGGTCAGCGCCACCTCGTCCGGACCACCGGTGACCACGACTCGGTGTCCTGCCTCGACCAGGGTCCGGACGATGTCCGCTGCCAGGTCGGGTGGCAGCCCCCGGGACTGCGCCGCCGATCCGGGATGTAGCACCACATAGCCCGGTACGCCCGCCCGCGCGGGCGGCGGCGGCACTGGCCGCAGCCGCAGGGCCGGTTCGTCATCGGGAGGTAGGGGGTAACCAGCGGCAGCGGCGAGCGAGAGCGCGCGTTCGGGCTCGGGGACGCCGACCGGAACGCGGTGGCGGACGTCGAGCAGGCTTCCGGGGTAGTCGTCGCTGATCGCGCTAATCCGCTCGACGCCGACGGTACGCAGCAGCAGTGCCAGAGGAAGGGGGGACTGGTGGTAGCTGGTGAAGATGATTGCCTCGTCGGCGTTGATGGCGGCGAGGGTGGCGGTGAGCGCGGCAATGTCCGGGCCGGTGACCGGTGCGGGCACGGGGTCGATCCAGGGCAGTTGATGCACGACGACGGTGTCGACGCCGGGTAGGAGGTCGGCGGCGGCGCGGCCCCGCGGTCCACACAAGAGGACGACCCGGCGCGCGTGGGCGGCGACAGCCCGAATCCCCGGGCCCGTAACGACGACATCACCAGCTGAGTCGGAGCGGACGACGAGGACGGTTCCGGTGCCTCCGCCGGGGCGCGACGACCGAGTCGGCCCAGCACCGACCGGGGGCGGAGAGACTGTCCCCACAGCGACCGGAGACGGCGGGGCCACCGATGGCGCGGTAGGCCGGTCGGCGGGCGGGGCGATGGCGGTCTGCCGGCGAAGAATCTCGGCTACCGCGGTCGCCAGATCCTCGGCGACCCACGGGGCCGCGCTGGTTTCGGCGGATCGGGTCACCGGCGTGGGCACCAACACCGCCTGGGCACCGGCAGCCAGGGCAGCGGTGACATCGCGGCCGATGTCACCGATCAGAACGCACCGTTGCGGGGTGGTGCCGAGCCGACGGGCGGCGGCGTGGATCAGTTTGGGCGCGGGTTTGCGGCAGTCGCACCGGTCCTCGTCGTCGTGCGGACAGACCAGCCAGGCATCGAACGGGCCGAGCAACTGCTCAACGCGGGCGTGTACGAGGCCCAGCTGCGCCTCGGTGAACAGCCCCTTGGCCAGCCCGGACTGGTTCGTCACCACCGCCAGCCGCAAGCCCGCCGCGCGTAGCGCATCCAGCGCCGCCCGCGCCCCTGGCATCGGCCGTACCCGCTGCGGATCCCCGTTGTACGGCACGTCCTCGATGAGGGTGCCATCCCGATCCAGCAACACCGCATCGAAGAGGCGGGGAACCCCACCACCCCGGCCGGAGCGGGCTCCTACCCGGGCCGACCTACGCTGATCCGGCTCCACCTGTGGCACGGCCGGCGGGTTCCCGGCGCCCCGGGGAGTAAACGCTGTTGGCCTTGGGGAACGCCGTAGGGATCGGGTCGAAGACCCAGCGCCGCACCGCCGAGGCCACACCGCGGGCGCGATAACCTGATGCGGTCTCGGCCCCGCGGTGAACTTACCCGCCGCCCCCGAGAAGCTAACCCGGCCGCCGGTCACCCCGCGTGCCGGTTCGGCGCGCCGCCGGTGTTCGTGCAGAATGTGCCCGACTGCCCCACGGTGGGGTCTTTCGGTAACCGAGCGTGTCCCCGAGGCGGCGCTGGGCGTTGACAGACGCGTGGGCCGGGCCAACGCCAGGGAGCAGTCACACGACGTACAGGGGTACTGGCTACCCTCGCAGGGAGCCAAGTCCGCGAAACAAGGATTTCCGACATGAGTGAACCCGTGCAGTTGCCGCCGCCTTGGCGGGACGTGCGCCTGACTGTGGTGGTGCCGACCTACAACGAGGTGGGCAACCTTCCAGCGCTGGTCGAACAGCTACTCGCGCTGCCCTTGCCCGGGTTGAAGGTCCTCGTGGCCGACGACAACTCACCGGACGGAACCGGCGAGGTCGCGGACAAGCTGGCCCTCGAGCACCCGGGCCGGATCGAGGTCGTCCACCGGACCGGCAAGGAGGGCCTGGGCCGGGCGTACGTCGACGGCATCGGGCGGGCCCTCGACGGCGGCGCCGAGTTCGTGGCGCAGATGGACGCCGACCTCTCCCACCCACCGGACGCGCTTCCGGGCATGCTTGGCGCGCTGCTGTCCACCCAGGCCGGTGTGGTGATCGGATCCCGTTACGTGCCGGGCGGCGAGCTGGACGAGAACTGGCCGCTCTACCGGCGGGCGCTGAGCGGCTGGGCGAACCTGTACGTACACACCCTGCTGCGGGTACGGATCCGGGACCTCACCGCCGGTTTCAAGATCTGGCGGGCAGACGCGCTGCGCGACATCGGCCTGGAGCGGGTGCAGTCCAACGGGTACAGCTTCCAGGTGGAGATGCACTACCTGGCCACGAAGCTGGGGCACACGATCCTTGAGGTGCCGATCCGGTTCGAGGAGCGGCGAGACGGCACCTCGAAGATGACCACCGCCACCAAGATTGAGAGTGCCCTGATGCCGTTCCGCCTGCGCAGTAAGCACCGCAACGTCGAACGTTGAGCCGGCTGGGACAGCGTTGCGTCCCCTGCCCGCAGGGTTCGGCCGCACCGCACCGCGCCCCCGGTCAGCGGTAGACCGCGCGCTGCGCGGCGCTGACCGCCGCCGCGTACACGCCACCGGTGAGCGCGGCGTCGCGGGCCAACGCCGCCCGCGCCGCGTTCGCACCGGGCGCGCCGTGGACGCCACCGCCGGGGTGCGCCGACGAACTGGCCAGAAAGAGCCGGTCAACGGGGGTGTCGGCGCGGCCGAGTCCGGGGATCGGGCGGAAGAAGAGCTGCTGGTGGGCGGCGGACGTACCACCACCGAGCGCTCCGCCGACCAG
Source organism: Salinispora tropica CNB-440 (assembly GCF_000016425.1). GTDB lineage: Bacteria > Actinomycetota > Actinomycetes > Mycobacteriales > Micromonosporaceae > Micromonospora > Micromonospora tropica. Next base: position 2,013,540 of record NC_009380.1, on the reverse strand, counting down.
GCTCGGGTCGCCCGACTCCAGGTCTGCCGGTCCCGCCACGTGCCGGCCCACCACCAGCGCACGGAAGCCCGGGGCGGCCTCCTCCAGCACCTGCTCCATCCGCTGCACCTGCGCGGCGATCTCCTCGACCCGCCACCGCCGTCGGAATGGTAGGTGGGTATACGACCACAACGACTCGGTACCGGGTGGCGAGTGGCTGGGGTCGGCGACGGTCATCTGCCCGACCAGCAGGAACGGGTCCCGGGGGACCTCCCCTCGGGCCAGCGCCGCCGCATAGCCGGTCAGCCCGTCGAGGTCGGCGCCGAGGTGTACGGTGCCGGCGGTGGCGACTGCCCGATTCCGCCACGGTACCGGTGCGGACAGCGCCCAGTCGACCTTCAGCGTCGAGCCGTCCCATCGGAAGTTGGCCAAATCCGCCGCCAGCCGCGGCGGCAAGACATCGACCCCGACAAGATCCAGGTAGAGTGCGGGCGCCGGCACGTCGGCGAGCACCGCACGGCGGGCCCGCCAGAGCACGCCATCCTCGGCCCGGACGCCCATCGCCCGGCCCCGGGCGGTCAGCACTCGATCCACCCGCGCGCCGCAGCGGATCTGGCCGCCCCGATCGACGAGCCGGGCCACCAGGGCGTCGGTGATCCGTTGGGCGCCGCCGTCCGGCACCGGCCAACCGACCTGCTGGCCGAGCATCGCCAACAGCCACCCGTACGCCCCGGAGCCGACCTCCTCAGGGGCCAGGTCGGTGTGCAGCGCGCAGCCGGCGAGCAGGGCTGTCCCGCCCGCTCCGGTGAAAAGTTCGTCGCCGAGCCGGCGTACCGGTGTCACCAACCGGCGGGCCAGACGCAGCGCTCCGGCGACCCGCAGCCGGCGCACCAGCGCGAGACTGCTGCGCACCGGCGGGAAGGGGGTGGTGATGGCGTCCAGCATCGGGCCGGCTACCTGGCACCAGTCGCCGTAGGCCGCCAGCCACCGCTCCCCGTCACCGGCCGCGAAGGTCTCCAGGGAGGCGGCGGTGGCCGCCGGGTCGCGGTTGAGTACCGCCGCCCGCCCGTCCGGCAGCAGGTGCGCCAACACGTCCGGGGCATGCCGCCACCGTAGCCCGTACTGGTCCAGGCCCAGCCGACGCAGAACCGGCGACGCGTAACCGATGGGGTAGAAGGAGCTGTAGAGGTCGCTCAGGTAGCCGGGAGCGGTCACCTGGGCCGAGCGGATCGCGCCACCGGGCGCCCCGGTGGCCTCCAGCACGAGCACATCCCAGCCGGCGTCAACGAGCAGATTGGCGGCTACCAGGCCGTTGTGGCCCGCTCCGACGACGATGGCGTCCGGGGACGCCGCGCCGATTCGACTCACTCGATCATGCTAGCCGGCGGACACCGGGACAAAAAGGGTTTGCCCGGGGCTGACCAGGGCATCTACCGCCGCATGTACACGGTTGCTCAGCTCATCGGCGGGGTGTGGGGGGCCGGCGGCGAAGGAGGCGACCTGGTCGTCCACGACCCGGCCGATGGCACTCCGGTCAGCTCGGTGCCGGTGGCGACGGCGGAAGAGGTTGCCAAGGCGGTGGAGGCGGCGCGGGGCGCCGCCGCCGAGTGGGCCAGGACGCCTCCGACGGAGCGGGCCGCCGCCCTACACCGGGCCGCGGACGCGGTGGCAGCGGCCGCCGCGGAGCTGGCCCAGGCCACCACCGCGGAGATGGGCAAGCCGCTCGCGGACGCGCGCGGCGGGGTGGACGCGGGCGTGGGCACCCTGCGCCAGTACGCCGAGCTGGCACCGGTCCGTGGTGGGCGGACGCTGCACGGTGCCACCGAGGCGATCGACTTCATGCTGCCGCAACCCCGCGGTGTGGTCGCCGCGATCACCCCCTGGAACGACCCGGTCGCGGTCTCCTGTGGCCTGCTCGGCGCGGCGCTGGTCACCGGCAACGTGGTGCTCTACAAACCCAGCGAGCGGACTCCGGCGACCGGATGGCTGCTGGCGAAGGCGTTGGACGCGGCGTTGCCGCCCGGCGTGCTCTCACTGCTGACCGGAGGGCCAGAGGTGGGCGCGGCACTGGCCGCCCAGCAGGTGGATGTGCTCGCTCACGTCGGTTCGACCGACACCGGCCGGGCGATCGCCGCCGCGGCGGCCCGAACCGGCGCGAAGGTGCTGCTCGAAAACGGCGGTAGCGACCCACTCGTCGTTGACGCCGACGTGGACCCGCTGTGGGCAGCCGAGCAGGCGGCCATCGGTGCGTTCGCCAACGCCGGCCAGATCTGTGTCGCCGTGGAACGGATCTACGTACACCGAGATGTGGCCGAGGACTTCGTTGACGCCCTGATCGAACGAGCACAGACCCTGCGTACCGGCCCGGGCGCCGACCCGGCGACCGAGCTGGGCCCGCTGGTCGACCGGCGGCACCGAGACCACGTGCACGGGCAGGTCACAGCCGCGGTGGCGCAGGGTGCCCACCTTCGGGTCGGCGGCACCCTACCGAACGGGCCGGGTGCCTTCTATCCGGCAACGGTGGTCACCGACTGCCGGCAGGACATGCCCCTGATCCGCGAGGAGACCTTCGCCCCGGTCGCCCCGGTCATGGTGGTTGACTCGTTCTCGGAGGCCCTCCGATGCGCGGCTGACTCACCGTACGGGCTCGGTGCCACCGTGCTGACGGCCTCGATGAGCCATGCGCAACGCGCCTTCCGCGACCTCCCGGTCGGCACCGTCAAGATCAACGCCGTGTTCGGTGGAGCGCCGGGTGGGGCCGCGCATCCGCGTCGAGGCAGCGGGCAGGGCTTCGGGTACGGGCCGGAGTTGCTCGACGAGTTCACCGCCACGAAGGCGGTCCACCTTCAGGCGCCGAGCGGCGGACACTGGTGAGGTGGACCGCCTGTACTGCCTTCGATGGTGCAACCGCTGGCTACAGGTGGCTCAACGGCTTCAGCCCCGCTGCCGGGCCTGGGCGGTCAGCCGGTTGTTGGCCTTCTCGATCGCCTGCACCAGTTCCGGCTTGGTCATGGTTGACCGGCCGGAGATGTCGAGTTTGCGGGCGATCCGCAGCAGGTGGTCCTTGCTGGCGTTCGCGTCGACGCCCCCCGCTGTCGCCGCGCGGCGCCGGGGACCGCCACCGGCGGCCTGCCGGTCGCTCGGACCCTTGCGGCCCTTCGGCTCCCAGTGGTCGCCGACCTTCTCGAACTCGTTTTTGACCGCCGCGAACGCTGTCCGGTTTGCCCGCTCCCCCTCGCCGTACGTCTGCAGGGCCGAGTCGTGGGTCTTCTCCCAGGTACGCTGCGCCTTGTCCGGGGAGCGTCGCAGTGTGCTGGGCATATCCTCCCGCCCGGGCATCTCGTCCTCCTCCACGTCGGTGGGTATCCAGTGATCTTTCCCCACGGCCGATGCGACAAACCGGATCTGGCCGGGGTTTACCCGCGGAGCCCGTCGGGTAGCGCAGAAGACATGGAACGCGGCAGCAGCAAGCACGGACCGAGGCTCGACGACGAGATGGAGAGCGAGGTCAGCGGCCTCGTACAGGGTCCGGGAGCGGCCGGATCGCGGGTCAATGAATCCCGTCAGCCGGAGCCGGCGGGTGAGGACCAACCGGAGCCCAAGACGGCGCCGGCCGGCGCGCTGCGCAGCGGCAACCCGCAGGGCATGAGCTCCGATGACGTCGAGGCCCGCAGCCGGCTCGGACGGTTCATCACGATGACCGCCCTACCGGGCGACCGCGAGACCCTGGTCGCCAACGCACGGGACAACGAGGCTCCGGCCGACCTGGTCGCCGAGCTGGAACGCCTGCCCACGGGAACCCGTTACCAGACGGTCTCGGAGATCTGGGCCGCGCTCGGCCACCGCAACGAGACGACCCGCTGGTGACCCGGCCCGAGCCGCCAGAATCGGCGGGGAGGAGGAGCTGATGAGTGGTGTCATGGAACATGTGGACGTCTCCGTCCCGATCCGCACCGCCTACGACCAGTGGACCCAGTTCGAGGAGTTCCCACACTTCATGGAGGGAGTGCAGGAGGTACGACACCTCTCCTCGACGATGACCCACTGGACCGTGGAGATCGCCGGGGTGCGGCGCGAGTTCGACGCTGAGATTACCGAGCAGCTCCCGGACGAGCGGGTCGCGTGGCGCTCGACCGGCGGCACCCAGCACGCGGGGGTGGTCACCTTCCACCGGTTGGACGAGCACACCAGCCGGGTAACGCTACAGCTCGAGTTCGAGCCGCACGGCGCGGTGGAGCAGGTCGGCGACACGCTCGGCGTCGTTGACCGGCGGGCAAAGGGTGACCTGGAACGGTTCAAGCAGTTCATCGAGGGGCGCGACCAGGCGACCGGCGCCTGGCGCGGCAAGGTCGACCGCCCGCAGCCCTGACCCGCACCGAGCTCACCGCGACGGCCCCCGGCACCCGCCGGGGGCCGTCGGCGGGTTTCACGCGGGTGGGGTCGGGTACCGCCGGAGGTATGACCGACGACAAGGCGTGGCGCGACGAGGAGCGGACTCCCCTGGCGGAGCTGGACCGGGCCATCGCTCGTTCGGCGATGGACGGCCAGGCCGACGACGTAACCGCAAACGACGCCGGGGAGGAGGCCGCGTTCGGGCACGGGCCCCAGGCGGTGGACCGCGGCGGCCAGGCCGCCGGGACCGGCCGGGAACCGACTGACCCAGACCGGGCCTATCGCCCGTCAACGACCGGGCGGACCGGGCCGGACACCATGTGATCTCACACACCGACTCCCGTTCACCCAGGGTCGGCTCCGCGACTGGCCAGGTGCCGGTGCATCCCCGTCGGCGGGACGCACCGGCACTCAGACGAGCGCCGCACCCTCGCCCTGGCAGGCCCCAGTTCGCGACGGCGGGACCGCTGTTGCGACCCGGATCGGCCAACCGGTCGAGGGGTGAAACCGCTGACCAGGCGAGGTCGACCGCCCGTCCCGCGGGCTAGTCTCGTTCCCCATGCGCGCACCGTTGGAACGGGTCTACCCCCGCATGCTCGTTGACGCCGCCCGCTCGACGCTGGCCGCTCTGTCCACCACCCTGGGCACCGACGGCCTGGCTGCTGCGGCGGCGCGGCCCGGGCTACTGGCCCTGGTCGACCAGCACGCAGCGGCGGTCCGGGACAGCCTTGACGGGGATCGGAGGCCGCTGACTGTCGCCGCCCTGGCCGGCTACACGGAGGGAATCCGCGCCGCTGCCCGGGAGCACGACTGGCATCCGCCGGCCGGGCCGGTCGACTGGGCGGCGCCGGACTGGCTCCTGACCCGCCTACTCGCGGTCGCTGCCCTGGCCCGCTCCCTGGACGGTCCCCGGCCGGCCCCCCTCCCGCCGCTCTGAACCGAATCGGGGGTGGCCACCCGCGGCGACCACCCCCGTCCTCCGGTCGCCGCTCAACGGTCGAACTGTTGGGTCTCGTCGCTCGCACCGCCCGACCTGCGACCACCGCCACCCGCGGTCGCCGCCTCGTGGGTCTGCGCCTGCGCCCGTTCCCGTTCGGGCCCGGCCCGGTCGGCCATCTGCCGTTCGACGTCGCTGCGACCGGCTCCCTGGGCCTGCCGGTGCTGCTGGACGGCCCGCCCTTCCTCGGCCATCCGGTTCAGCCAGCCCTCCCAGCGGCTCTGCATCGGTCTGACCAGGCCACCACCGACACCCACGATCAGGATGCCGGCCACCGTGGCGAGCACGGCGATCAACACTGGCGTGGTCACCGTGGTGGCGATGCCGACCTGGTTCAGCGCCGCGATCACACCGAGGGCCAGGATGAAGACGGCCGCCGCGTCGGCCAGGACCCGGCCGTACGTGAGACCGCCGAGTGCACCGCCGACGAGGTCGCGGACCGCGCTCGCGATGGCCGCGGCCACCACCACGATGACGATCGCCACAAACGCCCGAGGTATCCAGGCCACCACACCACTGATCAGGTCACTGATCGCGTTGGGTCCCCACACCCCGAACGCGAACTGCAACGTGAACAGCAGCACGGCGTAGTACGCGAGCCGCGCGAGAATGTCACTGGCGTCGTACTTGGTACGCGCCAAGGCGCGCTTGATGCCGCCGCGCTCCACGGCGCGGTCGAAGTTCACCCGTTCCAGCGCCGCGTCCACCGCTTTGAGGACGGCTCGGGCGATGAGCCATCCGATCACCAGGATCACGATGAACGCGACGGCTCTCGGTATGAACAACAGCACCGCCCGCCACATATCGGTCACGGCGGCCCCGATGTCGACCTGCCGCACCGCGAGGGTTTCCGGCATGATGCCTCCTTCGCAATGGACTACCTCGCGCGCATACCCAGTCACCGCACCGGCACTCCGCAGCGATCCCCCAACGTTTCCGACCGTCGCAGGGCTGCCCTGGCCGGCCCAGGAAACCGCTCCGGTAGCCACTGTCCGCCGATTCCGCCCGTGGGCGGGAACGCAGAGAGACCGGCGCGCGCTCTGGGACACACCACCGAGGGGAGCACTATCGCTACGGACGAGGTCCGCCGCCACGGCGGGGCAGCGGCGCGGCGCGCGCTACTGGTCGGCTCGGCGGGCGAGAAGGGCACGGGCCAGGTCGTGGCCGGAGCGCCAGGCGGTCTGGGCGCGGGGAGCACCGAAGGCGTCACCGGCCAGCCCGATCCCGTCGGCGTCCAGGTGGTACGTACCCGCCGCTTCCACGGTCGGCCTCGCGTACGTCCACCGGTGCACGTACACCTCCTCGGCCGACACCGGCAACGCGAGCAGGTCCCGAACGGCCACCGCGATGGCGGAGGCAGCGGCGGCGGGCTGGCCCAGGTGCGCGGCGGCGAATTCCGGGGTGGTGTGCGCGACCAGAACCGGTGCCGCGTCGCCCCGGCGGTCGCCGTCATCACAGACCAGTGCGAGCACCGGATGGTCGTTGACGAAAGCGCCGCGTAGTCCACTCCAACAACGCTCGGGGAAACGCAGCATCGCGGCGAGCGACGGTGACCAGCCCTGGGCTCGCGTGGCCCGGGTCGCGGCGGTCAGGGCCGGGTCCAGCAGCGACGCCGCCTGCGGGCCGGGCATGGCCAGCACCGCCGCCGCGCAGGGCTGCCCATCCACGGTCGGACCGGGTCCGACGCTGCGCACCGGAGCGCCGAGGCTCACCGGCAGATTCTGGGCGAGCTGCTCCACCAGCGAACGCAGCCCGCGGGGCGCGGCCCAGCGCATGGGCCCCACCACCTCCCGCCGGCCCTCGCCGCCGTACGCGAGGAAGGTGTCGGTCCACTCGCGGGCCAGGCCCACCGCCTGCCACTGCCGCATCACCCCCGCGAAGCCGGGGTCGCTGACCGTCAGGTACGCGGCGCCCAGGTCCACCGGACGCCCCGCGAAACGCCGGCTGGCCATCCGTCCGCCGGCCACCCGCCCACGTTCTCGTAGCTGCACTGGTATGCCCGCCTGGGCCAGTTCGCGGGCGCAGGCCACCCCGGCCAGACCCGCGCCGATCACCACCACGCTCGCCGCTTCCCCGCGCACCGGCCGAGCCTACCGGTCGCCGGTACCCCGCCACCCCGGGTTCGGGCCCACCGGGGCACAAGCACGGGTTACCCACTCGACCAACGGGGAACATGGATGGTGAGGAAGGAGGAGACTCATGAACACACCTTCGAGTCCGACCTCAACCTGGCGTCCCGGGCTACCGGGCGGCGACACCCTCCCCTCCGGTCCGGCGGGTCATCCGTCGCCTCCCAGCGGGGACGGCAACGGGCCGGGGATGGGGCCGCCGACGGTGACGATCGGCTCATACCCGGACTACCGCTCCGCCCAGCGGGTCGTTGACTACTTGGCGGACAACCGGTTTCCGGTGGAGCACACCGCCATCGTCGGCACCGACCTCACCCTGGTCGAGACGGTCCTCGGCCGACTGAGCACCACGCGGGCGGGGCTGCTCGGCGCCGGTACCGGTGCGTGGTTCGGTCTCTTCATCGGGCTGCTGTTCGGCATCTTCACCGTGGGCAACTGGTTCGCCGCGGTCCTCGCCGGTCTGGTGATCGGTGCGATCTGGGGCGCGGTGTTCGGGGCGGTGGCGCATGCGATGACCGGCGGTCGGCGTGACTTCACCTCAGCCAGTTCACTCCGCGCCAACCAGTACGCGGTGATCGTTGATCAGCAGTATGCCGAGCAGGCCCGTCAACTGCTGGGCCAGCTACACCTACAGGCACCGCAGCGACAAGGAGACTAACCCGCCGTCAGGGAGGCAACGCGGGTCCCGACACCGGACCGTGAACCACGCGGTCCCGACCCCGGGCCGATGACCGTGTACCCCGGCCGCCGACGGCGGCCGGGGTACACCGGGGTCCACGTCAGGACAGCGCGAATATGCCTGCGACACCCAAGAGCACCATCACCAACACAGCCACCAGCGCCCCCCGCTCACCCTCGACCGCCGGTGGGCGTTGCTCGGTCCCGCGGTTCCTCGTCTCACCGGGCATGTGTGGCCTCCTCGATGCTCGGGTCCGGTCCAGTCCGGCTGCCGCAGGGCCGCCGGACGGTCGGGATGTCACGTCCGAATCAGACAGACGCGCGCCCGTTGCCGCGAGGGCTGTTCCGCCTCCCGCCGGACGCACCGAGGGATGAGTTACCCACCTGGGGCAGAGGTAACCATGCCGTCCCGCCTGCTCGGCACCGAGCAGGCGGGACGCCGGGGCGCGGGCCGAACGGGCGGCGGGAGCGGTGGCCGGGCTTGCCGCCCGGCCACCGGTTGGTCAGATCAGCGCGGATCCCGCCACATCGGCCAGAACGGCGCACCGTCGGGCAACCGGAACGGTTCACGTGCCTGATAGCCGTGCTGGGCGTACAGCCTGGCCGTGATCTCGCTGGACGCCTCCAGGTAGCCGGGCATCCGGTTGGCGTCCAGCCAGGCGTGGTGGTGACGCAGCAACGTGGTGCCCACTCCCCGGCCCTGCCGGTCCGGCCGCACGGCGAGGAAGGCAAGGTGGTGATGGTCGGCGTGCGGATGGTTCGCGGCAAAGAGCTTGTCGAGGTGAACGAAGCGATCCGTCCACTCGCCGCACACCGCGGCGAGCCGGGCGTCGTAGTCCCGCGGCGGCGGTGCCGGATCCGCCCCGATCGAGGGGAACCAGACTGCCACCCCGACCAGATCGGCGGTGCCGAACACCAGGCCGTGCCGCATCGCATGATCGACCATGATCTCGAACTGCCCGGCAAGCACCGCCTCCCGCTTGCCTTCGTCGGGCACCAGCCAGCGCGGCTGCTCCAGCGCCAGGAACGCGTTGGCGATCCGCTCCGCGACCAACTCCGTCCGCTCCGGCCCCAGCCGTTCGACCCGGATGCCGGTCACCGCCGGGCCTCCGCCTGCTCCGGTGCCGCCGGCAGCAGGTCCGGCGTCTCCGGCAGGACCGGGGCGGCGGCGCTCTCCGCGCCGAGCCCGATCCGGGCGTAGGTGTCCGGACGGTTCGAGCGCAGCACCAGCCCCCACACCGCGCCCAGCAGCGCGGCCACCAGGTACCCGGCCGGAACCGCCCAGCGCAGGGTATGGTCCGCCGGCACACCGAGCAGGTCGGCAAAGTTCAGCACCGCAAGGGTGAAGACACCCAGCAACGCCACCGCAGCGAGCCCGGGTGCCACCGCCCGCCGCCACAGCGTCTCCCCCCTGCCGTCACGGGCGAAGTAGGCGATCACCGCGATCGACGTGGTGGCGATCAGCAGCAACACCCCGAACCCACCGCTGGTGCCACACCAATAGAAGAGCTGCACGATCGGATCCCACCCGTTGACCGCGTACAGCACGATCACGATCAGGCCGAGCACGCTCTGGGCGAGGGAGGCCGTACGAGGAGCGCCGCTACGGGGCGAGGTCCGCCCGAAGGCCGCCGGCAGCACCCGCTCCCGACCGAGGGCGAACGCGTACCGGGCGGTGGTGTTGTGGAAGGAGATCATCGCGGCTACCACCGAGGTCAGGAAGAGCACCTGACCGATGGTCACGACGGTGTCACCGAGGTGCTCACCAGCCAGGTTGAAGATCAGCGCGACGCTCTGTTCCCCGGCCTGCTCGGAGATCTGGTCTGGCCCGACCGCGACGGTCATGCTCCACGACGAGAGCGCGTAGAGGCCCGCGATGATCGCGATTGACAGGTAGGTGGCCACCTTCACCGTCCGGCGGGGATCCTTGCTCTCCTCACTGAAGACCACCGCCGACTCGAACCCGACGAAACCGAGGATCGCCAGCACCAGCACCGCGCCGATGCCCGAGACGAAGAGGTTGTCCGGGGCGAACCCGGCGAAGCTGACCTCGCCACCGGCGGGGTTGCCCAGCTGGCCGAAGTCGAACACCAGGATCACCGCGATCTCGGCGAGCAGCAGCACAGCGAGCACCCGGCCGTTGATGTCGACCCGCAGCAGCCCCAGCACGGCGACGACCGCCCAGGCACCGAGGGCCACCAGCCACCACTGGACGCTGACGCCGAAGAGCCGGTCCAAGACCGGCTCGGCGGCGGCCCCGATAGCGCCGTACAACCCCACCTGTAGAGCGTTGTACGCGATCAGCGCCACCCAGGCGGCGCCGACACCAGCCGGCCGACCCAACCCCTGAGAAATGTACGAATAGAAGGCGCCGGCATTCGCCAACCGACGGGCCATCGTCACGTAGCCGACCGAGAAGAGGGCGAGCAACGCGGCGACAGCGAGGAACGCCAGCGGAATGCCGAGCACACCGATGACGCCATAGCCGGTGGTCACCACTCCTGCCACCACGGTCAGTGGTGCGGCTGCGGACAGAACGAAGAAGACCACCGCGGGCACACCGAGCCGGCCGCGGGCCAGCGCCTCAGAGACATTACTCGGTCGTTCGATGGTTGCTGTCGAGGACATGAACCACTCCGGTTAAAGGGGGACAGGAGGGATGTTCTGCAATCAGGACCCAATCAGGAGGAGCCGCGCAGCACCGCCGCGCCGACCGCGGCCTCGGTCTGCGCCACCAGTTCCTTCAACGGCGGGGGCAGGGCGGCTATCAGGCCGGTGAGCCGGTGCTGGGCTCGGGGCCCGACGCTCCACAGCACCTCGCGGTTCAGACCCGCCGCGGCGATCAGCCCGAGTAGCACCGCGTCGGCAAGGGTCGGTGGGGGGTCCGACCGCTCCAGCAGCACCCGCAGGCGGGTCGCCGGCCAGGCCGCCGCGTTCGGATCCACCGGAACATAGCCGACCTTGCTGCGCAACAGCCGCCGGCTCTCCCGGCGACGCAGCACCCCCGCCCGGGACAGCCGCTCCCCTACCGAGGTGGCGGCGCTCTGCGCGAGGAAGCTCAGCCAGATGCGCACCGAGCGGTGCTGTGCCTCGCCGATCAGCTGATCGAGCACGGTATGGGCGAGTGCGTCGGCGGGCGGGCGGCGATTGACCACAGAGACGTCTCCACCAACCACAGTGAGGTGTCCATCGAGGACCAACTCACTGAGAAGGCCAGCGGCAAGCCCGAGGCCAGTGGCGGCCGGGTTCAGCTTCGCCTTGCCCCGGGTGTCGTTGTGGGCGATCAGGAAGAATTCGTCGGCGACCAGCAACCCGGTCCTCCCGCCCATCTCGTCCATAGTGATCGCAACTGGGCAAGGATGCACTGCACGGAACTGCAATGCAACTCCCAACCAGGGACGTTGCACTCCGTATCCGAGCGACCTGGGGATCTTGTCATGACAGACTCGGAGGGTGACTGCGAGCCCGACCGTACGCCGCCGCCGAATCGCCCGTGAACTCCGCCAGCTACGCGAACGCGCCGCCATGACCCTCGATGTCGCTGCCCGCCAGCTGGACATGTCCAAGAGCAACCTGTCCCGGATCGAGAACGCCCAGATTGGCATCAAACCCCGCGACGTCCGCGCCGCCCTCGCCCTCTATCAGGTGACCGGCGCCGACGCCGAGGCACTGATCGAGATCGCCCGCGGCGCCCAGCAGCGTGGCTGGTGGCAGAGCTACAGCGACGTCCTGCCGGAGTGGTTCGAGTTCTACGTCGGCCTGGAGGCAGAGGCCGCCGCACTGCACACCTACGAGGGCGAGGCCGTACCCGGCCTCCTCCAGACCGAGGCGTACGCGCGGGAGGTCTTCCGGCACACCGCCGGCGAGGAGGGGCTCGAGCGAAAGGTCGCCGCGCGCCTGCGCCGCCAGGAGGTGTTGCACCGCGACGATCCGGTGCAGCTGTCGGTCGTTCTCAATGAGGCGGTGCTCTGCCGGACGGTCGGCGGGAACTCGGTGATGGCCGATCAGCTGGTGCACATCGCGGACGTCGCACAGTTACCGAACGTGACGGTTCAGGTACTACCCTTCTCGGCCGGCGGGCACCCCGCCATGAGCGCGCCCTACGTCATCCTCGCCTTCGCCGACACGGCCGACGCGGCCGTGGTTTACCTGGAAAATCTCACGACAGGCTTGGCGCTGGAGGGAGCGGAACACGTTGCTGGGTATAGCCTGGTGCACGAGGAGCTGCGCCGCCTGGCGCTCGATCCAGGGGCCTCCCAGGCGCATCTTTTGGCAGCTTCTCGTAACTTTCCGTAACCCCGGCACGACATGCCGGCATTGACGAGAGGTACGCGATGACGGCGCTCGACCGGACTGAGTGGCGCACCAGCAGCCGCAGCGTGGGCAACGGCAACTGCATCGAGGTGTCCACATCGACTGATCAGGTCGCGATCCGGGACAGCAAGGACCGTCGCGGCCCGGTACTCGCCTTCCCCACAACCGCCTGGCGTGCCTTCGTATCCGGGGTCGACGGGGTACGCGGCGACTGACCCACCGACGGTGGGACACTCCTGCCGTGTACTCCGACGCCCCCGATGACCTGCCGGTCCGGCCGGTGGTGCCCGCGGTGCTAGCGGCGCTGCGCGCCACCGGCGCCGCGGTGCTCGTAGCACCACCGGGCAGCGGCAAGACCACACTGGTCCCGCTCGCCGTGGCCGAGGAGGTGACCGGCCGGGTGCTGGTCGCGCAGCCCCGCCGGATGGCCGCCCGCGCCGCCGCCCGCCGGATGGCCGCGCTGCTCGGCGAGCGGGTGGGCGAACGGGTCGGGTACGCGGTGCGTGGCGATCGCCGCGTCGGACCACGCACCCGGATCGAGGTGGTGACGACCGGGCTGCTGGTCCGCCGGCTGCACCGGGACCCGGAGCTGACCGGCAGCGACGCCGTCCTGCTCGACGAGATCCACGAACGGCAACTAGACGCCGACCTGGCGCTCGCGTTCACGGTGGAGGCGCGTGCCGCGCTGCGCCCGGAGCTGTGGCTACTCGGCATGTCGGCCACCCCCGACTCGGATCGGGTCGCCGCGTTGCTCGGCGGTGACGCGCCCGCACCGGTGGTACGGGCGTCGGCGGCGGCGCACCCGGTGACCCGGATCTGGGCACCGCCGCCCCGCCCGGTCGTCCCCGCCGGCGGCGGGCGGGTGGACCCGGCGCTACTCGACCACGTCGCGGCCACCATCCGGCGAGCCCTACGCGAGCACGACGACGATGTACTGGTCTTCCTTCCCGGCACGGGAGAGATCGCCGCCGTCAGCAACCGACTGGCCGGCCTGCCCGCCGAGATCGCGGTCCTGCCGTTGCACGGCCGGCAGCGTCCGGCGGAGCAGGACGCCGTGTTGCGGGCTCAACCGTTCCGGCTCGGCGAGTCCGACGCCCGACCCCGCGCCGGCTCTGACCGCGACCGTCGGCGGGTGGTGCTGGCGACATCGGTCGCGGAGAGCAGCCTCACGGTGCCGGGGGTGCGGGTGGTGGTCGACTCGGGGCTGGCCCGCGTCGCCCGCACGGACCTCGTCCGCGGACTGGGCGCGTTGGTCACCGTCGCGGTGTCCCGGGCCGCTGCCACCCAACGGGCCGGACGGGCCGGTCGGGAGGGCCCGGGGCAGGTATACCGCTGCTGGTCGGCGGCGCACCACGAGCGACTCGCCGCACAGCCGGAGCCAGAGATCGCCACGGCCGACCTCACCCGATTTGCGCTGGACCTCGCAGCCTGGGGCGCGCCGGACGGACGTGGCCTCGCGCTGCCAGACCCACCGCCGCCGGCCGCGTTCGCCGTGGCCCGGGACTCCCTCCTCGCTATCGGCGCGCTCGACGCTGACGGGCGGGTCACCAGCCGCGGCCGGGCGATCGCCGCGGTTGGCACGCACCCCCGGCTGGGCCGCGCCCTGATCGACGGCGCCGCCCGGATCGGCCCGGACCGCGCGGCCGAGGTCGTGGCGCTCCTCGCCGAGGAGGGGGTCGCCGGCCCACGGGACGACCTCACTGTCGCGCTGCGGCGGCTTCGTTCCGGAACGGACGCCGCCACCACCAACCGCTGGCGAGCCGAGGTGCGCCGGCTGCGTACCGCCCTGCCCCCGGGTCCGGGGCCGACGACGCCGGAGCGGAGCCTCCCCGACGACCTGGCCGTTGGACTGGTCGTCGGCCTGGCGTATCCGGAACGGCTGGCCCGAATCCGGCGACCGGACGACCGGACGTACCTGATGAGCGGTGGGACCGCCGCGACGTTGGCCCCCGGGTCGACGCTGATCGACTCGGTGTGGCTGGCGGTCGCGGTCGCCGACCGCACGCCGGGCGCGCCGGCTGCCCGAATCCGCCTGGCAGCTCCGATAGACGAGGCGACCGCCCGGGCGGCTGGCGGTGCGCTGCTGACCACGGTGCGCGAGGTGGCCTGGTCCGGGACGGATGTGGTGGCTCGGGAGGTGGTCCGGCTCGGCTCCCTCGACCTCGTTGAACGCCCGCTCGCCGATCCTGACCAGGACCAGCTGTGCAACGCCCTCGTGGACGGCCTACGCCGTACCGGGCTGGGGCTGTTGACCTGGTCCCCGGCGGCCCGGGCGTTGCGCGAGCGGCTGGCGTTCTGCCACACGGCCCTCGGTGACAGGTGGCCCGACGTGGGCGATGAGGCGCTGCTGGCCACGGCGACGGACTGGCTCGCGCCGGAGCTGGCCGGGGCACGTCGGCGGGCCGACCTGACCCGGATCGATGTACTCTCCGCGCTGCGCCGCCTGCTGCCTTGGCCAGCCGCGGCCCGCCTGGACGAACTCGCCCCGGAGCGGCTCACGGTGCCCAGCGGCTCCCGGATCCGCGTCGACTACACGGACCCGACCACCCCGGTGTTGGCGGTCCGGCTCCAGGAGACATTCGGCTGGCCGGAGGCGCCCCGGATCGCTGGTGGACGGGTGCCGGTGCTGCTACGGCTCCTCTCCCCCGCCGGTCGGCCGGTCGCGGTCACCGGGGACCTGGCATCTTTCTGGCGGTCCGGCTACCCACAGGTACGGGCGGAGCTACGTGGGCGTTATCCACGGCACTCCTGGCCGGTGGATCCGACGACCGCGGAGCCGACCCGGCGCGCCAATCCACGCCGCCGCTGAGACTCACTCCGCCACCAGATCGGCGACGACGGCGGTGACGTTGTCCGGGCCCCCCGCGTGCAGCGCCAGGTCGATCAACTTTTGGGCGCACTCGGTCCGGTCGGGATATTGGGCGAGCACCTCAGTGAGCGTCTCCGGACGGACCACGTTCGACAGCCCATCGCTACACAGCAACCACCGGTCGCCGGCCCAGGGCACCATCGTCGCGTAGGCCGGGGAGACCTCCTCGCCCTGCAACGCCTGGGTCACGACCGCTCGCCGCGGATGGCTACTCGCCTCGTCCGGGGTGATGACCCCCTGGTCAACGAGGAGCTGCACGAACGTGTCGTCCCGAGTGATCTGTTTGAGCACGCCCTCGCGGAACAGGTACGCCCGGGAGTCACCGACATGGGCCAGCGCGAGGCAGCTGCCCGATCGGGCAAGGAGCAGGGCGGTCAGCGTGGTACCCATGCCCTCGCGCTCCGGATCCTCCCTGACGGCCTGCCGGATTCGCGCGGTCCCCGCCTCGATCGCCCGCTGCAATGCGGCGACCAGCTCATCTTCCGGGGTCGCCACGTCGAGTGGAGCAATCGAACTGATCGCCATGGAGCTGGCAAGATCACCAGCAGCCATCCCGCCCATGCCATCGGCGACGGCGACGAGCCAGCTACCTGAGTACAGGGCGTCCTGGTTCCCACTCCGGATCAGCCCACGGTCGCTCATGCCGAACGAACGCAGCTTCAAGGTCATGGGAGGCAGCCTGCCAGGCGGAGCGGCCGTTGTCTCCAGGAGGCACCCATACCCGGCGTGGCGCGGCGAATCTCACCGTCACCGAGCCCAGTGATCATTCAGTTGGCTCGATTGTCTCTTGCCCTCGAGCCGACACTCCCGTGGGCGGCACCCGGGCGCTCCCGCGCTCCGCCGGGACGGTCGACGCGACACCGCTCATCCGCCTCACTCGGCGTGCGCTGACACCGGCCCGGTGGTGCCGTCGCCACCAACCCACACGGTCTTGGTGTTGCAGAATTCGCGCATCCCCACCGCGGCCAGCTCGCGGCCGTACCCGGAGTTCTTCACCCCACCAAACGGCAGCTCGGGAAAGGACGTGGTCATGCCGTTGACGAAGACGTTGCCCGCCTCCAGGTCGATGACGAACCGCTCCTGCTCCGCCGGATCCCGGGTCCAGGCGTTCGCACCGAGCCCGAACGCGGTGCCGTTGGCCACCTCGATCGCCTCGCCGTACGACGACACTCGGTACAGCCCGGCGACTGGCCCGAAAACCTCCTCGGCCCACATCCGCATTCGCGGGGTGAGATCGGCGATGACGGTGGGCGGGTAGTACCAGCCCTCCCCCGCTGGCAACTCACCCCCACAGCGAAGGGTCGCACCCTGGTCAACGGCGTCGCGTACCTGGGAGGCGATCTCGGCACGGCTCCCTTCGCTGACGAGTGGACCCACGTCGGTGGCCTGCGCCATCGGGTCCCCCACCCGCAGTGCGGACATCCGCGCGGCGAACCGCTCCGCGAAGGCCTCGAACACGTCGGTGTGCACGATGAAGCGCTTCGCGGCGATGCAGGACTGGCCGTTGTTTCGGCACCGGGCAGCGGTCGCCACCTCGGCAGCCCGGTCCAGGTCCGCCGAGGGCATCACCACGAACGGGTCGCTGCCACCGAGTTCCAACACGGTCTTCTTCAACTCACGACCGGCGATCTGGGCCACGGCGCGTCCCGTACGCTCGCTGCCGGTCACCGTAGCGGCGCGAACCCGTGGGTCACGAAGAATGGCCTCCACCGCGTCGGAGCCGACCAGCAGCGTACTGAACGCCCCCTGCGGAAAGCCGGCCCGGCGGAAGAGATCAGCCAGATAGAGAGCGGTCTGGGGCACATTCGAGGCGTGCTTGAGTAGGCCGGTGTTGCCGGCCATCAGCGCCGGCGCGGCGAAACGGAGCACCTGCCAGAGCGGAAAGTTCCAGGGCATCACCGCAAGCACCGGCCCGAGAGGTTGGTACCGGACGAAAGCCCGGGCGGCGCCGACGCTCGCCGCCTCGGCGGGCTCGTCGGCGAGGAACGCTGGTGCCTTCGTCACGTAGAAGCGGCAGGCGCTGACGCAGGTGGCCACCTCCGCCCGGGCAGCGGCGTAGGTCTTTCCCATCTCCGTTGTCACGAGTCGGGCGACGTCGTCGCGCTCGGCCTCCAGGAGGGCGGCAACCCTGTCGAGCCAGTCGCCACGTTCCTCGACCGTCGTGTCCCGCAGCTGCCGACTCGCGAGGTAGCTCCGGCTGATCGCCGCCTCCACCTGCTCGGACGCGATCGGTGCAAACGTCCTCAGCGTCTCTCCGGTGGCCGGGTTGATGGTGGCGATGGGCATCGCGAACTCCTGTCACTCGAACAGCGAATGCCGGGTGCCGGGCTCCTCCCGGCGGCGAGCGGCCCGTCGCCGCTGGATGATCACGAGGTCGACGGCGGCGACCACGGCGAAGAGGGCGCAGAACACCCCCAGCCAGACCACCCCCGCCCGGAACGCCAGCACGCCGAAAACCACCATGGTGACCAAGCCGAAGCTGGCGAGTACGAGGCGGAGATTGAGCGCGCTGTAGGCGTGGCCGACGGTGCCACGGGCCCGTCGGGGCTGTGATCTCGTCATCACCTGGAGCTACCCGCCCAGTCCACGCCTAACCAGAGGCACCTTCCCGGCCCATTGTTCCGACCGTGCGCGCTGGCTTCGGTGAGTCGGCTCACCACCCGGGTTAGTCGCGTTACACCGAGGCACTGCGCGCCGGACAATCTAGGTTTTGGCAGGGAACATGGAGAAATGACCATGACGCCCGCGTCGCCAGTGACCGTCTCAGTCGCGCGACGCACCGACCCCGCTCGGACCCAGGAGATGGTGGCGTGGATGCGCGCTGGCACGGCGCTGGCGGAGGCGTTTCCCGGATTCCTCGGGGCCGGATGGGTCCGCAGCGCTCCCGGGTCCGGCGAGTGGCACATGCTCTACCGGTTCGCCGACGACGAGACGCTGCGTCGCTGGGAGGAGTCACCGCAACGACACTGGTGGCTGGCCTCGGCGCAGGGCGTCGTCGAGCACACCCAGGTGGAACGCCGCACCGGGGTCGAGGGCTGGTTCTCCCGGCGGGGGCAGGTTATCGAGCCGGTCAACGCGGAGCCGACCGCTCCACCACCGTCGCCGCCGCGTTGGAAGCAGGCGGTAACGATCTGGTTGGCGTTCTTCCCCCTCAGCCTGACCGCGACCCTGCTGACCGGTCAGTTCATCCCCGATGTCCCGGTGCCCGCTCGCGTACTGATCATGACATTGACGCTGACGCCGCTGATGACGTACGTGGTGCTGCCCCGGATCACCCATGCGCTTGGCTGGTGGCTGCACGGCCGATCTCCCGGCCACAGCACACGATGACGACTGATCGCGGACAGCGGTGACGGCCGCAGACCGCGGACAACGGTCCCCGCGAGCCGGCTGGAGCCGCGCAGCAGTTCGGTGCTGGATATCCGACACTGCCTGATCGCTACCCATACCGCACCCATAGAGTTCCCAGGCAGTCACTCACCGCTCGGCCGCTTGGGGAAGCCATGCCTCGACGCTGGGTCACCGCCGTCGTCTGTGTGCTCGCGCTCGTCGCACTCGCCTGCGAAAACGGCGGAGCGACATCACCCGCCCCCAGTCAAGGGTCAGGGTCACCCGGCACCGAGACCGGCGGGATCGCTGCCCTCGGCGACTCGATCAGCACCGGCTTCGGTTCCTGCCTGGTGGTGGCCCCATGCGAACGCAACTCCTGGTCGACCGGGAACAGCCTTCGGGTGGAGAGCCACTACCGACGGCTACTCGACCAGGATTCGACGATCCGTGGGCAGGCGTTCAACCATGCCCGGACGGGAGCCCGGGCGTCCGCGCTCGCCAGCCAGGCGGCGCAGGCGACGCGGGACCGACCGGACCGGATCACCGTGTTGATCGGCGCGAACGACATCTGCCACGGCGAGGTCGCGGCGATGACCCCGGTGGAGACGTTCCGGAGTCAGGTTGACCGGGGGCTGCGTGTGCTGAGTGCGGAGCTGCCGAAGGCGCGACTGCTGGTGGTCAGCATCCCGGACCTGCACCGGCTCTGGGAGGTGGGACACACCAACGAGCGGGCGGTACGGGCGTGGAGTCGGGGCATCTGCCCGGCCCTGCTCGAGAATCCGACCTCCACCGACCCGGCGGACCGTTCCCGGCGCGACGCCGTACGCGAACGGGTCGCCGACTACAACGACCAGCTCGCCGCGGCCTGCGAGGCGTACGGCTCCCGCTGCCGCTACGACAACGGGGCCGCCCACCGGCTCCGTTTCACGCTGGACCTGGTCAACACCTTTGACTGGTTCCATCCCAACCTCGCCGGCCAGGAGCGGCTCGCCGAGATCACCTGGGGAGCCTGGGGAGGCGTCGCCTGAGTCGGCGATCCCCCGTGCTGCCACACCGACAACCCACCCCACTGTGCTGGCGGTACAACGCCCGGGATCGCGTGGCGAGTTCCTTGGTTGCCGAGGAGTTTGCCCAGGTGCCCAGGACGATGGCAACCCCCGGGAGTACCTTCGCGACAACCCGCTTCGCGGCCCGCGTGCCGGCCATCTGGGCAAGCCGGGCACCGAGGCGGAGCGTCACCTGGCCGCGTGGGGCTTGGTCGGAGCCGGAGCCGGAGCCGAAGAGCGCGTCAGCGCGCTCTCGACCGGCGGCCACCCCGAGAGCGAGCCGTGCGTCCTGTGCGGCCTTGTGCACCTTCTGCAACACCAACAGGTCGACGGCGCGGTCGTGGTGCGTGGCGTCCAACCCGTAGGCGGCCGCGACGTGCAGCACCATCCGCGCCTGGGTCCAGGCGAGGAGGCCCACGTCGATCACCAGACCGGGCAAGCCCGTCGCTCCGGAGGCCGCGCCGGGGAACCGGGCGTGATTGACGAATCGGCGAACCGCCTGGTCAGCCAGGGCCTCGACCGGGACCGTCCCGGGCTGCTCGGCGCGGACCCGCCGCGCCCACTGAGCCGCCTCCGGTCCGAGCTGGCGCACCGCCTCGAGGGCGAGGTGCTCCGGTGCGTACTGCGGGTCCTCGCGCATGCGGTCCCACAGCCCGGCGGGCGGCCCCTCAACGGCCGGGGCCGCCTCGGGCTTCTGCGGCGAGCGAGCGCCGGGCTGACCATCGA
This sequence comes from Salinispora tropica CNB-440, assembly GCF_000016425.1. Classification (GTDB taxonomy): domain Bacteria; phylum Actinomycetota; class Actinomycetes; order Mycobacteriales; family Micromonosporaceae; genus Micromonospora; species Micromonospora tropica. Next base: position 1,993,080 of record NC_009380.1, on the reverse strand, counting down.
CGGGCACGGCATCGGTCACGGTGGGCTCCCCGGGGTCTGCGGCTGGGCGGCCTGCTTGTCAGCTTCACCGCTGACTCGGACACGGTCAACAATGGCGCTCAGGTCGCCCGGCGAACCCCCGCCTTCTGCGGCATGGCGGGCGTCGCCCCCCACCGCCCCCGCTCGATAGGCTGGTGTCCGCGGGGTGACCGTAGGAACGCCCCGATCCGGTGGATGAGAGACATGTCGGCCTCCTTCCGTGTTGCTGTATCCAGATGTATCTCGCCGTGACAACACCCACACCGAGACACCGGGGAACCGTCCACCGGCCTGACTGGCCGGTAAGCGTACGGCGGGTCGACGCCGGTCGCGGGGCTCGCCCCCCGGTCGGCAGGGGTGCCCCGGCCAGACGAACGCCCGTCCCGGCAGCTGCGGCCGGGGGCACCGACCGGAGCCCGGCCCGGGGGCCCGGAGGAATGCCGCAGGACTGCGGGTAGTTTCCCCAACCGGGTGCCGTCCGTGCACGACGGCCCGTAGCCATACCCAGGGAGGTCCGCACCGGTGCTCGACCCACACGAGCTCTACGAACTCACCGACGATCTGCCCGACCTCGGGCAGCCCGTCCTGATCCAGGCGCTCTCCGGCTTCGTTGACGCCGGTAACGCCACCCGGCTGGCGCGCGAGCAACTGCTCACCTCGCTCGACGCGCGGCCAGTGGCCCGGTTCGACCTGGACCAGCTCTTCGACTACCGCTCGCGCCGGCCGGTGATGACCTTCGTCGAGGACCACTGGGAGTCCTACGACGCCCCGGCCCTGGAGCTGCACCTGCTCCGAGACGACGCTGACACCCCGTTCCTGCTGCTCACCGGCCCCGAGCCGGACCTGCAATGGGAACGCTTCGTCGCCGCCGTGGCCGGGCTCTCCGCCCGATTGGACGTCCGGCTGACCGTCGGCCTCAACGCTATTCCGATGGCGGTGCCACACACCCGCCGCACCGGCGTCACCGCCCACGCCACCCGGCGTGAACTGACCGCGGGCTACGAGCCATGGCTGCAACGCGTGCAGGTGCCCGGCAGCATAGGACACCTGCTCGAGTACCGCCTCGGGGAGCAGGGCCGCGACGCGCTGGGTTTCGCCGCACACGTGCCGCACTACGTGGCGCAGACCGAGTACCCCGCTGCGGCCGAGGTGCTGCTCGCCTCCGTGTCACGCAGCACCGGGCTCCTCCTCCCCAGCGACGGTCTGCGGGCTGCGACCGAGGCGGTCCGGACGGAAATCGACCGGCAGGTCGCCCAGACCGAGGACGCCGCGGCGCTGGTCCAGGCGCTGGAGGAGCAGTACGACGCCTTCACCCGTGGGCGCGGCCAGCCGAACCTGCTCAGCACCGGGACGGAGGCCCTGCCGACCGCCGACGAACTCGGTGCCGAGTTGGAACGCTTCCTGGCCGAGCAGACCCGCCCCAACGACAATCCCGGCGGCTGAGCCGGTCGCCGGGGTCCGACGGGCCGGGCCGAGGGCGAGAGTCGGGGAGAGGCGCCGAGCGCCCTCCCCGACAGCCCATCGGCGACACGCCCCGGGCGGCCAGCGGGCCGGCGACGAATCGGGCAGGCTGGAAACATGCGCCTGGCGACGTGGAACGTCAACTCGGTGAAGGCCCGCCTGCCCCGGCTGCTCGACTGGCTGGCGGGCACGAACCCGGATGTCGTCTGCCTCCAGGAGACCAAGTGCCCGGACGGCGCGTTCCCGGTCGCCGAGGTTGGCACGCTCGGCTACACGGTCGCCAGCCACAGTGACGGCCGGTGGAACGGGGTCGCCATTCTGTCCCGGGTCGGCCTGACCGATGTCACCGTCGGCTTCCCCGACGAGCCGGGCTTTCCCGATCCGGAGGCGCGCGCCCTCTCCGCCACCTGCGCCGGACTACGGGTCTGGTCGGTCTACGTGCCCAACGGCCGAACCCTCGACGACCCGCACTACGCGTACAAGCTGGCCTGGCTCGGCGCGCTACGGGACACGCTGGAGGTTGAGCTGACCGGGGGCGCACCGTTGGCGGTGTGCGGCGACTTCAACGTGGCCCCCACCGACTCAGACGTGTGGGATCCAGCCCTGTTCACCGGCTCCACCCACGTCACGCCCGCCGAACGGACCGCACTCGCGGCGTTGCGCGATCTGGGCCTCGACGACGTGGTGCCGACTCCGATGAAGGGCCCGCATCCGTTCACCTACTGGGACTATCGGGCCGGGATGTTCCATCAGAACAAGGGCATGCGGATCGACCTGGTGTACGCCTCGGCGCCGTTCGCCCGCGTGGTCCGGGCCGCGTACGTGGACCGGGAGGCCCGCAAGGGCAAGGGTCCCTCCGACCATGCCCCGATCGTCGTGGACGCCGACCTTGTCCCGGCGGTGGAGACATTCTGAGCACGCGGCCAGCGACAATTCGCGCCACACTCCGCGTTACCAACCAATCGCCGAGGGTAGGATTGACTTTAATTGGGCCGTCGGGGATATTCCTAGTGACACGTTGACATACCGGGACCGGAACGGTTAGAACTGGGGATTCAACCGGCACCGCCCTGACAACACCCCGGAGCTTTCCCCCCTTGAAGGCGCAGACGAGGCCTCCACAATGATTAATCGCACGATCGATTTCGCCAAGCACCACACGCCGAATTCCATGCGCCGCATGGCGCGCCGAGCACAACTCGAGGCCCACAACACAAGAAAGCGGCTCGCCGTCCCGGTGGTCGACCGGTGCGAGTTCGACAACATCTACCACTGCACCGTACACAAGACCGGCAGCCAGTGGATCAAAGCCCTGTTCAGCGACCCCGCCGTCTATCGCCATTCCGGGCTACTCCCCTACGACCCGCGGTTCTACAAGCGACGCAACCTCCCCCTGATTCCACCCGGCCGGGTAGGTCTGGCTCTTTTTCATTCTTATCCGCGCTTTGAGAAGATTTCGAAACCCGGCACCTATCGCGCATTCTTTGTGATTCGCGATCCACGCGATATCGTCATTTCAAGCTACTTTTCGCTCCGCAACTCACATGCCCCGATGGGCGATATCCTCCAGGTACGGAAGACGCTGCGGGAAATCCCGATGAAGGAAGGACTGCTCTACGTCATCGAACGCCACTCCAAGCGGCACCTCTTCACGCAGCTGCGGACGTGGGCCGTCGCCCCGAGCTCCGAGACCTTCCGTCTGTTCCGCTACGAGGACCTGACCGGAGAGCGGCAGCTGGAGGAGGTGGACCAGCTGATGCGGCACTGCGGGATCACTCTGCCCTCTGCCGAGCTGGAGCCGCTGTTGTCCCGCTACAGCTTCTCCAAGATGCGGAAGGACCGGGAGAGCGCTGGGAAGATTTCCCACTACCGAAAGGGCAAAGCCGGCGACTGGCGCAACCACTTCGATGACGAGGTTTACGCGGCGTTCACGGCGGCGACCGGAGATCTCGTGGAGGTTCTCGGCTATCCGGCCCGCGACGCGGTTTCCTGACGGGATCACCGGGCCCGGTCTCACGTCCTCGTGGCGAAGGCGATGACGTTGTCGGCGTAACCGGTGCGGCCCCCCACCCAGGCTCCACCGCAGGTGATCAGGCGCAGCCCGGCCGGCCCGGAATCGCCGTACACCCGTTCGGCGGGAAGCTGGTCCTTGGGGAAGTACTCCACCGAGTCGACCCGGAACCCCACGACCGAGCCGTCGGCACGGGTCACCTCGATCGGGTCACCGGGGCGCAGCCGGTGCAGGTCGACGAAGACCGACGGACCACCCCTGGTGTCGACGTGACCGACAATGACCGCCGGCCCCGGCTCGCCGGGGACCGGTCCCCGGTCGTACCAGCCGGTCTCGTGGGCCCGCTCCAGCGGCGGAACAGCGATCGACCCGTCCCGGGCCTGCCCCACCGGCGCGATCGGCGCGGCGACGCCGATCGCGGGTACGGCGAGGCGGACCGGCCGGCTGGTGGTGGGTGCCGGCCCGGCGCCACCGTCGGGCCGGTCAACGTCTGCCGCGCTCGCCCACTCCAGCGGGCCGGTGGTCCGGCCCAGCCCGGCACCCGTGGCGAAGACCCCGACCAGCACCAGCAGCACGGCGAGCGGTACGACCCACGGGCTACGGCCCGCCGGCCGGCGGGCGGCGCGGGCGGCGCGGGGCGTGGTCATCGACGGACCGCTCCGCGGAACCGGCGAGCGGACACGAGCCACACCACCAGACCGATCACCGTCAGCGCGATCCCGACCGGCAACAGCAGCTTGCCGGAGAAGTCACCAGCGGACCCGCCGAACCCGGTGGCCGGGCCGCGACTGGGCGCGACCGACCTCACGACCTGAAGCATCGTTGATGCGGTCTCGCCGCCGCGGCACTCCAGTTTGACTCGGTAGCTGCCCGGCAGGGTTCGTTCGCGCACCATCGGGTTCGCGGTCAACAGCCCGTTGTCCGGCTGCACCTGGACGCGGCCAAAGGCGTCGGACCAGACGACTGCCGGAATCGAGTTGTCCTGGCAGCTCGCCCGGATCCCCACCAGGTAGCCGGCCTTCACCGTGCTTGGGTTCACCTCGACGAAGATGGCTGCGGGTCTCGGCCCTTCGGGCTGCCTGCGCGCGGCGACAGGTCGAACCGCTCCCTCCGGAGTCGACGCCGCAACGGGGGAGGTCCAGGCGGACGCTGGCCCGGCAACAGTCGGCCCGGCGGACGCCACCTGGGCTGACGCTGGCCCGGCCGTCGCGTCGGCGGCCCCGACGGCGAGCAGCGGGCTGACGACCGCGACCGCGACCGTCGCCACCAGGCCCGCGCGGGTCACCTTCACCACAACCCCCTCCCGACCCGGCCGGGCAGCACGCACGCCCGGCCTGTCGCACGGGGAATCCCGACATCCCCGTCGCACATCACATCCGATCCGGCGCGGTCCTCGCGTACGCTCGGATCGCTGTGACCATCACCGACCCCCACCCCACCGCGCCCGCGCGGAGCATCCGGACATTTCACCCGCGACGCGGCCGGATGTCGCCGCGCCAGACCAGCGCGCTGCAACAGCTCTGGCCGCGGTACGGCCTGACCGTCCCGGAGATGCCCGGCACGCCCGTGAAGCCGGCTGTCCTGTTCCCGCGCCGGGCGCCCCTGGTGTTGGAGATCGGTTCCGGGATGGGCGACGCCACCGTGGCGATGGCCTCCGCCGATCCCGACCGAGACTATCTGGCGGTCGAGGTGCATACGCCGGGAATCGCCAACCTCCTCGACCTGGTGGAACGGCAGTCCCTGAGCAATGTCCGGATCGCCGAGGGCGACGCGTTGGACCTGGTCAGCGCCCTGCCTACGGGTTCACTCGATGCGGTACACATCTTCTTTCCGGACCCGTGGCCAAAGGTCCGCCACCACAAACGGCGCATCATCCAGCCCGATCACGTCGCCCTGCTGCGCTCGCGGTTGGCGACCGGTGGCACGCTGCACTGCGCGACCGACTGGGCCGAGTACGCCGAAGCGATGCGGCGGACCCTGGACGCCGATCCGGGGCTGGTGAGCCCGCACGACGGGTTCGCGCCCCGCCCCGAGCACCGCCCGGTGACGAAGTTCGAGCGCCGCGCCCTGACAGCGGGTCGACCGGTGGCCGACCTGATCTACCACCGCCGCTGAGGCCCACCACGGGATGCGGTTCAACCAGCACCGGGCAGACGCGGTTGACCGGCCCACCAGAGGCGAATGACCGGCCCGATTGGCGCGCGGGAGGTGGGTCCAGGCACCATGGACCCGCCATGACACTTACCGCCGCGCTGCCGGCCAGCGCCGACCCCGACACCCTGTACGACGCGTTCGCCGGTTGGGCGTCCGAGCGCGGCCTCGATCTCTATCCGCACCAGGAGGAGGCGGTCATCGAGATCGTCTCCGGCGCGAACGTGATCATGAATACGCCGACCGGGTCCGGCAAGAGCCTGGTCGCGATGGCGGCGCACTTCGCCGCGCTCGCCGATGACCGGACGACCTTCTACACAGCCCCGATCAAGGCGCTGGTGTCGGAGAAGTTCTTCGCGCTCTGCGAGGTGTTCGGGGCGGAGAACGTCGGGATGCTCACCGGCGATGCCAGCGTCAACCCGGACGCGCCGGTCATCTGCTGTACGGCAGAGATCCTGGCCAACCTCGCGCTGCGGGAGGGCACCCGCGCGGACGTCGGCCAAGTGATCATGGACGAGTTCCACTTCTACAGCGAGCCGGACCGGGGCTGGGCGTGGCAGGTGCCGCTGATCGAGCTGCCGCAGGCACAGTTCATCCTGATGTCCGCCACGCTCGGGGACACCACCCGGTTCGTCGCCGACCTGACCCGGCGCACCGGGCGCCCGACCGCCGTCGTCCAGACGGCCGAACGACCGGTCCCGCTGCTCTTCTCGTACGCGACGACGCCGATGCACGAGACCCTCGAGGAACTGCTGGAGACCCGCGAAGCCCCGGTGTACGTCGTACACTTCACCCAGGCGGCGGCTTTGGAGCGGGCCCAGGCCCTGATGAGCGTCAACGTCTGCACCCGGGCCGAGAAGGACACCATCGCCACCGCGATCGGCAACTTCCGCTTCACCTCCGGCTTCGGAAAGACCCTGTCCCGGCTGGTCCGGCACGGCATCGGCGTGCACCACGCCGGGATGCTGCCCAAGTACCGCCGCCTGGTGGAGACGCTGGCCCAGGCCGGGCTCCTCAAGGTCATCTGCGGCACGGACACCCTCGGTGTCGGCATCAACGTACCGATCCGCACCGTGCTCTTCACGGGGCTGTCAAAGTACGACGGAACCCGAACGCGACTCCTCAAGGCCCGCGAGTTCCACCAGATCGCCGGCCGCGCCGGACGGGCCGGCTTCGACACCCTCGGCCGGGTCGTGGTGCAGGCCCCGGAGCACGTCATCGAGAACGAGAAGGCCCTGGCGAAGGCCGGCGACGACCCGAAGAAGCGCCGAAAGGTCGTCCGGAAGAAGCCGCCAGAGGGGTCGATCGGCTGGGGCAAGCCCACCTTCGAACGCCTGGTCGAGGCCGAGCCGGAGCCCCTGGCCTCCAGCTTCCAGGTCAGCCACTCCATGCTGCTCAACGTCATCGGCCGCCCCGGCGACGCGTTCGCGGCGATGCGACACCTGCTCACCGACAACCACGAGGACCGCGCCGCCCAGCGCCGGCACATCCGCCGCGCCATCGCCATCTACCGGGCGCTGCGCGCCGGTGGCGTCGTCGAAGAACTATCCGAGCCGGACGAGTCCGGCCGACGGGCACGACTCACCGTCGACCTCCAGCTCGACTTCGCCCTCAACCAGCCGCTGTCGCCCCTCGCCCTTGCGGCAATCGAGCTCCTCGACCGCGAGTCCCCCGCCTACGCCCTGGATGTGCTCAGCGTGATCGAGTCGATCCTGGACGACCCGCGCCAGGTGCTGTCCGCGCAGCAGTTCAAGGCCCGCGGTGAGGCCGTCGCCGCGATGAAGGCGGAAGGCATCGAGTACGAAGCCCGCCTCGAACTACTCGACGAGGTCACCTGGCCCAAGCCCCTCGCCGAGCTGCTGGAGAGCGCGTACGAGATGTACCGCCAGGGGCACCCCTGGGTGGCCGACCACCAGCTCTCCCCCAAGTCCGTCGTCCGGGACATGTACGAACGGGCGATGACCTTCGCCGAGTACGTGCAGTTCTACGGGTTGTCCCGGTCGGAGGGCCTCGTCCTGCGGTACCTCGCCGACGCGTACAAGACGCTCCGGCACACCGTCCCCGAGGACGCTAAGACCGAGGAGTTGGTCGACCTCATCGAGTGGCTGGGCGAGCTGGTCCGCCAGGTCGACTCCAGCCTCATCGACGAGTGGGAGCGGCTCCGTAACCCCTCCGACGTCGACGAGGTCGCCGTCGCCCTGGACGACCAGCCAACGGCGATCACCCGCAACACCCGGGCCTTCCGGGTGCTGGTGCGCAACGCCCTGTTCCGTCGGGTGGAGCTGGCCGCCCTGCACCGCTGGAACGAGCTGGGCGAGCTGGACGGCGCCGCCGGCTGGGACGCCGCCGCCTGGGAAGATGCCCTGGAACCGTACTTCGAGGAGTACCCGGAGATCGGCATCGGGCCCAACGCCCGCGGACCCGCGCTGCTGCTGATCGAGCAGGGCAGCGCGACCTGGACCGTACGCCAGATCCTGGACGATCCCGACGGTGACCACGACTGGGGAATCAGCGCCGAGGTGGACCTCGCGGCCTCCGACGAGGCGGGCGCGGCGGTCATCCGGATCACCGAGGTCGGACAGCTTGGCGCCTAGCAGGTGCACACAGCCTCCGGTTCCTGGTTGGGGCTGAGGACCCAGCAGTCGGGGCAGCGGTCGAGGACGCCCAGGGACCAAGGGTTCGCCAGCTAACGCGGCAGGCCGACGTAGTGGCCCATCGCCGCGGCGGCGTGGTCGAAGAAGGCGTCCGGATCGGCGGCGAAACCCTGCACGTGCCCGTAGACGGCGAAGCTCACCATGCCGAGCAACTGCGTCCAGGCGACGAGCATCCGGGCGATGACCGCTGGCGGCAGGCCCGAGAGCATTCCCTCGCCGAGCGCCGCGACGTTGCGCGACATCCCTTCGGACATCGGCGGGTCCTGCGGGTGGTCGCGCAACTGGCCACTCTCGGCGGCCTCACGCAGCAACCCGATCAGCACCTGCGCGGCACGGGCACCCGCGATCATCGTCTCCGGCGGAGCGCTGTACTCGGCGATCGGCGGCCCCCAGATCAGGGCGTACCGCTCGGAGTTGGCCTGGGCCCAGACCCGGATGGCCCGGCAGACTGCGATCCACCTGTCCAGCGGCGACTCCCCCGACCGCCGCGCACCGTTCTCCGCGCTGTCGCCCATCGCGTTGTACGCGTCGAGCACCATCGCGGTCAACAGGTCCGCGCGGTCTGGAAAGTGCGTCCGCAGTTGTTCGACGGTCAGACCGGCGCTGGGGGCCAACGTGTCCGCTTCGAGGCCGGCCGGTCCCTGCTCGACGAGGCGCCGATGGGCCGTCTGCTTGATCCGCTCAACCGTTTCGGTCGGGGCTGTCTCTGGTTCCATGATGCTCTCCCTGTTCAGGCTGTTTGTCGTGCCGTGGCATGAACTGAATGAGCACCGCGATCACGACCGCGAACGCGATGAGTCCGATAAGCCCCGTGAAAAGGCGTAGGCCAATGGAGCGGCAGCCAGGTCGAGGGCACCGTAGAAGATCACGCCGATGGCCGCCACGCCCACCGCACCCCCGACCTGCTGGGAGGTGACCAGCACGCCGGATGCCGCCCGGCGTGACGGGGATCGGCTCCCGCCAGCACGGTGTTGGTCAGCGGTGCCAGGACGAAGCCCATTCCGGCCCGGACATCGCGAAGGCCGGAACGAGGACACCCAAGTCGGGCGTGATGCCGATCCGGTCGACCGTGAGTTAGGTGAGGGTCAAACCGACCGTCATCACCACCGGGCCGATGCCGGCCCAGCCGACGGGTGAGGACGATGAAGAAGTCGAGGGCGACCATGAAGGTTGCGGCGAGGATGACGGGCATGGTCGCCCAGTAGCGGAGGCTGTGCGTCGGTCGACCCGAACCGGGCGGCTCCGCCGCCACCGTTGAGGTCGTCGAGTCAGCCAAGATTCTCTCCAGTTCAGGTCTTCCGGCGTTGGGTGACGCGGTCGCCATCCGGTGACCATCGCAGGCCAAGTAACGCAGAGCGACTTTCTCGCTTCCGATAGTGCGGGACCATGCGGGTGGTGTCGATTACGTGACAGGTAAGTCCCCACGTGCGGTCGCAGAGCAACTCGGGGCCGGGGTGCGGTCTGGCTAGGGCCTCCTGCTATCAGCGAGCCACCACGCGATCGCGGCGCTGACGCCCAGGGGGCGGGTCTTCCAGGCCCACACTGCCCCGCCGATTGCGGCGGCAATCTGGAGGAGCCCGGTGGCCAGGAGCACGGCCTCGGATCCTGCCCAACCGATCAGGGCTCCGCCCACCAGCAGCCCCAGGGAGGCGCCCCCAGAGTGCAGGACTGTCTGTGCGGTGAACGCCGCCCGGCGTTCGGGGCCGTGGGTCTGCTCGCTGATCAGAGCGTTGAGGGCGGCGAGGCACCAGGGCATCGCCGCACCGCCCACTGCGGCCACGACCGCGATACCGGCCAGGCTCGGTACCACCAGCGGCAAGGCGACGAACACGGCCCCGAGCACGATCCAGGAGGACAGCATCGCCGTCATGCGCGGCAGGCGGTCGATGACCATCGGCACCAGCAGGGAGGCGGCCACGGATGCGGCCCCGTACCCGCTCATGCCCGCAGCGATGAGCGCGCCGGGCATGCCGTACTCGACCCCGAGTACGGCCAGGCCCAGGCTGAACCCGAACCAGCACACCCCGCCAACCCCTGCCATGAGCACGCCGGCGGCGACCTGCGGGTGGGAACGGAGCACCGCCAGAGCAGAGACTGGCCGTCCCGGCGTGACCTCTCCCTGAGCGCCGCCCAGGTCCTCGTGGTGTGTCGTTCCGCCGGCGGGGACGCCCAGGAAGGCGATCGCGGCCAGGGCGACCACGGCGGTCTGGCACCACAGCAGCGAGCCCGCGCCCAACACGGTCACGGCCCAGGCCCCGGCGGGTGGGGCGAAGATCATCGAGACCCGGTGGGCCAGGTCCTGCCAGGCCAACCACTTCGCTGGTCCGGTGCTGCCACCGCGGGCGACGTGTTCGTCGGCGAGGTCGGAAACCAGGGAACGTTCGGCAGGGCCCAGCAGCGCGCCCGCGACCCCGGTCACCAGTCCTGAGACGCACAGCGCGACCGCCCCGACCTGACCCGTCAAGGAAGCCACGGGGACGATGGCGAGCCCGGCAGCGTTCACACCCATCACTACCGCCAGGGCTCGCCCACCGGTGAGGCGGTCCCGCAGCCCCTTACCCCACCAGCCCACCGTCAGCAGGGGCAGCCCGGCCATCCCTCCGACCAGCCCCGTGGTCCAGGCCTGCCCGGTCTCCTCCAGTGCGACCAGGGGCAGCGCGACGGTGGTCATCCTCGTCCCGACCCAGGTCACGAACGTGATCACGGTCAGTAGCAGCAGTCCTCTACGCACGCACCGATCCTCGGCCGCCCTCCTCAGGCCCGGTAGAGATCTCTTCTCACGTCTGGCTCATACACTGGGGGCATGAGGTCCAGCCTGACAGCCGAGGACCTGGTGCTGGTCGAGGCCGTGTCCCGGCACGGGTCGGTCGGGGCCGCGGCCAAGGAACTCCTTACCACCCAGCCCTCGGCCTCGCGCCGGCTGGCCGCGCTGGAACGCCGCCTGGGGACCAGGTTGTTCGAGCGGGACACGACCGGGGCCCGCCCTACCCCAGCCGGGCGGGAGCTGGCCCGGCAGGCCGCACGCCTGCTGGCCGACCTCGACGCCCTCCCAGCCCAGATCGCCGCCGCGACGCAGGCCCCGTCGGTGAGCCTGGGCACGATCCAGGCGCTGGCGCCGATCGTGTTCACCGCCGCCCAGATCGAACTCGCAGGCGTGACGCTCCAGACCGAAATCGATCACGGCCCCACCCTGATCGGCCGGGTCCACCAGGGCCTGCTGGACGCGGCGATCGTCACGATCGCAGACCAGGCTGTCCTGCCCCAAGGCCTCCAGACCACCGGGCTCGGGGCCTCCCCGCTGGTCCTGGTCCTGCCCGCAGACACCACACCCCTGGCCGCCGGGAGGAAGGCATTGGCGGGAAGGGAAGTGCTGTACTCCTCGATTGACCTCACTGGCAAGCACCTGCACGCAGGCTTGTCCGGGCTCGGCGCGCTACCGCAGCCGGGCCCCACGATCGAGGCCACCCTGCGCATCGCCCGGCACCGCAAGGTCCCGGCCGTGGTTCCCGACCTCGCGGCCCGCTGGTGGGACGACCCCACCGACCGGCTGCTGCCCTCCCCAGTGCCCGGAAAGGTCAAGCTCTCGCTGGTGACCAGGCCCCCGCAGCCATCCCGCCTGGCACAGGTACTGCCGGCCCTGACCGCGCGGATCCTGGGCGCGCCGCAGGACTCACCGGACAGGCCCTAGCACCCGGCTGGCTTCAGTTGCCGCGGCGTTTCCAGAACTGACGGGCGGCGAAACCCTCCCGGCGGAGCCAGTGCTCGGTGTAGACGATCCGGTTCGCCTCGATCACCACCAGGGTGTCCCGTGGTGGTTCGGCGAGCGACCGGCCCCGTTCGGCGTGCTCGTTCTCCCACCGAAACGCGGCCCAGTAGGGCTCGCGGTCGGGGTGCTCGGGTGGCAGCACCCGAGCCTCGCCGAAGAGCTGCGCGCCGCGACTGCTGGCCAGCCCGACCAGCGGGGCGAAGATTCCCACCGAGACCCGTGGGTCCGCGGCGATGTTGCGCAGCTTCGGCGACCGCGGCGCGGCGGTGAACATCACCGCGAAGTCGAGCGGGTAGTAGCGCACCGGGGTGGCGAGCGGTCCGTCGGGCCCGACCGTGGCCAGCACACACATGTTCTGCGACGAGAGCAGGTTCCGAATGCGCTCCTCGAGCCGTTCCCGTGGCAGCCGAAATCCAGAGTCGTGTAGCGGCACGATTGGCTCGACAGCAGCGCCTCACCAGCGACAATTCACCCCAAGTCGTAGCGGTTGTAGACGATAGTGCCCTCCGTCGCCCCATCGGCGGCGCAGCCACATTCGGGAGCAGCCTTCAACGGGTGCGCTTCGCATGAGCGACTGTCCTGGAGAGAGGGCGGTGAATGAGTTGGCCGTGCGTCCAGATTGGATGCCGTGGCTCGAGCTGGGCAATCGTCGCGGTGTCGACGTATCCACACCCGAGCTTGAGTCCCGCACCGCTCTCACTGTCGAGACGACGGTGATTGGCAGCGAGTGGGGGTGCTATCGCCATACTGGCGAGGGTAGAGAGCACCCGCAACAGCCAACCAGGGTCCGGTCCAGGCGAGCCAGATAGAGCCATCCGCGCGGACCGATGCAGTTGCTACACCTGAGAAGCCACTATTCCGTCACTCCGTCCGAAGCCTTCAAGTTCACTGTCAAGTCCCGATCTCGAAGAGTTCGTTCGACGTGTCGTAGTACTTCGTCGTCTGCCCCAGGTGCGTCATGCCGAGCCGCCGGCAGACGGCCTGGGAGGCATGGTTTGCCGGGTCCGTGACCGCGATGACCCTCGTCAGACCCCGGCTGAACGCGTCCGCCAGGACCGCCGCCGCCGCTTCGGTGGCGTAGCCGTGCCCCCAGGCGTCCGGATGCAGGTGCCAGCCGATCTCGACTTCGGGCGTCCCCCCGATCGGCTCCCCAGCCGACAGGGGAACCGGCTTGAGCAGGAGGTTTCCCACCAGTCGGCCGCCCATCGCCGTGGTGATGACCCAGATCCCGTGGATCGGATCGCCGATGGCGCGGCGACGCGCGATCGAGGCGAGGGCGGTCTCGCGGTTGTTCATGATCGTGGGCTGCGCACCCAGGAAGCGCACCACCTCCCAGCGCGACTCAAGATCTAGCAGAAAGTCGACGTCCTCGTCCCGCCAGGGGCGCAGCAGGAGGCGGTCGCTCACGATGGTGCGCATGGGATCAATCTATTCGAACCCCCGGCAGACCTAGGTGGACAGATACGACCGCTGTGAGCACAATCGGTTCGCCGAGACCGCCGAGCTACCCACCCCTCGGGAAGGGAATCCGCATGCCCAGGTACGACGCGATTGTCATCGGGGCCCGCTGCTCGGGCGCGTCCACCGGCATGCTCCTGGCCCAACAGGGGCATCGGGTGCTGGTAGTGGACCGGGCAAGCTTTCCCAGCGACGTCATCTCAACCCACTTTCTCTGGCCGCACGGGACGTCCTACCTGAACCGGTGGGGCGTGCTGGATCAGGTGCTGGCGGTCACCCCCGCGCACACCGAGGTCACGTTCGTCAACGACGGGATTCCGCTCACCGGCTCGGTGCCCGACGAGCTTCTGCGCGCGTACTTCCGCGACTGGCATGGCGACGACTCGGGCGTGGTGCGCTCGTACGCCTCGATCCGCCGGCACGTGCTCGACCAGATACTGGTCGAGGCCGCGAGCAAGGCCGGCGCCGAGGTACGAACAAACTTCACGGTACAGGAGCTGATCACCGAGGGCGACCAGGTCGTCGGCGTACGGGGGCGCACCTCCGACGGGCGGTTGGTCGAGGAACGCGCCCGGATCGTGGTCGGTGCCGACGGTCGTAACTCGTTCGTGGCCCGCTCCCTCGGCCTGCCGAAGTTCGACGAGCGGCCCCGGTGCACCTTCGCCTACTGGAGCTACTACTCGGGCTTCGACCTCGGCCCGGCCCAGCTACACCGGCGAGGTCGGCTGGCCTGCGCCGTGGCGCCCACCAACCACGACCAGAACATGGTCCTGGTCTGGGGTCCGAGCGAGTGGTCTCGTGAGTTCCGTCGTGATGTGCCCGGCAACCTCCAGCGGGCGCTGGAATTCGTCAGCCCGGAGTTAGGCGAGGTGGTCCGGGCGCAGGGCGTGCGGGCGGAGCGCATCTACGGGACGCTGGACCAGTCCGCGTTCCTCCGGCCACTGGCCGGACCGGGCTGGGTGCTTGTCGGCGACGCCGAGTCGGCCAAGGACCAGTGCACCGCGATCGGGATGACCCACGCGTTCCGGGGCGCGGAGCTGGTGGCCACCGCACTCGACCGGTGGCTCTCCGGGGACGCTTCGCTCAGCGAGGCGATGGCCACCTATGAAGGCCGCCGCCGCAGCCAGAACGCCGCCGCCTACTACGACTACGTCTGCACGCTCGCGGAGATGCGTCCGTACCGCCACGACGAACTGCAGTTGTTCGTGGCGTTGCGCGGAAACCAGCAGGAGATCGACAGGTTCATCGCCACCCACGCCGACGTCGCGCCGGTTTCGGAGTTCTTCCAGGCGTCGAACCTCCTCCTCCTCAACGATGCCGCGAGGGAGACCTCGGCCGGCTACCCGGTGTTCGAGGACTTCCCCGCGACCGCTCGGATGTACCAGCAGAACCTGTTCGCCTGACCCGTACCCCCGCCAGGAGATCGACTGTGTCCCTGCCTGAGCTAGACCAACGCGACGACGACGAACTGATCGAGACCATCCTTGCGGCCGCTGACCGGCGCGATCTGGCGGCCATGGCGGTAGCCGCCGCCGAGGTTTCCGAGATGACTCGCAACTGGGCCACCCACATCCCGTGGGACGATTTCGACTCCTTGGACGAGAGCGCCCTCAGCGAGGTGGTCACCGACCTGACCCAGATGTGGGAACCCGTCCACCTGCAGGTTGACACTGACGAGGCGTACGCGCTCGACAAGAACGCCTACGACTTCTACCGGCCAGCGGGCCGTAACCTGATGACCCGTACCGAGGAATTCCACGGATGGGTCGAGGCGCGTCGGCGGACGGAGACGTGGCAGTACTCCAGGACACTGGAGGCCGCGCCGAACAGCATCGCCCAGATCACCAACGACATCGGCCGGCGTACCCGCGGCATCAACTTCAACTCGCAGGACTATCTGTCGTTCAACACGCACCCGGCGATCCGGGAGGCGGCGACCAAGGCGATGCGGGACTACGGGCCGCACAGCGCCGGGTCACCGATGGTGCTCGGAAACACCCGGATCTCCGACGAACTGGAGGCATCGCTCGGCGAGTTGGTGCGGGCTGAGCAGGTGACGCTCTTCCCGACCGGGTGGGCCGCCGGCTTTGGTGCGATGGTGGGCCTGGTCCGGCAGGAGGACCACGTGTTGATCGACCGGCTGGCGCACTCCTGCCTCCAGCAGGGGGCCCGGGCGACCACCCGCAATGTGGTGCGCTACGAACATCTCAACGTCGCCGAGGTCCGTCGCCACCTCGTCGACATCCGCCGGCGAGACAGCCGCAACGGGATCCTCGTCGTCACGGATGGCCTCTTCTCGGTGGACGCTGACTGGCCGGATCTGGTGACCCTTCAGCGGGTGTGCCGAGAGCATGACGCGACGCTGCTCGTCGACGTGGCACACGACCTGGGTTCGATGGGCCCGGGTGGTACCGGGGTACTCGGGATGCAGGACGTGCTCGGTGACATCGACATCGTGATGGGTGCCTTCTCCAAGACGTTCTGCTCCAACGGCGGCTTTGTCGCCTCGGCCTCTCCCGCGCTCAAGCAGTACCTCAAGATGTTCGGCGGATCGCACATGTTCTCCAACGCGTTGTCTCCCGTGCAGACCGCCGTGGTCCTGGCGGCCTCGAGGATCATCCGCTCCGCGGAGGGAGACCTCCTCCGCTCCCGGCTGCACGCCGCCGTCACCGCGCTTCGCGACGAGCTGACCGGGCACGGGCTGACGTGCATGGGTGAGCCATCGCCGATCGTGCCGCTTCTGATCGGAAACGAGAAGCTGGCGCGGATCGCGAACCGCCTGCTGTTCGACCGCGGGGTGCTCGCGTTCATGGTGGAGTTCCCGGTGACTCCTACAGGTTCCTCGCGGTTCCGGCTTCAGGTGCAGGCGAACCATGAGCCGGATGAGGCCCGTGCCGCAGCAAGGATCATCGCGGACGCGATCACGGACGCCCGCACGTACCTGTCCAGTGCTTTCGGGAGCACAGAGCGGTAGCCATCGCCACGCCTCATCCGGCCATCCCGGCCGGCCGGATCGGCCAGCCGGGCGGCCACGCATGAGTAGTCAGATCGCGGCCAGGGCCTTGGTGATGTTCCGCTCGGCCAAGCCCAGCATCCACTGGCGGTCCGGGAAGTCGGTGCCGGCGATCCGAAGGGGACCTTCGATCAGGGACAGGATCTGGGCACATCGATAGAACTCCAGCCGATCGGGATCGAGTTCGACTGGGCGTAGCGCGGAGTACGCGTCACCGAAGCGCAACTGTAGCCAGGCGTGCTCCCACTCCACGTCGAAGAACGTCAGCCCCTCGATGTCGACCAGGGCGGGTGCACCGGAGGGTGGGACGAGCACGTGGTCCGATCCGAGTTCGCCGTGTATCAGCCGGTAGTCGTGGCGGGCGGTGACCACGCCGCGCAGGTGCCGGAGATGGTCGGTGATTCGGTCGTGGGCATCGGCGAGCCGGGCGTCGCGGGCGGCCGCCGCGTTGAGGTGACCACGCGCCCGGTCCTGGATGATGTCCTCGGTGCTGCGGGTCTGGGGTGCTTCCCCGCGGGCAATGGCGGCGAGCTTGCCGTAGCGGGTGCCGCGGGTGGCGTACATGCGGCGCAGGGCGTCGCCAAGTGCGGACAGCGGCGTCACGGCTGCGGCCGGGTCATGTTCCATGAGGGCTTCGAGCGTCACCGCACCGACATCCTCGACCAGCGCAAGGTCGGCCGGGTGGTAGCGGCCGTCGCGGTCGAGCATCAGCAGCCGTGGCGTCCGCACGCCCACGGCGGTGAGGGCGGCGTAGTTGGTGGCGAACAATTCGGCGCCCGACGCGTCGGTGAAGGGATCGTCGGGGACAGTTGGTGCCGGGGGCCAGTAGTTCTCGGCGGTTGCCCAAAGATAGAGGACCACTGTCGACTGATCGTCCAACCGCAGGCGGTAGACGCCCTTCTTGCTGCCACCGGTCAGCCGGTCCAGGGCAGCAGGTCTGCGGTCTGCGCCGAACTGGTCCACCACCAGGTCGTGCAGGTCGTCAAGCTGGAGGACTACCCGGGTCATGGATCGCCCTTCTCTTGTTGCTCGGCGATGGGCGCAGCGGTTCACCGGGGGTCCGGTACATGATGTTGTCAGTGCCGGCGCCCCACCGGTGGCCGCGACCTCCCACAATATCGATCCGGACTCCACAAGGTTCGGGTGGACGCGACACCATGCGTGGGTGATTTGTCCTAGGCGAGATCAGCTCCGTCGATTAGAATGTATGTACTAATCTCGCTGTTGAGCTGGGAGGATGCCCGTGACCGCGCCCACCCCCGCCACTCCCCTCGCCCCCTACACCACGCTCCTTGGCTTCACCCGTTATGTCGACCGCACCGGCCCGACCAAGGCCACCTTCGTCGGGGGCCTGCGCCGGCAGCGGGCCAGCCGCTCCGGCTTCAACCCGCACGGCCAGTTCGTCAAGGCGCTCAAGGCCGACATCGCCTTCCACACCGGCGGCACCCATCTCGATCGGGTGGTCACCGCCGTCAACCCCCGGTGGCGTCCGCTCTACCAGGCGTTGGCGCCGGGGGCGATGGCCTGGCTGCTTTCTCTTGGCGCACCTCGGTCGGTCGACCTGGCCCAGACCCGCGACGCACTCGCCCTGTTGGGTGACCTACCCGTGAAGATCAACCCACACTTCGGAATCCGGTACGCCGACGGGCGTACCGAGGCCGTCCGCCTGCACTTCGACGAGGCTCCGCCGAGCGACGAGGCAACGCTTGCCATGCTGCACCTGATGGGCCGACAGATGGAGGCGATTCTGCCGCACGCCGAACCCGTCCTGATCGATGTCCGGCGTGGCCGGGCGCACCGCACGCCAGCGACCGCGAAACCAGCCGAGATCGAGCGCTGGTTGACCGGCGAGGCCGTCGCCTTCCAGGCACTGTGGAGCACTGCGGCCTGACCGCGCGGATAGTTGCGGTCAATAGCCTGTCGTATCGTCGACGCTGGACTCCCAAGTCGGCACCAGGAAGCTCCGCTCGAAGGTGAGGACCACCTCGCCGGTGGCTTTGCGGCCGATGGTGCGGCAGCTCACGATGCCCTCGCCCGGTCGGCTGGCGGAGAGCCGTTTGGCGGTCACCTCGCTCTCGGCGTACAGCGTGTCGCCCACGAAGACCGGCTGGGGAAGGTGGATCCGTTCCCAGCCGAGGTTCGCGATGGCCCGGCCGCTGGTGCTGCGGGCGGCCATCCCGCCGACGATGCTCAGGGTCACCAGACTGGAGACGAGGGGCTGACCCCAGCGGCCCGCCTCGGCGTACGCGCAGTCGATGTGTAGCGGTGACGCGTTCATGCTCAACATGCTCATCAGGACGTTGTCCATCTCGGTCACGGTGCGGCCGGGCCGATGCTCGATCACCGTGCCGACGACGATCTCGTCGTAGTAGAAGCCGACCTGCTCGCGGTACCGGTTCTCCCCTACCATCCGGTAACCGACCGGACCGGGCCCGGTCGGCTCTCCGGCCTGCTCAGCCCACATCGGTGAGCTCCCGTACGTGGTCGGCGAAGGTGGCCAGGACCGCCTGGTCGATGTCAGCGCGAATCATGATCCGTACCCCGGCCTGACCCTGCGGCACGATCGGAAAGAACACCGCCGAACTGTAGAAGCCCCGCCGGTACAACTCCGCGGAGAGTTGGACCGCCCGCTCGGTGTCGCCCACGGTGATTCGACGCACCGGCAGCCCGTTGCCGGCAAAGGAGGTGGGCAGCAGCTCGTCGAAGTACGCCACGTTCTCGTGCAGCCGGCGCTGCAACTGACCAAGCTCGGGTGAGCGGTGGATGGCGGCGCTCGCCAACGAGGCCCCGACCAGTGGCAAGGCCATGTTCTGCGACCATCCCACCGGCCCGGCGTGCCGAGCCAGGAAACGGGACATCGCCGGGTCGCCGAGCATGGCCACGCCACCGCCGGTGCCGAAGCCCTTGCCCAGACTGGTGACGATGATGGTGAGCGGATTCATGGTCAGTCGGGAGCGAACGAAGCCCTCACCCCGCTCGCCTACCAGCGACAGCGAGTGCGAGTCGTCGATGAAGAGGAACAGCCCGTACCGGTCCTGGAGCTCCAGCAGACCGTCCAGGGCAGCGGCGCCGCCCATCGAGTACGCGCCATCGGCGACGTAGGCCACGCTGGGGTACCGCCGGCAGACGTCCTCCAGGTAGTTCAGGTCGTTGTGGTCGCAGGTGAGGACGAGGCTCTCCTCGGCACAGATGGGCTTCACGTACGACATACAGAAGTGGCAGTGCCGGTCGAAGACCATCACCCTGGGGCCGCCCGGAGCGAGGTGCCCGGAGGCGACCAGGGGCAGGATGCCGGCGGTAAGCGCGCTACAGGTGGTGCCGGGAAGGATCTGGGCGCCGAACAGGTCTCCCAGCTCCTCCTCCAACCGGACCAGCAGCTGGTGCCGGATGCGGGTGGTGGAGGTGACCAGCCAGGTGGTGCCGGCCTCACGTAGCGCCGACACCGCCCCCTCGATCACTGCCGGATGGTGGTTCAGGCCGAGGTAGGCACAGGAGCACATGTTGACGAACTCCTGGCCGGTCGCCCGGTCGACGAGCCGATTGTTCGAGTCGCCCGAAGGTGTGTCGACCCTGATCCCGGTCAGACCATGGTCGGCCGCTGCCTGCCAGGCCGGGTCGGCGGTCCGGATCATCTTCTCCGCGTTGCGGTACCGGTGCGGACCGACGACGCGTTGGTGTTCCTCTGTGCTCGTCATTTCCCTCTCCCTGCCGTTGGGACTGACGGCTGCTGTCCCGGCGACGGTCAGCCGGATGGGTCGAACTCGTCGAGCAGCCGTTGGGACGCCTCGAAAAACGGCCGGCCGACCATCACCCCGTCGACGGTGGTGATGCCCTGGCCGCTGCGGCGGCCAGCGGCCACCACTCGCCGGGCCGCCTCCAATGACTCCGCGTCGGGTGAGAAGACCTGGTTGATGACCGCCACCTGGCGTGGGTGCAGGGCGATCTTGCCACTGAACCCGAGGTCCCGTGCCAGGATGGCCTCCCGCCGCAACGCGGTCAGGTCCTGCAGTTGGAAGGTCGGCGAGTCGATCGCCTCCACCCCGGCCGCCCGGGCGGCGTTCACCACCCGGGTCCGAGCCTGCGCCAGCGGCTCCCAGCGCAGTTGGACACCAAGGGCCGACGCGTAGTCTGCCGACCCGAAGATCAGCGCACGAAGGCGGGGCGACGTCGCCGCGATCGCTGCGGCGGCCTCCACCCCTCGCGGCGTCTCGATGACCGCGCACAGCTCGAGGTCCGGACGGACCGGCCGGAGCAGTCGCGCCACTATCTCGACGTCGCGCGGCGATTCAACCTTGGGTATCACCACTATGGTGGGCCGGACCGGATACTCACGCAACGCGAGCAGGTCCCGCATGCCGTCCGGTTCGGTAATCATGTTGACCCGGACGGCGCAGCGGCGACCGGACGCGCTCTCGCTGGTGAAGAACGCGCTCGCCCGGGCTCGGGCCTCGGCCTTGTCCGGCGGCGCCACCGAGTCTTCGAGGTCGACCTGGCAGATGTCGGCTCCCGAACGGTGGCAGTTGGCGTATCTGCCGACCGCGATCGCCGGCGTACACAGCATGGAACGGCAGTACCGGGCGTACATCACACCTCCCGGCGTACGTCGATGAGAACCTTGCCCGAGGTGGCGCGGGCGGCGACCGCCGCGTGGGCGGCACCAACCTCGTGCAGCGCAACCGTCCGGTCGACATGGACCGTAAGCTGACCTTGGGCCGCCAGCTCGAAGAGCCGGCCGACGATTCCGCACAACAGCTCACGGTCGTCCACCACGTGCCGCATCCAGAAGCCGGCACAACCAATGGAACGCTCGGCCAGCTGGGCGGTGGTCACCGCGACGACACCGGCCTGGTCCTCGGTACCGACGAGCATGTCACCACCTCCGCCGGTTCCGGGGTCGCCCGACGTTCCGGGCCGCCAGCCCAGGCAGACCAGGCGTCCGAACGGCGCCAGGCCGGCCAGGGCGGCCCGCGCCACCGCGCCGCCCACCGAGTCGACGAACAGGTCCACGCCACCTCCGCCGGCCGCCTCCCGCACCCGATCAGCCAGCTCTGGATCTGCCGGGTCCAGCACCAGATCGGCGCCGAGCGTGGTGACGAACTGTCGCTTCGCCGAGGTCGACGCCAGGCCGATCACCGGCGAGGCGCCAAGCGCCACCGCGAGCTGCACCGCGAGGTGTCCAACCCCGCCGGCCGCGGCGGAGACCGCGACACTCTCCCCGGCCCGCAGCCGACCGGCCAACGACAACGCCCCGTACGCGGTACTGCCCTGCTCGAACAGGCCGAGCGCCTGCGGGTCACCGATGCCCGCCGGAATCTCCACGGTGTGCGCCTCCGGGGCCGCCACCACTTCGGCGTACCCTCCGCCTTGGCGTAGTAGCGCGACCACCCGTTGTCCATCGGTCCGTCGACGCCCCACCGCCTCCACCCCGAGCACCGCTGGCAGCGGCAGCTCGGGTTGAGCACCGGCACAGCGCTCCAGGTCGTCGAAGTTGACCCCGGTCAACGTCACCTCGATCAGGCTCTCCCCCACCCCCGGCGACGGCTCGGGTATCCGCTCGACGCGTAGTGCCTCCGGGCCACCGGGTCGACGCAAAACCACCGCACGCATGAACCGGGTCATCGCGGCCGCCAACGGCCGATGCGGCGCGAACCGACGAGAAGCGGTCCCCAGCCACCGCTACGGGTGCGTCCCGACGATGCGGAGCAGGTCATGCCGACTGGTCCACGAAGAGTTCCCCCCGCCGGCGGTGCAGCTCCTCCGCGGCCTGAGGTTCGTCCGCGATGGCGCAACAGGCGACGGTACCGTCCGCGTCAACGTCGTTGGAGGTGATCACGACCCCGGTACGGCTGGTGGGGTCGTAGGCCAAGCCGGCCGTACCGAGCCGCTCGACAGCCGCCGTGAACGACGGCACGGCCCAACCGAAGCGTTCCAGGAAGATCCGCTTCTCTCGGTACCCGGGATCGACCACCCGACCGTAGAGGGCCAGGTGCAGGTGGGTTGAGCCGGTCAGGCGACAGTTGATCTCGGTGAAGAGCACCTGCTTGTCCACAGTGGCAATAGCGTCGGCACAGACCACGCCCCGGTAGCCGAGTACACGTAGGGACTCGACCAGCCGGCGGGCGCCGTCGAGCAACTCTGCTCTGGTCTCCGCGTCGATCGTCTGCGCCGGCAGCACCCCGCCGATCGCCGTTGGCTGCATCAGCAGATCACCCACCCCGATCAGCTGCGCTGCCTCGTCGGTAACGATGAACTCCGCGTAGATGGTGGTGGACCTGGGGAAGAACCGCTCCACCACGAGCCGGTGTGCGTGGCCTGCGGTGAGCCATTCCCACCGCCGCTGTACGTATGACTGCAGCGCGGGGCGGTCCGGCAACACCACCGTCCGAGGTGCGCCGGTCGGCACGACGCCATCGGTACGGCTGAGGACCTCGTTGCCGAGGCCACCTCCGTTGAACTCCATCTTCACGATGGCGCTGTGCCCCTGGTCGAAGAGGTCGGCTATCGCCTCCAGTGCCTGTTCCGGCCGGGCGACCACGGTGCCCGGCGCGGTTGGCACCCCGGCTCCGGCGGCCAGCGCCCGAAACCCGGCCTTGCTGTTCACCAACGCGTCGCCTGCCTGGGCGCTGAACGGATAGCCGGGCAGAGCTGCCTCGGCGCCTAGTGTCCGGGCGAGCCCGGTGATGGAGAGGTCTTTGTAGACGGCGAAGATTCTGGTCGGTGGTCGGCTACCGAGAACGCCGCGAAGATTGTCAAGGAAGTGCGGATCGGTGAGCCGATCGGGAGTGAGGATGTCCGAGCCAAGACTGCCGGGTGGAGGGATCACCGTGGTCAGTGACGAGGCACGGGTTCCGGTCAGGTGAGTGACGTAGCTCAGGTAGTCCGCCGGCGGAGCGAATGGCAACACCAGTACGTCGCCGTCCCGGGCGAACCACAGCATGCGCTGCGCGGCACAGCCACCGCCGCGTAGCTGGTCGGAGGTCAGCGCCGCCAGATCGCCGACCATCTCCCAGGTTCGACTGTTGCCGATGATCAACGTTGTCATGACCGCCCCATCACGTCGGCGGGATTCTCGGACACGACCCCGCCCAGCCGGGGTCAACCGACAGTTGAGCTACCACAGGAGACAGACCGGGGCACCGTTACGAACCGTGCGTCAGGATGTGAGGAGACTTCAGATTTGCTGATCGACACGCTATCAACAGGCGGCGCCGATAGCAAGGAGTGATCTTGTTTTAACTCAGCGTAGTGGCGACCGCTGTGGCGGCCACGGCACGAGAGGTCGTCCGTGACGCCACCCACCCAGGCCCGGGCGGCATCCCGCAACATCACATCAAGGCGGCATGCCAACGATGCAGCCGCCGCCGGCCACAGCCGGCCCGTCCCGACCAGCCGGCCCATCCACCGCGCTCGCCGACGAAAGTCCTCATTGCCGAAAGTATCGATCACTGGTTACATGGGTGACGGCTGTAGATCTACGGTGCCACCGCAGGTAACAACAACGTCGCGCTCCTCGCCGTTCAGGGTGAGCGCACCGCACGTACGTGTCCTGGGGGCTACATGAGGCTGCACAGTTTCGATGAGTGGTCGCCGTTGCGCGAAATCGTCCTTGGTTCGGCCTCGGGCTACCGACAGCAGGCCCGCGACCTCTCCTTCGACCTCTTCTTCTACGACAACCTGGTCCATGACAACCCAAAAACTCACCCCATCTACTATCCACGGCTCTCGACCCACGGCCAGCCGACGCCGGGATCATTGACCTCGAAAACCCTGGACATCAAACAACGCTACGTGGACGAGCTACACGAAGACGTGGAAGGGATAGCCGGGACGCTCGAGTCCCTAGGCGTACGCGTTCACCGACCGATGAACCTCCGCGAGGGCGCAGCACACTTCGCCACACCCGCATGGTCCGCCACCGCGCTGCCGCCCCTGAACGTCCGGGACAACACGTTGATCCTGGGTGACGAGATCATCGAAACGCCACCAATGATGCGCTCGCGCTACTTCGAGACGCAATTCCTGAAGCCCGTTTTCATGGAGTACTTCAAGCACGGCGCCCGGTGGACGGTCATGCCCCGACCGTGGATGACCGACCGCTCCTTCGACCTCGCCCGCGCCGAGCAGATCGTCACCATGGAGACGGTGCCCACCATCAACGACTCCCCCTACGACGTGGGCATCGAAATGCTCTTCGACGCCGCACAGTGCCTGCGATTCGGTCGGGATATCCTGGTCAACATCGCGACGGCGAACCACCTCCTCGCGTGCGAATGGTTGGAGCGCCACCTGGAGGGCCGCTACACCATCCACCGGATCGACCGGCTGACCGACAGCCACATCGACAGCATGGTGCTCCCCCTGCGACCGGGCACGTTGTTGATCCGCTCCCGACGGTTCCTCGAGTACCTGCCCAAAGCCCTCCAGAAGTGGGATGTCATCGAGGCCCCAGAGCCGAAAGCACAGAACTTCCCCCAGTACGACGACGATGACGTCATCCTCACCAGCCCGTTCATCGACCTGAACGTGTTGTCGATCGACGAGCGCACTATCATGGTCAACGATTCCTGCCCGGAGCTGAGCCGTGCACTGGAACAGCACGGCTTCGAGGTCGTACCCGTACGTCATCGCCATCGGCGACTGTTCGGCGGCGGCCTCCACTGCTTCACCCTGGACACCGTTCGCGACGGCAAACTCGAGAACTACTTCTCCTGATGGAGACTGTCGCACCAACCGGCCTAGCGTCCCGTGATTCTGTTGCCTTTACGTGATGGTGTGGTGGTTCACTGCCTGGTTGGAGTTGACATCGGACGGGCGCTCGGTTTCCCTACTACGCCCTGTATTGCCCGAGCCGACCGGCCTGCCACCGCTCTCGGTTCCATCACCGCCGGCGCTGTCGGCGTCGGTGGTGATGGCGGCGCGCGGGCCCCGATCGCCGCACTTTTCTCGTACGCCGACCACGACGCACCCCCGGTGAATGCGACGCGGGTGCCGCGGAGTCGTCAGGGTTAACAAACCATAGGAATACCATCCCTGTTACGAACAGGAGGAAGGCTCCAACGATCAGCGATGCTTTCCACTCATCGCCTGGCGGCCATGCCGAGGACGTTCCCGGCCCGACCACTCGAGCATCGAGGGAAAGCGGCTCTCCCGCCACCTGAGGATCCCCTTCGAAGGGACGCTCGTATCGGACACGGCTGATCCGAAGCGTTCCGTCGCTGGAAACAAAGGTGCCGTGACACCACCACGGGTCGTTTTTACCCCACTCGTCGATAGTGCACCGGTCGATCGTCAGGGTTCCACCTACACCCCACTTCTCGGCCCGCAAGTTGCCGATACCATCGGTTAGCATCGGCAACGTGAGGAAGAGGAAGAAGCCGACAACGCCGATGCCGATGAGATTGAGCCACCCCTGATCCCATACGTGGTCCACTCGCCGTAGCAGGGCCCTGCGCACCCGTGACATGCCGCCTAGGCTAGACAGTCCGTGCGAGCTGGTAGTGGGCACCGATCTTGCCAGACTCGACCTACTGACGTGCGGTTTGTCGTCGGTGCTGACGGGGTTTGCCTAAACAGTGGTGCCACTGACGTGACCGACCGGCTCGGCCGGGGGCAGCAGTCCGGGGACGAGCGCGTCGACGGCACGGCCCAGCAGGTGCCGACCGTTTGGGGCCGTCTCCAGGCCGGCAACCAGGGCAACGCAGATCTCGGCTGCCGCGTCCGCGTCCGCCGCGCCCGCCTCGGTGAAGAGGCCCGCCAGCAACTTCCGCAACTCCACGGTGAACTCGGTGCAGATCTCACCGAACAACCGGGCCTTGCTGTCGATCAGCTCAGCGGTGTGCGGCGAGTCCCCGATCAGGTGGAGGGACAGGTCAAGCTTGGCGGCCAGGACGCCCCGGATGCGCTGGACACAGGGGGCGTCCTGGCCGGCCGCCTGCCGAGCACGGGTCAGCGCCTGGGTGTGCAGGCGCCCGGCGAGCTGCCGGAACGCGTCATCCTTGCCCCGAACGTACTGGTAGACAGCGGACCGGGAGACGCCCATCGCGGCGGCGATGTCATCCATCGTCGTCCGCCGTACGCCATATCTGATCAGGCAGGTGTAGGTGGCGTCGAGGACGTCGGAGAGCCGGCCACTGTCCATATCAGCTCAGTTTAGCCAGCAGCTCCGTGGCGACCTGTTCGGAGGAGGCCGGGTTCTGCCCGGTGATCAGGTTGCCGTCGACGACCACGTTCGGCGCCCACGCCTCGCCTTCCTGGAACTGCACGCCGATGTCGACCAGGCGATCCTGGAGCAACCACTTGGCCTTGTCGGCAAAGCCGGCCTGGGCCTCCTCCACGTTGGTGAAGGCCGCCACCCGGCATCCGGCGAAGGCGTTGCTGCCATCGGCGGTCACCGCGGCGAGCAGCGCCGCCGGTCCGTGACAGACGATGCCGAGCGGCTTCTTCGCCTGCTGGGCGGCCACCAGCAGCCGACCGGAGTCCTGGTCAACCGCCAGGTCCTCCATCGGCCCGTGACCACCCGGATAGAAGACAGCCTGGTACTCGTCGAGGTCGACCTCCGCCAGGCGGATCGGCTTGCGCAGGCCCTCGAGGCCCTCCACGGCTTCGGTCATCCGGACAGCGCCCGCCGGCCCACCGGTGAACTCCGGCAGCAGGCTGCCCCGGTCCACCCGCGGCACCACCCCGTCCGGGGTGGCGATCACGACCTCGTGGCCGGCGCTGGTCAACATCTCGTGGGGAACCACGATCTCCTCGGCCCAGACGCCGGTGGGATGCCGGGTGCCGTCGGCGAGCTCCCAGTGGTCAGCGCCGGTCACCACGAACAGGATCTTTGACATTGATCGAGTCCTCCGTACCTGGGCGGGCCCCATCAGTCCGCCTCGACAACTACCATACATACTGACACTCTGTATGTAAAATGTCAGTCCAGTGTCGCAGCGGTCCGACTCCGCGGCGACGACGGGCACCAGCAGCCCGGCGGAGGTAACTCCGGGCGGACGATCGCCCGGCTGCCTATCCTTAGCGGCGACATGCAGAACGAAGTCGCCTCCACCCCGCCCGACGCCACCCGCGAGCTGCACCGCCGGCTACGCCCGTTGATGCTCCGTGACCAGCACCGTCTTCGACGGCGGCTGGACGGCGCACGCCGGATACCCGACCCGCAACGTCGGGAAACAGCCCTGGCCGAAATCACGACGGATGTGGTCCGGGCCGAGGCACGGCTGGCGGTCCGGCAGGCCGCCGTACCCGCGATCACCTACCCGGCCATGCTGCCGGTCAGCGACCGCCGGGACGAGATCGCCGCGGCGATCCGTGACCACCAGGTCGTGATCGTCGCTGGCGAGACCGGCTCCGGCAAGACCACCCAGCTGCCCAAGATCTGCCTGGAGCTGGGCCGCGGCGTCCACGGGTTGATCGGGCACACCCAGCCGCGCCGGCTCGCCGCCCGAACAGTCGCCGACCGAATCGCCGAAGAACTCGGCACCGAACTGGGCGAGGTGGTCGGCTACCAGGTGCGCTTCGCCGACCAGGTCAGCGACCGGAGCCTGGTCAAGTTGATGACCGACGGCATCCTGCTCGCCGAGTTACAGCACGACCGGATGCTGCGCCAGTACGACACGATCATCGTTGACGAGGCGCACGAGCGAAGCCTCAACATCGACTTCATCCTCGGCTACCTACGGCAGCTCCTCCCCCGCCGGCGGGACCTCAAGGTGATCATCACCTCGGCCACCATCGAGACCGACCGGTTCGCGCGACACTTCGCCGACGCCGACGGCAACCCGGCGCCGGTCGTCGAGGTATCCGGCCGGACCTACCCGGTCGAGGTACGGTACCGGCCGCTGGTCGAGGTGGGCGAGGACGAGGACGACACCGACGAGGAGCAGGTTCGCGACCAGGTCCAGGCCATCGGGGACGCGGTGCAGGAACTGGCCACCGAAGGCCCCGGCGACATCTTGGTCTTCCTCTCCGGTGAACGGGAGATCCGAGACACCGCCGACGCGCTCGGCAAGCTCGTCGCGCACCGACCGACGCTGCGCAACACCGAGATCCTGCCGCTGTACGCCCGCCTGAGCACCGCCGAGCAGCACCGCGTCTTCGCCCCGCACACCGGTCGGCGGGTGGTGCTGGCCACCAACGTCGCGGAGACATCGCTCACCGTGCCCGGCATCCGATACGTGGTGGACCCCGGCACGGCGCGCATCTCCCGCTACTCGAACCGGCTCAAGGTGCAACGGCTGCCCATCGAGCCGGTCTCGCAGGCCTCGGCCAACCAGCGCACGGGACGATGTGGGCGCACCTCGGACGGCATCTGCATCCGCCTCTACGACGAGCCGGACTTCCAGTCCCGGCCCGAGTTCACCGACCCGGAGATCCTGCGCACCAACCTCGCGTCGGTCATCCTCCAGATGACCGCGATCGGACTCGGCGATATCGCCGCGTTCCCCTTCATCGACCCACCGGACCGTCGCACCATCACCGACGGCGTCAACCTGCTGCACGAGCTGGGCGCGCTGAACCCAACCGAGACCGACCCGGCGAAACGGCTCACCCCGCTCGGACGACGGCTCGCCCAGCTGCCGGTCGACCCCCGGCTGGCCCGGATGGTGCTCGAGGGTGAACGCAACGGCTGCGCCACCGAGGTGGTCGTGATCGCGGCGGCGCTGTCGATCCAGGACCCCCGCGAACGGCCGGTCGACAAGCAGGCCCAGGCCGACCAGGCGCATGCGCGCTTCGCCGACCAGGAGTCGGACTTCGTGGCGTACCTGAACCTGTGGCGCCACCTGCGCGAGCAGCAGCGGGCCCGGTCGTCCAGTGGATTCCGGCGGATGTGCCGATCGGAGTACCTGAACTACCTGCGGGTGCGGGAGTGGCAGGACATCGTGAGCCAGCTCCGGCAGGCGCTGCGGACCCCGGAGCGGAGCCGGCGGCGGGGCGGGCCGGCCACCGACGGCGGTGAGCGACGCGGCGGCGGGGCGGACCTGCCGGAGGAGATCGATACCCCGAAGGTGCACCAGTCCCTGCTGGCCGGCCTCCTCTCCCACGTCGGCCTGAAGGACACCCAGCGGCACGAATACCTGGGCGCGCGGGGGGCGAAGTTCGCCCTCTTCCCCGGCTCCGCCCTGGCAAAAAAGCCACCGCGCTGGGTGATGGCTGCCGAGTTGGTGGAGACCACTCGGCTGTGGGGCCGGGTGAACGGTCGGGTCGAGCCGGAGTGGGTCGAGCCCCTCGCCCAGCACCTGGTGAAACGCAGCTACAGCGAGCCGCACTGGGAGAAGCGGCAGGCGGCGGTCATGGCCGTCGAGAAGGTGACGCTGTACGGCGTCCCGATCGTCAGCTCCCGCAAGGTCAATTTCGGCCGGATCGATCCGGTGGTCAGCCGTGAGCTGTTCATCCGACATGCGCTGGTCGAGGGGGACTGGCAGACCCACCACCAGTTCTGGCGGGACAACCAGCAGCTACTCGACGAGGTGACCGAGTTGGAGAACCGGGTCCGACGGCGGGACATCCTGGTCGACGACGAGACGATCTTCCAGTTCTACGACGAACGAGTCCCGGCCGAGGTGGTCTCCGGTCGGCACTTCGACGCCTGGTGGAAGCGGGAGCGCCGGCAGCGACCGGACCTGCTGACCTTCACCCGGGACCTGCTGGTCAACGCCGGTCGCGGAGGCGTGGACGAGGTCGGCTACCCCGACGAGTGGCGAGCCGACGGGGTGCGCCTGCCGCTGACGTACCGCTTCGACCCCGGCACGCCCGCCGACGGTGTCACGGTGGACATCCCGCTGCCGCTGCTCAACCAGGTGCCGGCGGAGAGCTTCCAGTGGCAGGTGCCGGGACTCCGCGAGGAGTTGGTCATCGCGCTGATCCGCTCGCTGCCCAAGGCGGTCCGACGAAACTTCGTCCCGGTGCCCGACTACGCCCGGGCCGTACTCGCCGAGCTACCCCCCGGCGAGGAGGACCTGCTGGACGCCCTCACCCGGCAGCTACGCCGGATGACCGGCGTCACCGTCCCCCGGGACGCCTGGGATCTTGGCAAGCTACCGCCGCACCTGCGGGTCACCTTCCGGGTACTCGGCGAGGACGACCGCCCGGTCGCCGAGAGCAAGGACCTGCCGGCGCTACAACGCGAGCTCACCGCGGAGGTACGTCAGGTGGTGGCCGCCGCCGCGCCGGACGTGACCCGCAGCGGGCTGACCGACTGGGAGATCGGTGCCCTGCCCCGCACGGTCGAGCAGGTCCGGGCCGGGTACGCGGTCACCGCCTACCCGGCGCTGGTGGACGAGGGCGCCACGGTCGGGGTACGGGTCTTCGACTCCCCCGCCGAGCAGGAAGCCGCGCACTGGGCAGGGACCCGACGCCTGCTCCGGTTGACCGCGCCGTCCCCGGCGAAGTTTCTCCAGGGGCGGCTCTCCAACGAGGCGAAGCTGGCGCTCAGCCGCAATCCGCACGGGGGCGTACCGGCACTGATCGAGGACGCGGCCGGCGCGGCGCTCGACAAGCTGATCGCCGACGCCGGAGGCCCGGCCTGGGACGCCGATGGTTATGCCGCGCTGCGCAGTACGGTCCGCACCGGCCTGGTGGAGACCGTCGTCGAGGTGATGGAGCGGGTCCGCGGGGTACTCGCCGCCGGGTACGCGATCGAGCAACGCCTCGGCGCGACCCGCAACCTGGCGGTGGTGGCCGCACTCGCCGATGTCCGCAGCCAGCTCACCGGCCTGATCCACCCGGGCTTCATCACCGAGGCCGGCTACCCACGCCTACCCGATCTACGGCGCTACCTGACCGCGATCGAACGTCGGTTGGACCGGCTACCCGGCAACCCGGCCCGGGACAAGCAGCAGCAGGACCGGATCGCCGTCGTGCAGCGGGAGTACGCGGACCTCCTCGCCGCCCTGCCGCCGGCGAAGCGGCGGACGGTGGCCGTCCGCCAGATCCGGTGGATGATCGAGGAGCTGCGGGTGAACGTCTTCGCCCAGGCGCTGGGCACCCCGTACCCGGTCAGCGAGCAACGCATCTACCGCGCAATGGACAACGCCGAGGCCCACTGACCGCTCGGCGGGCTAGCGGGGCTCGAGGCCGGATGGCAGGGCAGCGGTGGCGACCGCGTCGTCAACGTACTCGAGCAGGATGCGACGTAGCTCCCGGCCGGCATGGGTGGGGACGACATCCCGGCGGCGGGCGACCGCGATGGTGCGGCGAACGCCGGGCGAGGCGAGTCGGGTGACGTGGATTCCGGGCCGGCTGGCGACGACACTGCCGGGCACCAGGGCGACGCCCAGCCCGGCCGAGACGAAGCTGAGCACGGAGTCCATCTCCCCGCCGTCCACCGAGATCCGGGGCTCGAAGCCAGCCTCCCGGCACGCCTGCAGGGTGGCGTCCCGCAGGTCGTACCCCTCCCGAAACATCACCAGTGGCTGGCCATGCAGGTCGACGACGCGCATCGGGTGCGCCGACGGAGAGTCCGTCAGGGGCCCGACGCTGGCGACCACCAGGCTCTCGGTGAGGATCGCATCGGTGCGTAGCCCGGGGTCGGTGCCCTGGGCGGGCGCGATGATCAATGCCAGATCCAGGTCGCCGCGGAGCAGGTGCCGGACCAGGTCCTGAGAGCCGCCCTCCTCGACCCACAGGTCAACGGTCGGGTGAGCGTCACGGAAGCGGCGCAGCACGGGTGGGGCCAGCGAGGTGGCCAGACTGGGGGTCGCACCGAGGCGTACCCGACCCCGCCGTAGGCCGACCAGCTCCTGCACCTCCCGGGTAGCGATCTCCACATCGGTGAGGATCCGTTTGGCGAACGGCAGCAGTACCTCACCCGCGGCAGTGAGCCCGATCTTTCCCCTTACCCGCTCGAAGAGCGGGGTGCCGAGTTCAGTCTCCAGAGCGTGAATTTGCTTACTCAACGAGGGCTGCGTTATGCCAACGAAGTCGGCTGCTTGGGTGAAATGTCGTACTTCTGCGACCGCCACGAAGTACCGAAGCTGATGGAGTTGCATCTTCATAGCCTATGGCTATGAAGACTGCGGAGTCGATGCATTGGACGACTGATCCGACTGCTCCTAGCGTCAATCGGGTGGTAGTCATGTCACGAACTCGGTCGCCCATCCGCTCCACTGTCGGCCTCAAAGCCGTCATGGCGGTGACGGGCCTTGTCTTGGTGCTGTTCCTCGTCGCACACATGCTCGGCAACCTGAAGATCTTCACCGGTGCCGAGGATTTCAACCACTACGCACACTGGCTACGTGATCTCGGCACGCCGCTACTCCCCTACGGCTGGTACCTGTGGTTGCAGCGGGGCGCACTCCTGGTCGCTCTGGCCGCCCACATCTGGGCCGCGACGATGCTGGCGCTGCGCGCCCGATCCGCCCGCCCGGTCCGATACGCCCACCGCAAGAAGGTCCAGGGCAGTTACGCCGCCCGCACCATGCGCTGGGGTGGCGTGATCATCGCCCTCTTCGTGATCTACCACATCCTGGACCTGACCACCGGGCACCTGAACCCGGTCGGCGACCCCACCCGTCCGCAGGCCAACGTGGTCGCCGACTTCGCCCCGGAACGCTGGTACGTGACGCTGTTCTACACACTCGCGGTCGTCGCTCTCGGCTTCCACCTACGGCACGGCGCCTACAGCGCGTTCCGCAGCCTGGGTCAGCAGACGCCGAAGGGCGAACGACGTGCCCAGGGCCTCGCGCTGGCCTTCGCCGTCGCGCTCAGCGTCGGCTACCTGGTGGTCCCGTTCGCCGTACTCCTCGGATTGGTGCGTTGACCATGGATCTCTACACCGAAGGTAACCCGGTCACCGACACCCGGGCCCCGGACGGGCCGATCGAGGGCCGCTGGGACAGTCGCCGGTTCACCGCCAAACTGGTCAACCCGGCCAACCGTCGCAAGCTGACGGTAATCGTTGTCGGCACCGGCCTGGCCGGCGGTTCGGCGGCCGCCACCCTCGCCGAGCAGGGCTACCGAGTCCGGTCCTACTGCTACCAGGACAGCCCGCGCCGGGCCCACTCGATCGCCGCCCAGGGCGGCATCAACGCCGCGAAGAACTACCGCAACGACGGCGATTCGGTGCACCGCCTCTTCTACGACACCGTCAAGGGCGGCGACTTCCGCTCCCGCGAGTCGAACGTGCACCGACTCGCCGAGGTGTCGGTCAACATCATTGACCAGTGCGTCGCCCAGGGCGTCCCGTTCGCCCGCGAGTACGGCGGCCTGCTCGACACCCGCTCCTTCGGCGGCGCGCAGGTACAGCGCACCTTCTACGCCCGGGGCCAGACGGGCCAGCAGCTGCTGCTCGGGGCGTACCAGGCGCTGGAACGTCAGGTCGGCCTCGGCAACGTGGAGATGAACACCCGGCACGAGATGCTGGAGCTGATCGTCGTTGACGGCCGGGCCCGGGGGATCGTCGTACGGGACCTGGTCACCGGCGAGATCACCACTGAGTTCGCCGACGCGGTCGTACTCGCCTCCGGCGGCTACGGCAACGTCTTCTACCTCTCCACGAACGCCAAGGGTTGCAACGTCACCGCCACCTGGCGGGCGCACCGCCAGGGCGCGTACTTCGCCAACCCCTGCTACACGCAGATCCACCCGACCTGCATTCCGGTCTCCGGCGACCATCAGTCGAAGCTGACGCTGATGAGCGAGTCGCTCCGCAACGATGGCCGGGTGTGGGTGCCCAAGGCCGAGGGTGATGACCGCGATCCGCGTGAGATCCCCGAGGACGAGCGGGACTACTACCTGGAGCGAATCTACCCCTCGTTCGGCAACCTGGTGCCCCGGGACATCGCCTCCCGCGCCGCGAAGAACGTCTGCGACGAGGGTCGCGGTGTCGGCCCGACCCGGCTCGGCGTCTACCTGGACTTCGCCGACGCGATCCAGCGGCTGGGCCGCAAGTCCATCGAGGCCAAGTACGGCAACCTCTTCGAGATGTACGAGCGGATCACCGGCGAGGACCCGTACGAGGTCCCGATGCGGATCTACCCGGCCGTGCACTACACGATGGGCGGGCTCTGGGTCGACTACGACCTCCAGGCGACGATCCCCGGCCTCTTCGTGATCGGCGAGGCGAACTTCTCCGACCACGGCGCGAACCGACTGGGCGCCTCCGCGCTCATGCAGGGGCTCGCCGACGGCTACTTCGTGCTGCCGAACACCATCGCCAACTACCTTGCGGCCGGCCCGTTCGAGAAGCTCGAGCCGAGCCACCCGGCGGCGGTCGAGGCCCGGCGAACCGTCGAGGACAGGATCCATCGACTCCTCTCCGTAGACGGCGACCGGACCGTGGACTCGTTCCACCGGGAGCTGGGCCAGATCATGTGGGAGCACTGCGGCATGGAGCGCTCCGCTGCCGGCCTCCGCAAGGCGGTCGACGAGATCCGCGCGCTGCGGAAGGAGTTCTGGCAGCGGGTCCGGATCGTCGGCGACGCCGACGGGCTCAACCAGTCGTTGGAGAAGGCCGGCCGGGTGGCCGACTTCTTCGAGCTGGCCGAGCTGATGTGCATCGACGCCCTGCACCGCGAGGAGTCCTGCGGCGGCCACTTCCGCGCCGAGCACCAGAGCCCAGACGGCGAGGCCCAGCGCGACGACGAGCGGTTCGCGTATGTGGCGGCCTGGGAGTACGGCACCGAGCAACCGGTGCTACACAAGGAAGACCTCACGTTCGAGTACGTCCACCCCACGCAGCGGAGTTACAAGTGAACCTGACCCTACGCATCTGGCGCCAAACGGGCCCCGAGGACAAGGGTCAGATGGTGACCTACCAGGTCGAGGACATCTCTCCGGACATGTCGTTCCTGGAGATGCTCGACGTGCTCAACGAACGCCTGACCCTCGCCGGCGAGGAGCCGGTGGCGTTCGACCACGACTGCCGTGAAGGCATCTGCGGCATGTGCGGCATGATGATCAACGGTAACGCGCACGGGCCGCAGCGCGGCACCACCGCCTGTCAGCTACACATGCGGCAGTTCGCCGACGGCGACACGATCGACATCGAGCCGTGGCGGGCACGGGCGTTCCCGGTCGTCAAGGACCTGGTGGTCAACCGCAACGCCTTCGACCAGATCATCGCGGGCGGTGGTTTCGTCACTGCGCCGACCGGCAGCGCGCCCGAGGCGCACGCGGCGCCGGTGGCGAAGGCCGACGCGGACGCCGCCTTCGAGTCGGCCGCCTGCATCGGCTGCGGCGCCTGCGTCGCGGCCTGCCCGAACGGCTCTGGCATGCTCTTCACCGCCGCCAAGGTCACCCAGCTCTCGCTGCTGCCGCAGGGCCAGCCGGAGCGGTACACCCGGGTGATCGGCATGGTGGACTCGCACGACGACGCTGGCTTCGGCGGCTGCACCAACGCCGGGGAGTGCACCGTGGTCTGCCCCAAGGGCATCCCACTGCACACCATCGGCCGACTCAACCGCGACTACCTCGCGGCCACCGCCAAGCACACCGCGCGCTCCTGACTGCCACGCCGTCGGTTCAACACCTCCGTTGCGGGTAGCCCCCTTCTCGGAAGCGAGAAGGGGGTGCGGAGCCGACGGCGGTGATTTCGCCGAGTTGGCGGGTACGTGGGATCCAGTCGGAAGGACGGCGATGGGGGCACCAACAGAGCGGGGCCGTCAGCGCAGGACGGGCGGGCGGCGGCTCGGCGGGGCCGTCGGGATGGCCGCGCTCGCCGGCCTCGGGTGGGCGGTCCGGGATGTCCCGCTGGCCCTCGGCGGCCGGCTGGCCGGCGCTCGAGCCGAGCGCGCCCTCAGCTCGCCGCAGTACCGGGCCGGCGCCTTCCGAAACCCGGCCAGCAGCCGACCCGCCGCCAGCCCCACGACCGGCTCCACGGACCGTAACCTGCTCCGCGAGTTCTTCTTCGGTAAACAGAAACGCCACCCGAGTCTGCCGGTGCCGCTGGTGCGCCCGGCACACGCCCCGGAGTCGTCGACGCGCTCCCGCGAGCTGAACGTGGTCTGGTACGGCCACGCCTCCACTCTGGTCGAGATCGAGACGCACCGGGTGCTGATCGATCCGGTGTGGAGTCAGCGATGCTCCCCGTCTAACCTGATCGGGCCCAAGCGGCTCCACGAGCCACCGATCGGCCTCGCCGAGTTGCCGACGGTGGACGCGATCCTGATCTCCCACGACCACTACGACCACCTCGACCTCGAAACCGTACGGGAGCTGACCGCACGGCAGGACGCACCGTTCGTGGTGCCGCTCGGGGTGGGGGCCCACCTGGAGCGGTGGGGGGTCCCGGAGCGCCGGATCGTGGAGCTGGACTGGTCGGAGAGTCACGAGGTGGCGGGGTTGCGGCTCACCGCCACCCCAGCCCAGCACTTCTCCGGGCGGGGCCTGCGCCGGGACGCCACCCTCTGGAGCTCCTGGGTGATCGCCGGGGCGCACCGAAGCGTCTTCTACACCGGCGACTCCGGCTACTTCGACGGGTATGCTGCCATCGGTGCCGGCTACGGGCCCTTTGATGTGACCTTGATGCAAATCGGCGCCTATGACTGGGCCTGGCGGGATATTCACATGTTCCCGGAGGAGGCCGTCGCCGCCCACCTCGACCTGCGCGGCGGGCTGCTTCTCCCGGTGCACTGGGCGACCTTCAACCTCGCCGTGCACGACTGGTCGGAGCCGGTGGACCGGCTCTGGGCCGAGACGAAGGCGCGGGACGTTCGACTGACGGTGCCCCGGCCGGGCCAGCGGGTGGTGGTTGACGACCCACCGCCGGTGGACGGCTGGTGGCAGGCGGTCGCCTGAACAGCCGGGCAGCCCGAACCGCCGTACCCGGGACACGTGGGTGATTCCACCATCGCTTCGGTGGCCCGGCAGAATGCACGGGAACCCACTCCCGAAGGCGGATCGAGATCGTGACCCTCTCTGTTTCTCAGCGGATCGCCGAGGAGCTCGGCGTCGCCGAGCGCCAGGTACACGCAGCCGTGGAACTACTCGACGGCGGCGCGACCGTGCCGTTCATCGCCCGCTACCGCAAGGAGGCCACCGGCCTGCTCGATGACACCCAGCTGCGTACTCTCGAGGAGAGACTGCGCTACCTGCGCGAGTTGGACCAGCGGCGGGCCGCCATCCTGGAGTCCATCGGCAGCCAGGGCAAGCTCGACGAGGCCCTGACCGCACAGATCATGGCCGCCGACTCGAAGTCTCGGCTGGAGGACATCTACCTGCCGTACAAGCCCAAGCGGCGGACCCGCGCGCAGATCGCCCGCGAGGCCGGCCTGGAGCCCCTCGCCGACACCCTGCTCGACGAGCCAGCCCAGGACCCGCGGGCGACGGCCGCCGGGTTCGTCGACCCGGACCGGGGCATCGCCGACGCCGCCGCCGCGCTCGACGGCGCCCGAGCCATCCTGGTCGAGCGGTTCGCCGAGGATGCCGACCTGATCGGCACGCTGCGCGAGCAGATGTGGTCCCGGGGCCGGCTGGTGTCCCGGGTACGCGATGGCCAGGCGACGACGGGCGCCAAGTTCGCCGACTACTTCGACTTCGCCGAGCCGTACCCGAAACTGCCCTCGCACCGGGTTCTCGCCGTATTCCGCGGGGAGAAGGAGGGCGTACTCGACCTGACGATGGAGCCGGAGGAGGCCGCCGAGACGGTGGCCACCGGGCCGACCCGGTATGAGGCGGCCATCGCCGCCCGGTTCGGAGTCAGCGACCAGGGACGGCCAGCTGACCGCTGGCTCTCCGACACGGTTCGCTGGGCCTGGCGTACCCGGATCCTCATCCACCTCGGCGCGGACCTGCGCCTGCGACTGTGGCAGGCCGCCGAGACGGAGGCGGTACGAGTCTTCGCCACGAACCTGCGGGACCTGCTGCTGGCCGCCCCGGCCGGCACCCGGGCGACGATGGGGCTGGATCCGGGCCTGCGTACCGGGGTGAAGGTCGCCGTCGTTGACGCCACCGGCAAGGTGGTCGCCACCGACACCATCTACCCGCACGAACCACGCCGGCAGTGGGACGCCTCGATCGAGACCCTCGCCCGGCTGGCCGCCGCGCACCAGGTGGAGTTGGTGGCGATCGGTAACGGCACCGCGAGCCGGGAGACCGACCGACTGGCCGGAGAGCTGATCCGGCGCCACCCCCACCTGAACCTCACCAAGCTCGTCGTCTCCGAGTCCGGCGCCTCCGTCTACTCGGCGTCCGCCTACGCCGCGCAGGAACTGCCGGGCCTGGACGTGTCGCTGCGGGGAGCAGTCTCCATCGCGCGCCGTCTCCAGGATCCCCTCGCCGAGCTGGTCAAGATCGACCCACGCTCCATCGGAGTTGGACAGTACCAACACGACCTGTCCGAGGTGACCTTGTCCCGGTCGCTCGACGCGGTCGTCGAGGACTGCGTCAACGCGGTCGGGGTCGATGTCAACACCGCCTCCGCACCGCTGCTGACCCGAGTCTCCGGCATCGGCGCCGGGCTGGCGGAGAACATCGTGCTGCACCGAGACGCGAACGGGCCGTTCCGGAGCCGACGCGACCTGCGGCAGGTCCCCCGACTCGGCCCGAAGGCGTTCGAGCAGTGCGCCGGCTTCCTGCGCATCCCCGGTGGTGAGGACCCGCTGGACTCGTCCAGCGTGCATCCGGAGGCGTACCCGGTGGTGCGGCGGATCCTCGCCGCGGTCAAGCAGGAACTACCAGCGGTGATCGGCCGGAGTGCGGTCCTGCGCGGGCTGCGGGCCACCGACTTCGTCGATGACACCTTCGGGCTTCCGACGGTCACCGACATCCTCACCGAGTTGGAAAAGCCCGGCCGGGACCCGCGGCCGGAGTTCCGCACCGCCACCTTCGCCGAGGGCGTCGAGACAATCGCCGATCTGGTGCCCGGCCTCATCCTGGAGGGGGTGGTCACCAACGTGGCCGCCTTCGGCGCGTTCGTGGACATCGGTGTGCACC
Organism: Salinispora tropica CNB-440; assembly: GCF_000016425.1. Taxonomy (GTDB): domain Bacteria; phylum Actinomycetota; class Actinomycetes; order Mycobacteriales; family Micromonosporaceae; genus Micromonospora; species Micromonospora tropica. The sequence continues at coordinate 1,953,676 of NC_009380.1, read as the reverse complement.
AGGACGGCCTGGTGCACGTCTCGGCGATGTCCCGCACCTTCGTCCGGGACCCGCACGAGGTGGTGAAGTCCGGTGACGTGGTGAAGGTCAGGGTCCTCGACGTGGACGTGCCGCGCAAACGCATCTCGCTGACCCTGCGCCTGGACGATACCGAGGCCAGCCGCGGCGGCGGGCGGGGGCAGCAGGGGGACCGCGGCGGCGACCGGGAAACCGGCGGCCGTTCCCAAGGCCGCGGCGGACAGGGCGGGCGCGGCGGACAAAGCGGCCGCTCCCAAGGCCGCGGCGGGCAGAGCGGGCACGGCGGACAGCCGCGGTCGGGACGTGGGGGCGGGGCCCCGGCCAACGATGCGATGGCAGATGCCCTACGCCGCGCCGGTCTCGCCTGAGCGCACCTGGGCGACGTCGGGCGTCGGCGGGCGTCGGCGGGCGTCGGCGGGCGACGTCGGGCGTCGGCGGGCGTCGGCGGGGGTTTCTTCGACCTGTCGGTTCAACGCGGTGGTGTGCGCATTCGGTGGGGTTGCGCGCTCGTTCGGGTATGCCCGGGTGGGCGCGTCACCGGCGCATCAATGTTGCGTTGGGGGCAACCCCGAAGACGTCCTTGCCGTCGAGCAGCCGCTCGGCGCTGCGCGGCGAGCGCGACGAAGACGCCACGCTACCGGTGAGCTGGCGGCGACGGCCTCCTGCGACTCAGCGCGCACGGCGGTAGTGCATGGCCACCACGCCGTTGCGCAACGGCTCCGCCGAGAGCAGCTCGAGCTGGCGCGTGCCGGGCAGCCCGCCCTGGTACAGCGTCGGGCTGTGGCCGGCGATCCTGGGATGGACGAGCAGCCTGTATTCGTCGATCAGGTCCAGCCGGTCGAGCTCGGTCGCGAGCTTGCCGCTTCCGAGGAGAACCCCGGCAGCAGTCGCGTCCTTGAGCTTCTGCACGCCCGCACGCAGATCCCCGGCGATGGGGTGACTGTTGGTCCACGGGAAGTCCGTACGCGTTGACGACACCACATACTTGGGTTTGGCCTCCAGCTTGACCGCCCACTCGCGCATGGCCGACGGCGCCTCCTTGTCGCCGCGAGCAACGGCCGGCCAGTAGCTCTCCAACATCTCGTAGGTGACGCGCCCCCACAGCATTGCCCCGGCTGCGTCCATGAGGTGGGTGAAGAAGGCGTGGGTCTCGTCGTCAGCAATCCCCTCCTGATGGTCTACGCAACCGTCCAGGGTGAGGTTGTAGCTGAAGGTGAGTGATCCCATGGCCAGCGAGTCTAGGGCCTGCATCAAAGCCGGCCGGACCTCAGGAGTTCCGGCGCGTCGCGGCCCCGAGCAGGCGTCGCGTGCAGCGAGCTCGAGGTGCCCGCGCTCCCGTCTCCCACCAACCAACCGGGTGCGGCGTAGCGTCACAGCCGTGGGCACGGAGGAGAGCCGAGACTGGCGGGAACAGCGACGACGGGCGGTGGCGGCGCATGCCGCGGCCGATGAGCACCGGCGGCTGGCTGAGCAGGCGGAGGCCGCCGGGTTGGTCGCGGAGTTCGTGGCCGAGGCCCGCCGTCGCGGCCTGCCAACCGAGCGACTCACGGCGACCGGGCACGGGGGCCGGGGGCGCTACCGGACCCGGCTGCGGGGCTGGTACGTGGACCGGGCCCGGAGCCGGGCGGTGGACGTGGACGGCCGATTCCACCTCCTGGTCGTGCCCGGCGGCCTTCGCGCCCGGCTCTTTGGCGCGGATCCGCAGCCCAGCCCGGCGCCACTGGTCGTCGGCGCGGGTGGACGCGACGGCGAGTCGGTGCCGCTGCGGACGCTGCTACGCCGGAGGCTGGCGGACACCGCCTGACCCTGGTCGAACCCGGAGCGACGCGCCGTAACGGCGGTACCAGACATCAGTGTTTCCCCTCCATCGTGGAGAGATAGCCAGACGTTTTATTGACAGTCGTTGACGGATGGCGAAAGCTCGCGGCACAGGCCCTTCCACCCCAGGAGGCGCGATGAGGCGCACACGGCTGGCGATTGCCGGCGTGTTTACCTTGGTCGGCGCGTTGGCACTGACCGCACCGGCAACCGCACAACCGGCGTCCGAACCGGGCAGCCGGGACAGTCTGGAGGTGTACGTCGGCACGGTTGACCCGGAGCAGCTGGAGAAGCTGCGGCACGCCGGGGTCGACCTCGGCCACGAGCACACCGAGACCGACCGGTCCGGCGACATCCGCGTCGAGACGGTTCTCAGCAAACGGCAGGCGGCCCGGTTGGCCAGCCAGGGCGTGCAGCTGGAGGTCAAGAAGGTACGGGGCAAGCCGGCCAGCGAGGCGCTGCGGGAGCAGGCCGCCACCGGCTGGTCCGCGTTCCGGTCCTACAGCGAGCCGGGCGGAATTCGAGACGAGATCACCGCCACCGCCGCCCGCTACCCGGAGCTGACGAAGGTGATGACGATCGGCCGCAGCCACCAGGGCAAGCCGATCCTCGCCGTCAAGGTGACCAAGAACGCGGAGAAGACCCGCGACGGCAAACGGCCGGCGGTGCTCTACGCCAGCACGCAGCACGCCCGCGAGTGGATCACACCGGAGATGACTCGGCGGCTGATGCACCACGTGCTCGACAACTACGGCACGGACCGGGACATAACCCGGCTGGTGGACACCACCGAGTTGTGGTTCCTACCCGTCGCCAACCCGGACGGCTACGACCACACCTTCACGCCCGGTAACCGGCTCTGGCGCAAGAATCTTCGGGACAACGACGGCGACGGGCAGATCACCACCGCCGACGGCGTCGACCTGAACCGCAACTTCGGCTACAAGTGGGGATACGACAACGAGGGGTCCTCCCCCGACCCGATCAGCAACACCTACCGGGGGCCCAGCCCGCACTCGGAGCCCGAGACCCGGGCGCTGGACCAGCTGTTCCGACGGGTCGGCTTCGAGTTCTTCGTGAACTACCACTCCGCCGCCCAACTGCTGCTCTACGGCGTGGGCTGGCAGGTCGCCACCCCCACCCCGGACGACATCATCTACGAGGCGATGGTCGGTGACGACGAGAACCCGGCCGTACCCGGCTACGACCCGGACATCTCCGCCGAGCTGTACACCACCAACGGCGACACCGACACGCACGCCACGGTCCGCTACGGCACCCTCGGCTTCACCCCGGAGATGTCGACCTGCCAGGCCGCGGCGGCCTCCGACCCGGATGACGAATGGCTACCGGAGGACTGTGTCAGCGGCTTCATCTTCCCCGACGACGAAAAATTGATCTCCGCGGAGGTGGCGAAGAACCTGCCGTTCGCCCTCGCCGTGGCGCAGTCGGCCCACGACCCGGACGAGCCGGTGTCGGTCGTGGGCCGCAGCACCCCGGACTTCGTGGTGGACAGCTTCGACACGTCCTACGGCCGCAACCAGCAGGTCGCCTCGATCACCCGACGAGCGTTGCGCAACGTCCGGATGCACTACACGATCAACGACGGCCGGACCAAGACCGTCAGCGTCCGCGAGTGGCGGGGCGGTGAGCGCTACGGCGACACCCACGACGACTACTACGCCGAGCTGCGGGGCACAGTGCAGGGTGCCAGACCCGGTGACCAGGTCGAGGTGTGGTTCAGCGGCAAGAAACCAAAAGCAGGGAAGGTGACCAGCGAGCGCTTCACCTACCAGGTGCACGACGACGTCGGCGGCGATGTCCTGGTGCTGGCGATGGAGGATGTCACCGGGCCGAGCCCGGAACAGGACGCCACCAGCGCCAAGTACGCCGACGAGATGACCGACGCGCTGACCACGGCCGGTCGCACCAGCGACGTGTACGACTTTGACACGATGGGTCGCCGGGCCCCGCACCACCTGGGTGTGCTGTCGCACTACCAGATGGTGCTCTGGGAGACCGGCGACGACATCATTCCGCGTTCTCCGGGGCAGGTACCGGGCACCATCGCCCGGGCGGCGGTGGAGACCGAGCTGGCCGTCCGGGACTACCTGAACGAGGGCGGCAAGCTCCTGCTCAGCGGCGAGTACGCGCTCTTCGCCCAAGCCGCCAACGGCGCGTACGGCTACCAGCCGAACGGTCCGGCGGAGTGCACCGACCCGGGCGACGAGACGTGCCTGCCGGCGCTCAACGACTTCCAGCAGTACTGGCTGGGAGCCTTCACCTACGTCAGTGACGGTGGCACCGGCGAGACCGGGCCGTACCCGGTGGTCGGCACCGACGACCGGTTCACCGGCTTCGACGGCGCACTGAACGCACCGGGCTCGGCGGAGAACCAGGACCACACGGCGTCGTTCCTGACCACGTCGGGCTTCCTCCCGCCGGATCAGTTCCCGCAGTTCGACAGCTCGGCACCGCTGGGCTGGGAGCGGCCGGGGGGCGCGCCGTTCGACCCGCGTACCGGTGACTGGTACCTGTGGAGCGACCAGACCAACGAGTCGTACAAGCGGCTCACCCAGACCGTTGACCTCAGCGGCGCCAACGCCGCTGAGCTGCGCTTCTTCGCCTCGTACGACATCGAGGCGAACTGGGACTACCTGATCGTCGAGGCGCACGAGGTGGGTAGCGACAGCTGGACGACCCTGCCGGACGCCAACGGCCGGACCAGCACCGACACCGGGGACAGCTGCGAGTCGGGCTGGGTCGAGGCGCTGCACCCGTGGCTCGCCCGGTACCAGAGCGAGGACTGCTCGCCGACGGGCACCACCGGCAGGTGGAACGCCGTCACCGGTGCCTCCAACGGCTGGCAGGAGTTCGCGGTCGACCTATCCGGGTACGCCGGTAAGGAGGTGGAGGTGTCGATCTCGTACATCTCGGACTGGAGCACCCAGGGTCTGGGCGTCTTCCTCGACGATGCCCGAGTGATCGTGGACAACGCCACGGTCAGCGACACCTCGTTCGAGACGGACCTGGGTGACTGGGCGCTGGCCGGCCCCCCACCCGGCTCGGCTGAGACCGCAGAAGACTGGTCGCGCAGCCAGCAGGCGTTCGAGGAGGGATCGGCTGTGGTCACCGCGGACACCGTCTACCTGGGCTTCGGCCTGGAAGGGTTGGCTCCGGCCGACCGGGCCGAGCTGGTCCGGCGGACGATGGACCACCTGTTCGCGGCAGATCGCTCGTAGCGGCTCGCGGTCCGGCGCCGGCGGTCTGAGGGGGGCCGCCGGCGCCCGCGTGCTACGGGTGGGGCGCCCGGGCACATCCGCATCGTCGGCGCCCGGCGAAGTCCCGCCGAGCCAGCCCGAATGTGGTGAGCTGGGCACATGGATCAGATCCGGCTCGGGCTGGTGCTGCACCCGACCCGGGACGTATCCGAGGTGGTCGACCTCATCGTCGATTGGGCGAGGAGGCACCGGATGATGCTGGTGGTGCGGGGGCCGGACCGGCATCGGGTACCGACCTCGGTGGAACCGCTTCCCGCCGAGCAGGTGGCCGCGGCCAGTGACGCGCTGATCAGCATCGGCGGTGACGGCACCATGCTCGGCGCGTTGCGCTCGGCGGTCCGCGACCCGAAACCGGTGCTCGGGGTGCACCTGGGCCAGCTCGGCTTCCTGGTCGAGGTCGAGCCGCCGGACCTGCCGACCGCGTTGGCCCGGCTGGCCAGCCGGGACTTCACCGTGGAGCGACACAGCTGCCTGGCCTGCGACGTCTGCGGTGACGACGTGGTCGCGTTCAATGACGTCGCGCTGGTACGCCAGCCCGGCGCGGGCTTCGTCACCGCCACCCTCGCGGTGGACGGGCAGCGGTACGGCTACTACCGGTGCGACGCGCTGGTGGTGAGTACGCCGACCGGGTCAACGGCGTACGGCTACGCCGCCGGCGGGCCGCTGGTGTCCCCGGCAAGCGACGTGGTGGTGGTGACGCCGTCCGCACCGATGGCGGGGATCTCCCGCTCGGTGGTCCTCTCCCCCGACGAACGGATCCGGCTGGAGCTTGCCCCTGGCTCCGCGCCGATGGCGGTGGAGATGGACGGGCAGGTGATCCAGGACGCGGCGACCGAGGGCACGGTGGACGTGACCTACCGCCGCGACGCCGGCCTGGTGGTCCGCCTCGACCCACGCCGCTACCAGCAGCGCAACCAGCTCAAGCTGAGCCTGCTGGACCTGCCACTGCTGCCCGAGCAGCTCCGCGAACTCCTTCCCGAAGGCCTCCGCGAGGAACTGAGCCGGCGGGGACTCCCCCCGCACCGTTGACTCGCCAACCTCCCGTCGGGCCGCGCTCCGCCCCGCCCGCTTCCGCCCGGGCTGATCAGCCGGGCCGGAGCGTTGCTGTACGTGCGCAACTCAGACGGTGCGCTGGTCAGGCCGCCGCCAGCACCGACGAGACCAACTCCTTCGCCTCCGCCTGGATTCGAGCCAGGTGCTCGGGCCCCTGGAACGACTCGGCGTAGATCTTGTAGACATCCTCGGTGCCGGATGGGCGGGCGGCGAACCAGCCGCTCTCGGTGGTGACCTTCAGGCCACCGATCGGGGCCCCGTTACCCGGGGCGCGGGTGAGCGTGGCCGTGATCGGTTCACCGGCCAGCTCGGTAGCCGTCACCTGTTCCGGCGAGAGCCGACCGAGCACCGCCTTCTCCGCCCGGCTCGCAGGGGCGTCGATCCGGGCGTACTCGGGTGCCCCGAACCGCTCAGCCAGCTCCGTCCAGTGCTCGCTCGGGGTGCGGCCGGTGATGGCGATGATCTCGGACGCCAGCAGGCAGAGCAGGATGCCGTCCTTGTCGGTGGTCCAGGTGCTGCCGTCCCGCCGCAGGAAGGAGGCGCCGGCGCTCTCCTCGCCACCGAAGCCGACCGCGCCCTCGAGCAGGCCCGGCACGAACCACTTGAAGCCGACCGGCACCTCCAGGAGCGGGCGCCCCAGGTCGGCGGCCACCCGGTCGATCATGGACGAGGAGACCAGGGTCTTGCCGACGGCGGCGTCCGGCCCCCAGCGCGTCCGGGTACGGAACAGGTGGGCGATGGCCACCGTCAGGTAGTGGTTCGGGTTCAGCAGACCGCCGTCCGGGGTAACGATGCCGTGCCGGTCCGCGTCGGCGTCGTTACCGGTGGAGACCGCGAACCGGTCCCGAGCGGCGATCAACGATGCCATCGCGTTCGGGGACGAGCAGTCCATTCGGATCCGGCCGTCCCCGTCCAGGGTCATGAAGCGCCACGTCGGATCGACAGTCGGGTTCACCACGGTGAGGTCCAGCCGATGCTGGTCAGCGATCTCGCCCCAGTAGGCGACACTCGCCCCGCCGAGCGGGTCAGCCCCGATCCGGACGCCAACTGCCCGGACCGCGTCGAGGTCGAGCACGGACGGCAGGTCGGTCACGTAGCGGCCGAGAAAGTCGTACCGGCCGGTGGTCTCGGCGGTACGCGCCCGTGCGTACGGGATGCGGCGCACTTCTTTGAGCCCGGCGGCGAGGAGCGCGTTCGCACGCTCCTGAATCCACGTCGTGACATCGGTGTCCGCCGGGCCACCGTGGGTCGGGTTGTACTTGAACCCGCCGTCCTCTGGTGGGTTGTGCGACGGAGTGATCACGATGCCGTCGGCGAGACCGCTGCTCCGCCCCTGGTTGTGGTCCAGGATGGCGTGGGAGACGGCCGGTGTCGGAACGTACCCGTCCCGGTTGTCCAACAGGACCGGGACCTCGTTGGCGGCGAGCACCTCCAGCGCGTCCACCGCCGCCGGGGCGGAGAGCGCGTGGGTGTCCCGGCCGAGGAAGAGCGGGCCGTTCACACCGCACTCCCGCCGGTAGTCACAGAGCGCCTGGGTGACCGCGACGATGTGGTCGGAGTTGAACGTGTTTCGCAGCGGGGATCCCCGGTGCCCGGAGGTGCCGAAGGAGACCTGCTGCCCCGGGTCCGCCGGGTCGGGGTGCTCCGCGTAGTACGCGGTTACCAGCATCGCCACGTCCACCAGGTCGGATGGCTGGGCGGGCTGTCCCGCGCGGGGGTGCGTGCTCACCACTTGACCTCCTGGTCCCGGCCCACGTCAGCCGTGTCTCGACGCTATCAAGGTCCCGTGGAGGCACGGGGGCTCAGACCAGACCCGCCTCCCGCAACAGTTGCCACAGCCCGGCCCCGTCCGGCGCGGAGAGCCACTCCTGCCCCACCGGCGGAGCCGACACGCTGTCGCTGGCCGAGTGCGGCAACGCGCCGGCGAGCATCGCCTGGGTCGGGGAGAGCCGGCGAATCGCGATCCCGGCGACATTGCCCGGGTAGGACACCGCGAACTCCCGGTAGATCTCCTGGTCGTGCTGACCATCGTCGCCGACCAGCAACCACCGCACGTCAGGGAACTCCGCGGCGAGTCGGGTCAGGGTGGCCCGCTTGTGTTCCCGGCCGCTGCGGAACCACCGGTCCGCCGTCGGGCCCCAGTCGGTGAGCAGCAGCGGCCCGGCCGGGTAGAGGTGCCGAGACAGAAACCGGGTGAGAGTCGGCGCCACATTCCAGGCCCCGGTGGACAGGTAGAACACCGGAGCACCGGGGTGGGCGGTGACCAGCCGCTCGTACAGCACGGCCATCCCGGGCACCGCGGCCCGGGCGTGCTCGTCCAGGACGAACGTGTTCCAGGCGGCCAGCAGGGGCCGGGGCAGCGTGGTCACCATGACCGTGTCGTCAACGTCGGAGATCACCCCAAAGCGCACCCGGGGGTCGAGAATCCGCACCGGCGCCTGGACCGGCTCGGCCTCCGGGACTCGGATCTGCACCGACCCCCACCCGGGGGGCAGGTCGACCGGCACGATCGTGTCCACGAAGCCGCTGCGGTCGGTGCGCGTCTCGTGCCGCTCTCCCCCCGACTCGATGTCCACCCGGATGTGCTTGGCCGGCAGGGTGGCGAAGCTGCGCCAGCCCCGGACCTTCTCCGGCCGGCCCCGCTGCCGGTTGTCCGGCCGCCCCAACAGCACCCGACACATCACCCGGACCCAACCCGGGGCCCCGTAGCCCGGGTAGGCCACGGTGTGGACCCGCCAGCCGGTGTGCCGCAGCCGCCGCTCGACCAGCCGGTGTACGGCGTCCTCGATCCGCGCGGCCCGGTGCAGTTGGGGTACGGCCAGTTGGCCGGCGGAAGTCGGTGACACACGGCCACCCTGCCACAACCGACCTACCGCGACCACGCCAGGCGAACGGGCGGGGCACCGAACCGCTCCGCCCAGCCGAGTGCCTGTGACAGACTCCGGTGAGGAGGATGACGGGGGCCTGGTCGTGTCGCAACCTCTACCGCGCCGTGGGCGGTGGCGCCCGCGGCTGGACCCTCCGGCACTCGTCGCGCTGGTGCTCGGGGTGGCCGGCGTCGGGTACCGGTTACTCCTCACGCTGTCCACAACCCCGGCGTCGAACAGCGACGAGGCGACGTTCGGACTCGCCGCCCTGCACATTGCCGCTGGGCAGGAGCGACCCGTGTTCCTGTACGGACAGCACTACATGGGGATGTTGGAGTCGTACCTCGCCGCGCCCCTGCTCGCGCTCTTCGGGCCGAGCTGGCCCGTCCTGCGGCTGCCGCTGCTGGCCCTCTACGCGCTCTTCCTCTGGCTGATCCATCGGCTGACCCGCCGGATCTCCTCCCCCTGGTTCGCCACCTTCGTCGTCGGCCTGCTCGCGCTCGGTTCGGAGCGGGTGATCCGGGACCAGCTGACGGTGGTGGGTGGGCGTTCCGAGGGGAAGGTGGCGGTGCTGCTGATGCTGCTGTTCGTGGTGGGTCTGGCCCAGGGGACGCTCCGGCACCGCCGGCTGGCTGTCGGCCTGTTCGGCCTACTCGCCGGGGTCGCCGTCTGGTCCGACTGGCTGATCCTGCCCTACGTCGGGGCCGCCACCCTCGCGCTGTTGTGGGCGGCCCGCCGCGACCTGCTCGGCTGGGCAGGCGTGCTGCTGGTCGCCGGGTTCACGCTCGGCGTCGCACCGATGATCGCGTACTACGTCACCGCCGGGCCGGGTACGAACCCGGTGTCGGTGCTCCGCTCGGTCAACACCGAGGGCTATCCGTACCCGCCGCTGACCCAACGGGTCTCCGGTGCCGTGCTGGAGGGGGTGCCGCTGGCCACAGGACTCTGCCCAATCGACGGGTGCGGCCGCTGGCCGGAGTGGTTCGGCCTGCTCTACCCGGTACTGCTGGTGATCGCGGCCGTGGTCGCGGTCGTCGCGTACCGCCGCACCATCGGACGTGCCGCTCGGGTCGCCCCAGTCGTACACCTCGCGCTGCTTGTCGGCGCGGCGTTGACTCTCCTGTCGTACGCGCGCAGCCCGCTCGCCGCCACGGACCCCCTCGCCAACGCCCGCTACCTGGCCCTGCTGCACCTGTCCCTACCCGCCGTGCTGTGGCCCCTCTGGCAGGCGGCGGTCGCGGCCCTGCGGGGTACGGCCGGCGTGTTTGGTCGGCTGGCTGGCACGCTCGCCACGGCGCTCCTCGCCGCGCTCGCCGTCACCGCTGCGCTGGTCACGGTGCTCTTTGTCGCCACCGGCACCGCCGCTCCCCGGGCCAACGAACGCGCCGCCCGAGAACTGGCGGACACGCTGCGCGCATCCGGCCCCCACGAGGTCTACGGGACCTACTGGACCTGCAACCGCCTGATCTTCAACACGGCCGAGGAGGTCGCCTGCGCAGTCCTTGACGACGGGCTCGCCCCGGGACAGAACCGCTACCCCGCCTACTGGGACCGGGTGGTGGCGGCGAGCCGGCCCGGATACGTGGTGGAGACCGGATCGCTCCAGGAACAGCGGCTGCGCCACCTGTTGGGCGAGCGGGCTGACGCCTCCCTCATCGCTGACATCGATGAGTATCGGGTATATCACCCAGAGACACCACTCCGGCCGTCGAGGTAGGTCGATCGAGCGAGCCCGCCGCCGCACCCGCAAGATTTCCTCAAGGCTCGGCCCGATCGGTTCCCTGTGCCGGTGCCAGCCGCCACCGTAGTTGGAAATCCGACGCCGCTAAGGAGTCCCGAGGTGAACCCGATCCTGCTGGACCGACCCCGGTCAGCGTCGACTCCGCACCCGCTGGACTGGCTGACCCTGACCGCCGCGTTCGAGGCCGCCTGTCTCCTGCGCTGCGTGACCTCGCCGATGACAACCCGACGCGAACGTAGCGCCCCCGTCCACCCACCCCAGAGGGTGGAGTTCAACCGGGAGGACGCGGCACAGCGGCTCCGCCACCTGCTCCACCAGCTCGACGTTCCGGTCACGCACGACCGCGCCGTCGGTGGTCTGCGCCGCCGTTACGAGCTACACCGGCTAACCGTCTCCCCGGCCCAACAACCCGGATACGCCGCCACACTGCACGCCGGCTGGCGACGCGGACGCGGGGAACTCATCGGTGGACCGGTGCGCGGCGCGTCCGGCTCCCGGCAGGTCTGGCGGACCCGACTGGCTGCCGGGGCCTGGCGGGCGGCGCTGCTGGCCGGCGGCCGACACATCCGCCGACACATCCTCGGGATCCGGGTGACCGACCGGGACCTGGCGGCGATCCTCGTCCGGAGCGCCGCCCTGCTGGACGCGCCGGCGATACTGCGCCCCGGCACCGGCTGCTGTCTGGTGAGCGTGCCCCACGGGCCGGCCCGCGACCGGATCATGCGAGCCACGGAGCTGGGACCACCGTCCCCGAAGTCATGACCATCTGACCTCCGCGTGGTGCAGGCGAGGCGAGCGCCGGGACCGGGTCGACGAACATGCGGGGTTGCGCCCGGCCACCTGCACGGCGCACAGTGCAGCCCGTGATCAGAACCCCAGGTCGCCGACGCGGCGCGGCGCTACCGGTGCTGCTCCTGGCGATGGCGCTGCCGGGTCTCACCGGATGCCAGGACGCCTCTCCGCCAGCCGTGCAGATCCGCATCGCCACCGGCAGTCCCACCGCCGTCTACTACGCCTTCGGGCAGTCACTGGCCACCATCCTCAACCGGGAGCTACCGAACGTTGCGGCTGAGGTGCGGGTGACCGCCGCCTCGGCGGAAAACATCCAACTCGTCGACGCGGGCGAAGCGGAACTCGGCTTCACCCAGGCCGACGCACTCCCCGCCGTCCCGACCACGCCGCCGACGATAGCCGCCGTGGCTCGCGTCTACGACGACCTCCTGCACCTCGTCACCACCCCGGCCAGCGGCGTCCGCACCCTCGCCGACCTGCGGGGCCGGCGGGTGTCCGTGGGGGCACCCGGGTCCGGGACCGAGATCACCACATCCCGCCTGCTCGACGTGGCCCAGCTCGGCGAGGACGAGGTGCACCGGGAGCGACTCGGCCTGGACGACTCGGTCGAGGCACTGCGGGCGGGTCAGATCGACGCGTTCTTCTTCTCCGGCGGCCTACCAGTGGGGGCGGTAACGACGCTGGCCGCACAACGGCGCGTCCAGCTGGTCGACCTCGGTGCGTGGACCACGCCGCTTCGCGCCCACCATCCCGGCTTCTACGTCTCCCGGGACATCCCCCGCTCGGTGTACGGAGTGGACCCGGTGACCACCGTCGCGAACCCGAACTACCTGATCGTCCGCGCCGACCTACCGGAGGGACTGGTCCGGGAGCTGACCCGGCTCCTCATGGAACGGCGCGAGGAACTGGCGTCGGCGCACCCGGCAGCCGGTCAGATGAGTCCACGCTCGGCCATCAACACCACGCCCCTGCCACTGCACCCCGGGTCGGTGGCCTGGTACAACGCGGTCAAACCGTAGCCACCGGTCAGCACCGAGCAGAAGGGCTGGACGCTTCCTGCGCTCCGTCGTCGGCGGGGAGGGGCAGCGACGCGGGGAACCAGAGGGCCGCGATCAGGCCGCGGGGTCCGTTCGGATACATACTGAGCCGCCCGGCGGAGGCGTCCACCAGGACGGCGACGATGGCCAGACCCAGCCCGGCACCGTCAATGTTCTGTGCCTCCGGCGCCCGCCAGAACCGTTCGGTCGCCTGGTCGAGCTGGCTGGCCGTCATGCCCGGGCCGGTGTCGCGTACCCGCAGCGTCGTCCCGTCGTCCCGGCCCCGAACCTCCACGGTCACCTCGCCCCCCGCGCCACTGAACTTCACCGCGTTGTCGATCAGCGCGTCAAGCGCCTGGTCAACAGCGGTCGGCACGGTCCTCGCGTACGCCGGTGCAGCCTCGGTATCCAGACGCAGCGTGATCGACCGGCGGCGCGCCAACGGCTCCCACGCCGCCACCCGGCTCGCGGCGACCGCCGCCGCGTCAACGGTCAGGCGCAGGTTCTCCGTCCGCTCGGCCCGGGCCAGGGTGAGCAGAGCATCCAGCACAAGCGCCAGCCGGTCGGTCTCGGCCAGGGCGAGCTGGTGCTCGGCCTGGCCCTGCGGGTCGCCCAGGCTGGGCCCCAGCTCCTCAACCCGCAGGCGCAGCGCGGTCAACGGGTTGCGGAGCTGGTGGCTGGCGTGCGCCACGAACGCCCGCTGCCGGTCCAGCACGTCGGAGACGGCGTCGGTCATGTGGTTGAAGCTCGCCGCCAGGCGACGCAGTTCGGGAGGGCCCTGCCGATGCTGCACGCGGGCGCTCCGGTCGCCCTCGGCGATCTCATGGGTGACCACGTCCAGCTCGGTGACCGGGCGCAGCACCCACCCGGCCAGGGCGAACGCGGTCGAGACACAGGCCAGCACCGCGAGTAGGCCGGCACCGGCGAGCAGCAGCCACCAGATGGTGACGGCCTCCCGGACGCCGTCGGCGGGGGTGGTGGTGACCACCGCGCCGAGCACCTCGCCGCCGTCGTTGATCGGCACCGCGACGACGATCGGTCCGTCCACCCACGGCAGCACCGAGTCGGGCCCGCTGGCCTGCTGCCCGGCGAGCGCCACGTCGAGCGCCCCCCGGGTGCCCGGGGCGGGTCGCCAGCTCGGCGACGCGACTACCGTTCCCCGGTCCCGGTCAACGACCGCGGCGCCGATGCCATAGAGCTCGTCGTAGCGGTCCAACTCGCTGCCGATCGGGCCGGGACTGCCGCCCCGCAGCGCCACATCGGCCAACGACGCGAAGCGGGTGGCGTCGGCGAGCCGGTCGGCGCGGACCCGTTCGGTCTCCCGGCTGGCCAGGGTGGCTGCGAGCGGGGTCTCCAGGGCAACCAGGACCAGCACCATCAGCAGCAGATAGCTGATCACCAGGCGGCGACGCACCTCGTCTCACTCGTTCCGCAGCCGGTAGCCGACGCCGCGTACGGTCTCCACCAGGCGAGGGTCGCCCAGCTTGCCGCGAAGCGAGCCGACGTGCACCTCGACGGTGTGCCGGTCGGCGAAGGTGGTGCCCCAGGCGTCGAGCAGGATCCGATCGCGGGGCACGGCAATCCCGGGCTGGCGGGCCAGGGAGAGAAACACGTCGAACTCCTTGCGGGTCAGCGCCACCTCCTGGGCGTGGACGCGGACCGTACGGGCCGCCACATCGATCTGGACCGGACCGACCTCGATCAGGTTGCGCTCGGGGGCGGCCTGCGCGGCGCGGCGCAGCACCGCCTCGATCCGGGCCTGCAACTCCACCATCGAGAACGGCTTGACCACGTAGTCGTCCGCACCGATCCGCAGACCCAGCACCCGGTCGCGCTCCTCCCCCCGCGCGGTCACCGCAATGATCCCGAGCTGGCTGCTGCGCCGCCGCAGTTCCCGACACAGGTCGGTGCCGTCCCCGTCGGGCAGGGTGAGATCCAGCAGGGCCAGGTCGCACGGGGCGGCGCAGAGCGCGGCGGCGACCGTCGCCGCGTGCTCCACCTCGTAACCACGCCGGGTCAGGGCCGCAGTCAGCGCGGCGGCCACCCGGTGGTCGTCCTCGACAAGCAGGATCCGCACCCAGTGCCCCCAACTCTCGCCTGCGTTGACCACGAATGGTCGCAGACATTGGCGGCTAGCGGGAGAGCGGATTCCCACCTCGTAGCCGGTCGCCGACCCGGTCGCGGCGCTGACCGACGCGGCGGCCCAGCGGGGTGGCTCGGTGGGGTGGCTATGCTACGACGCGATTGGGACCCGAGACGAGTGAGTTGACATGACTGACACCAACGACCGTACGCCGGTCTTTGTCCACCCCACCGCCGACGTGGAAGCCGGCGCCCAGGTCGGCGACGGCACGAAGGTCTGGCATCTGGCCCACATCCGCTCCACCTCGCGGGTCGGCGCGCGCTGCGTCATCGGGCGCAACGTGTACGTGGACGCGGAGGTCACCATCGGCGACCTTGTCAAGATCCAGAACAATGTCTCGGTGTACCAGGGCGTGACCCTCGAGGACGAGGTCTTCGTCGGCCCCTGCGCGGTCTTCACCAACGACTTCCGGCCCCGGGCCCAGAACCCCGACTGGACGATCACCGAGACGGTGGTACGTCGCGGGGCTTCCATCGGTGCCAACGCCACCCTGGTCTGCGGGATCGAGGTCGGCGAGTACGCCATGATCGCCGCTGGCTCCGTGGTGACGAAGGACGTCAAGCCGTACCAGTTGGTGGTGGGGAACCCGGCCCGCCCGAGGGGCTGGGTGAACGCCAAGGGCGAGGTCGTCTCCCGCGACGCGGAGAACCCGCCCCCCGGGCTGGCCCGGTCCTGAACCTGCCACCGCTGGCAGCGAAACGGGTCCCGACCTTTGGTCGGGACCCGTTTCGCTGCCAGCTGAGTCAGCCGCCGATGATGACGCGCCGCACGTCCCCCCAACGCGCCGGGTCGGTCACCCGCCGGCCATCCACCAGCACCCGTACTGACGGCAGATCCCCGGTGGCGAGGGTGCGGTACTCGGCGTGGTCCGCCTGAACCACCGCGGCGGTGACCGGCTCGCCCTCGTACGGTGGCAGGCCGAGCGCGGTCAACTCCTCCGAGGTGTACATCGGGTCGGAGACGTACGGCTTCGCTCCCCGGGCGCGCAGCGCCTCGACCGTCGGGAAGACGCCGGAGAACGCGGTCTCCTTGACACCGCCCCGGTAGCTGGCCCCCAACACCACGACCTCCGCGTCGGTCAGGTCGCCGTACGCGGCGGCGAGCAGGTCAACGGCGTACTCCGGCATCGCTGCGTTCGCCTCCCGCGCGGAGCGGACCACGGTGGCGGCCGGGTCGTTCCACAGGTACATCCGCGGGTAGATCGGAATGCAGTGCCCACCGACCGCGATGCCCGGGGCGTGGATGTGGCTGTACGGCTGGGAGTTGCACGCCTCAATAACCTTCAGCACGTCCACGCCGACGCTGTCGGCGAACCGGGCGAACTGATTGGCGAGACCGATGTTGACATCCCGGTAGGTGGTCTCGGCGAGCTTGGCCAACTCGGATGCCTCGGCGGAGCCGAGGTCCCACACGCCGTTCGGCCGGCCCAGGTCGGAGCGCTCGTCGAAGTCGAGCACGGCCTCGTACAGCTCGACACCGTGCGCCGCGGAAGCCTCGTCGATCCCGCCGACCAGCTTCGGGTAGCGGCGCAGATCGGCGAAGACCCGACCGGTGAACACCCGCTCCGGGCTGAAGACCAGGTGGAAGCCGGTGCCGGCGGTCAGTCCAGAGCCCTCCTCCAACATCGGCGCCCAGCGATTGCGGGTGGTGCCCACCGGCAACGTGGTCTCGTAGCTGACCAGGGTGCCCGGCTTGAGGCCGCGGGCAATCGCCCGCGTCGCGTCGTCCATCCAGCCGAAGTCCGGCACGCCCTCAGCGTCCACGAAGAGCGGGACGACGACCACGACCGCCTCGGACTCGGCCACCGCGGCGGCGGTGTCGGTCGTGGCCGACAGCAGACCGGCCGAGACCACCTCCTTGAGCTTCACGTCCAGATCGGTCTCGCCCGGAAACGGCACCGCGCCGTCGTTGACGAGACTGACCACCCGCTCGGACACGTCGGCACCGATCACCCGGTGCCCCTTCGTCGCGAACTGGACGGCCAGCGGCAGCCCGATCTTCCCGAGGGCTACGACGCAGATGTTCATGACTACTACTTTCCTCCTAGTGGAAGCCTGCGCCGCAGACGGGCCATCAACCGGCGTGGGGTGACAGGTGCTACGGCGACAACAAGCTGGCCCTTGTGGTTGGTGGTGGTGGTCAGGACATGCAGTCTGGTGCCCCGGCGAAGCACCGCCCGCTGTGGCACCGGCCGCCGGGCACCGCGCAGGGCCGCTGCGCCAGTGGCGCCGAAGGCGTCCGCGAACGCCTGCACCGTGCGCAGTTCCCCACCTGGACCGGCGCCTTCCAGCAACCGAGCCAACGGAATCCGAGCACGCACGGTCGTGCCGGTGGCGTCCGCGACCATCGACACCGTCTCACCGGTCACGTCGCCGGCGGCGAGTCGGACCGACGACGCCAGCTCCGGCAGGTCGGAACGAGGGCTACGAGCAGTCACCAGCAGCGCCCGAGAGCCTTCGAAGGCCGCCGAGACGGTGTCCAACCGGGCCACCCAGTCGGCGACGGTATCGGTGATCTCGTACCAGCGGTCCGGAATCTGTAGCTGCTGATCCCGGAAGCCCGGATAGCCGGCATACCAGCGCTCACCGTCGACCACGGTGAGCGGGATCCCCAACTCGGCGTCCTGCCGAATCACCGCGAGGAGGTGATCGGTGTCACCGTACCGGACGGCGGCGAACCGCACCCGGGTCTCGATCGGCAGGCGCTCGCGGATGTGGTCGGTCAGATATGCCTCGGTGAGCGCCCGCACCCCCGCGACCACCTTTTCCTGCACGGTGCGCTCAAGCTGCAAGAAGTCGTTCTCCAGCAGCTTGGCGACCTCCCAGGTGAAGTGACGTAGCAGCACCGCGTCCCGGTTCGGGCCGGCCTCGACCAGCCCCGCCACGAAGGTAACCAGCTCCTCGGCACAGCGCAGTCGCTCCAGGTGCCGGCTGCGATAGGTGATGTTACGGGCATTCAACCGGCGTACCGCGTAGTAGTAGTCGTAGTCGGCGAGCACCGAGATCCGGCGGGCCCGGACACAGGCCTCGATGGTGAACGGTTGGTCGCTGCCGACCGGCATCTCCTCCGGGTAGCGCAGCCCATGCCGCTCGATGAGCTCCCGCCGGAACAGCTTCGTGTTCGACAGCGACCAGGGCAGGGCCGAGTCGAACAGGTCGACCTCGGCCGCGGTCTCCGCGTAGATCGCCTGGTGGATGTAGCGGCTGTTCACCCCGACCAGACGGCCCAGCACCACGTCGGATTCCCACCGGTCGGCAGCGGTCACGAGCCGCTGCAGTGCCTCGGGCCCAAGGTAGTCGTCGGAGCCGATGAAGAAGACGTACCGGCCGGTGGCCAACTCCAGCCCGCGGTTACTCGGCGCGGCCGGGCCGCCCGAATTGGATTGGTGCACCACCTTCACCGTGCCCGGATAGAGCCGGGCAAACCGGTCCAGCTCAGGACCGCTGCCGTCGGTCGACCCGTCATCGACCGCGATGACCTCCAACCGGGCCCGCCCGATGGTCTGCTCCACCAGCGACGTCAGACACCGGGTCAGGTACGGCATGGTGTTGTAGACCGCGGTGATGACGGTGACGTCCGGGCCGGTCACGGGACAACCTCGACGGCGGGCTGCCGGCCCTCCGGCTCCACCACCTGTCCACCAGCTCGACCGGCCGCGGACGAGTTCCCGGGCAGCAGCCGGCGGTAGACGGAGTCCAGTACCTCGGCCTGCGCCTCCCAGGTCCAGCTCTCCAGCAGGCCCGGTCGGTCGTACGCGGCCCGGTAGCGATCCGGTTCGGCCAACACTGCCGTCACCACGCGGACGTAGTCGGCCACCTCCTCGGCCCGGAACACCTCGCCCTGGCCGGTGGAACGGACCGTGTCGGCCATCGTCTTCACGTCGCTGACCACCAACGGCAACCGCGCATGCGAGTACTCGAAGAACTTGGTGATCAGCGCGATCTCGTGGTTCGGCCAGTGGTGGATGGGGATGACCCCGGCGTCCGCACCGGCCAGGAACGGCACCACCTGCCAGTGCGCCACGTACGGCAGGACATGCACCCGATCAGCGACACCGAGCCGGGCGGCGGTTGCCCGCACCTCGGCCATATACGGTCCGTCCGGCTTGTTGACGACCAGCGCGGCGTGCACGCCGGGCAGTTGCGGCAGTGCCTCGACCATGATGTCGAGGCCGCGCTGTGGCGACGCGAGACCGCTGTAGACGAGTAGTGGGGTTTCCGAGCCAACACCGCACCGGGCCCGGAGGTCCGGTGCCGCCTCGTCCTCGGCCGGCGGGATGGTCCCGACGGTCGGCGCGTTCAGCACCACCTCGGGCGTTCCGGCCAGCTTGTGCTCGTCCCGCAGCATTTCCGCCAACGCCGGGGAGACCGTCACCACCGCGTCCGCGCACGGGGCGTACTCCCGCTCATGCGCACGATGGGCCGGCAACCACCGGGCGTTGTCCCGCCAGGGCCGAACTCCCGGCAGGAACTCATGCGCGTCCCACACGAGCTTGACCTCATGGCCAAGGGCGGCAGCACGAATCTTGGCACGCGCACCGACGCCGAGCATCCGGAAGTCGTTCGCGTGGATCAGGTCTGGCCGCAGCTCATCAAGGACCGGACCGTACGCCAACTCGTAGTCCCACAGACCCGGCTCCAGGCGACGCCAGGCGCCATCGCCCTTCACTGCCTGCCAGAACAGGGTATAGGCCCGATCCCAGGGGTTGCGAAACCGGCGCCGTGTCCGGGCTCGGGTGAGCATCCAGTACCGCGCCGAGACCCACTTCCCCGCCATCCTGGCAGCGACCTCCTCGGCTTGTAGAACGCGCGAGCGCATGCTGCGCCGGGGCGTTGCTGGGTCCGCCATCGCGAGCCTTGCCCGACGAACGGCCAGGTCCGCCTGCCATGCCTTTACCGCCTGTCGTCGGTGCGCCGCGATCCCGCTGGGCGGATACGCCAGCGGCCAGCGCAGCCAGGCTCGGCGAAACTCGTGCCGACGACGGGCCAACGGGTCCGGCATGGCGAGCAGCCGCACCTCGGCACGGCCGAGTTGCCAGGATCGTGGAACGTTACCCGGTGCCCGACCGAGTAGTACGACCTCCCAGCCGGACCGAGCGGCGGACCGGGCGGCCTTCTGTACCCGGGAGTCTCCGTCCACCCCGTTGTCGACGAGCATGACGATCCGCCCCCGGGTGCCCACGACCTGGACATCGCCATTGAACCCCATCGCCTGCCTGCCACCCCTTTCCGCGTACATCCTGAGGCACCCTTCCACCGGCTCACGCCGACTGGGCGCGTCGAGGGCATCGGCCTCTGCCAGACGACGAGCGGTCAGACCGTCAGCTGTCGAACTCCACCGTCTGAACGCACGACTCAATCGGAGGCCGACGCGACCGGGTGACGGTCCTGCGAAATGAGCCGCCGATAGACATTGTTCAGGACCTTCGCCTGCTCCTCCCAGGTCCACGTCTTCAGATCCATCGAGTCGTACGCCTTGCGATACCGATCCGGGTCCGACAGGACCGCCTCCACCGCCGCGACATACCCATCGACGTCTTCGGCCGGGAACACTTCACCCTGCCCGGTTTCCTGCACAACAGCCGCCATGGTCTCGACATCGCTAACCACGATCGGCAGTCGTGCATGCGAGTACTCGAAAAACTTGGTGACCAGGGCGATCTCGTGGTTGAGCCAATGGTGAATCGGGATCACGCCCAACGTCGCGGTCGACAGGAAGCTGACCACCTCGGCCGGGGCGACGTACGGCAACACGTGCACGCGGTCCGCCACGCCGAGTTCACGAGCCCGGGCAACCAGACCGGTCAGGTAGGGCCCGGTGGGGGCGTTGACGACGAATGCCACATGTACGTCGGGTAGCCGTGGCAACGCTTCCATCATCACGCCCAAACCACGGTGCGCTGCCGCCGCGCCGCTGTAGACCACCAGCGGGACATCTGCATCGAGCCCACATTGGCTGCGCACATCCAGCGCATCAGCGCGCTGACCGCCCATCGCGTCGTCCGAGTTCGGCGCGTTCAGCACGACGGACGGCCGCTCAGCGAAGTTATGATCACGCTGCAACATCTCCGCCAGTCGCCCGGAAACCGTGATCACCGCATCGGCCCACTTGGCGTACTCACGCTCGTGCGCCCGATGGGAAATCATCCACCGGGCGTTGTCGGCCCTCGGCTTGAGGCCAGGCAGGTACTCATGGACATCCCAGATCAGCTTGATCTCACGGCCAGCCGCCGCTGCTCGAATCTTGGCGCGGGCACCAACACCGAGCATTCGGAAGTCGTTGGCGTAAATGATGTCCGGTTCGAGCTCGTCGACGGTCTTCGCGTAGGCGAGCTCAAAATCCCATAGCTGTGGTTCGAGCTTGCGCCAGGCACGGTCACCCCGCAGACGCAGCTGCAACCAGGTGAAGAGGCGGTCCGACGGGGTCGTCAACCGCTTGCGCCTCTGCTGGCCAAAGGTCAACTGCCAGTGCCGGAACGAAATCCACTTTCGGGTTACCCGAGCCGCCAGCGTCTGCACCCGCAGCCACTGCAGAGCCAGGGGGGACCTGCCCTCGGTGGCCGCCAACGCCCGATCCACCCGCAGATCGGCCTGCCAGGCGCGAACCTCCTGCTGCCGCCGAGCGGCTATACCGGTCCGCGGATACGCCAACGGCGCGATCAACCAACGCCGACGTAGCTCGTGCCTGCGGTGCCGCAACGGGCTTGGCATCGGCACCAGCTGCACCGTTGCGCCACCGAGCTGCCACTGTTGCTGCCCGTTGCCGGTACGTCCGAGCAGGGTCACATCCCACCCGGCGTCAGCGGCTGAACGTGCGGTCTTCTGCACTCGGGAGTCACCGGTGACGCCGTTGTCAACAAGCATCAAGATCCGGGCAGGCGCCTTCGATGTGCCCTCCGTCGCAGTCATTCTGCCCTCTCTTTGTCGGCGCCCAGCCGCCGGCGGCGCAGGCGATCTACCTCCGAAAAGCTGACGCCTGAGCGATGCCGCCTGGTCGTCAAACACACGTGCCCCGTTACCACGGATTGAAGTCGGCGCCCAATCTGCCTCCAGCCCTCACGACGATTCCCGTCCTGAGCGGCGGTTCGGGCCTGAGCAAGTGTACGGCAGCCGATCCAGCCAGCATGGTCTACGGCCACCCCGCCCGCCCACATGTTCCCGGCCGGCCGCCGGTGCCCAGCCGGCGATCCGCACCGACCGGTCCAGGACCGCGGCCGGGACAGCACCGGCTGGGCCGGAATCCGGATCACGCCAATCGACCCTGGGCTACAGCGCCGGCAGTACTGGACTTCGAGAGCCTCCAGTAGGGCCGTGTGCCGCCAAGCGAACGAGTATCCAAACGGGAAGGCAATGACAATTTATGGTCCTTCGCTGATCAGCACACTCCCGACCGGTTGACCTACCAGCCGCACCCCGCTCGAGCGCCCGCGAAAGGCCCGTCAGCGAACCGCTGCACTCTCGGCGAGCGACGCGTCCTGCCCGTCAACGACGACGGTGCTGCTGTCCGCAGCCGAACGTAGCAGCGCGGCAGCCACCTCGACTGTCCGTAGACCCTGACGGAGGGTAACGATGTCGGCTTCCTTACCCTCCACCGCGTCGCGGAACCGCTCGTGCTCGACGAGCAGCGGCTCACGCTTCGGGATGGCGTACCGCACCATATCGCCCTCGGCGACCCCCCGGAAGTTACGCAACGCCTCCCACTCGGTGTTGATGGCGGCATTGGCGTAGAAGGTCAGGTCAGCGGTGAGGGTGTCGGCGACGAAGCAGCCCTTGTCACCGGTGATGACGGTGGACCGCTCCTTGAGCGGGCTCAGCCAGTTGACCAGGTGGTTGACCATCGTGCCGTCGGTAAGCTGACCGACGACGGCCACCATGTCCTCGTGCAGCCGGCCGCTACGGGAGACCGTACGGGCCGACACCGACGTGTACTCCTGACCGGTGACCCAGCTCGTGAGGTCAATGTCGTGGGTGGCGAGGTCCATCACCACACCGACGTCGGCGATGCGACGCGGGAACGGGCCCTGCCGCCGGGTGACAACCTGGAACACCTCACCCAGCTCACCGGCCTCCAAGCGGGTACGCAGACTCTGCAGGGCCGGGTTGTAGCGCTCGATGTGGCCAACCCCGGCCACCAGACCAGCAGTCTCGAACGCCTCGACGAGCCGGGTGGCTGCCTCGACGGACTGGGCGAGCGGCTTCTCGATCAGAGCCGACACCCCGTTAGCCGCCAGTTCCAGCCCGATCGACTCGTGCAGGGCGGTGGGGCAGGCAACCACGGCGTAGTCGACACCGAGCTTGAGAAGGTCACCCAACTCCGGCAGGACCGGAGCGCTGAGCGTTCCGCTGGAGTCGCCGGCCGGGTCAACGATGCCGACCAGCTCGACACCGTCCAGGCCGGACAGGACGCGGGCGTGATTGCGACCCATCGCACCAAGGCCGATCAGGCCGGCGCGCAGCTTACGACGATCACTCATCGGGCACCTCCGGCCAGGTTGGCACCGTCGGCGATCCGCTCCAGATCGCTCTGGCTCAGCGACGGGTGCACCGGCAGCGAGATCACCTCGGCGGCGGCCCGCTCGGTCTCCGGCAGCTCCCACGGACCGGGCGTACCCTCCGCGGTCAGGAACGGCTTGAGCCGGTGAATCGGCGTCGGGTAGTAGACGGCGTTGCCGATGCCCAGCTCGGTCAGGCGCCGCTGGGCAGCGTCACGGTCGCCGCGGGCCCGGACGGTGTACTGGTGGTAGACGTGCGTCGCACCGTCGGCGACCGGCGGAATCAGCATGCCGGTGATCTTCGAGTCAAGGAACTTGGCATTGGCCTGACGCTGCGCTGTCCACTCCGGGAGCTGACGCAGCTGCACGCGGCCGACAGCCGCCGCGACGTCAGTCATCCGCATGTTGGCACCGACGACCTCGTTGGCGTACCGCTGCTCCATGCCCTGGTTACGCAGCATCCGCAGGGTCCGGGCGAGCCCGGCGTCGGCGGTGCTAATCATGCCGCCCTCGAGCGAGTGCATGTTCTTGGTCGGGTAGAAGCTGAAGCAACCTGCGGTGCCGAACGCGCCGACCGGCTTCCCGTTCAGGCTCGCGCCGTGTGCCTGGGCGGCGTCCTCGACAACGGCGAGGCCGTGCTGCTCGGCGATCGTCATGATCTTGTCCATTGTGGCGGGATGCCCGTAGAGGTGCACCGGCATGATCGCGACGGTGCGCGGCGTGACCGCCGCGGCCACCGCTGCGGGATCAAGGCAGAAGTTACCCGGCTCGATGTCAACGAAGACCGGCTCGGCGCCGACGAGCCGGATGGAGTTCGCGCTCGCCGCGAAGGAGAACGAGGGGACGATGATCTCGTCGCCGGGGCCGAAGCCCAGCGCCATCAGGGTGAGCTGGAGCGCCGAGGTACCGGAGTTCACCGCGACGCAATGCCGGCCCGAGACCAGCTCGGCGAACTCTTCCTCAAACGCCTTGACCTCCGGCCCCTGCACGACGAGGCCACTGCGCAACACTCGCACAGCTGCTTCGATCTCAGCCTCACCGATGACCGGTTTCGCTGGTGGGATGAAATCTCCGTTCAGCCCAGGCATGGGCTTCCTCCTTCGACGGGAGTCCGTTCGGGACGTGATGCTAACGGGTTGACGAATGAACCAGATCAGCGGTGTGAGCTCGTTTGCTCATGACTGACCGGTATCGGTTCTGGTTACCGTGCCAGGTAGCGGCACGCCCAGTTCACTGGGAACGGCCGGTTGGGATGCTACCCCGAGGGCCGCGGCGACAGCCGCGGCCAGACCCGGCAGCTCTTCGACGGCGAGCGGCGTCCGAGACACCGCGAGCCGCCAGTACAGCGGGCCGACGATCAGGTCGACGGCGATATCGAGATCGATGTCGGGTGGCAGCTCACCCCGGGAAACCGCCCGGCCAACCACCTGACCGCCGATATCACGCTGGTTGTCGCGCAGCACCCGTTGCAGGGTCTGCGCGATCTGCTCATTCCGGGCAGCCTCGGCGAGCAGGTCGGGGATGATCTGGGCCGCCAGCGGATGCCCGAGCGCCCGAGTCATGATCAAGAACACTAACTCCAGGTCACCGCGAAGGCCACCGGTGTCCGGGAGGGGGAACCGCTTCCCCACCGCCGCCACCACCACCTCGAGCACGAGGTCGACCTTCGAGCTCCACCGCCGGTAGATCGCGGTCTTGCCGACCCCAGCACGCCGCGCGATCGCTTCAATAGAGAGACGGCCATACCCGACCGCGGCCAGTTCCTGCAGGACGGCACGGCGGATTGCCGTGGTGATCTCACCACGCAGCACCGCCGCACCCGCCGGAGCACGCCTCTTCTCGGTCGTCACGTGCGACAATGTACCGCAACGACGGTACGGTTGCGTCCCGACGCGCTTTCGACTACCTTCCGTGCCAGCCACGGAGTCTGACGCCCGTGCGGCGCAACGCCAAGGGCTGGATGTTCCCCAAGCCATAAAGATCGGAGCGCCAAACCATGGCCAACACGGCGGTGGCCGATGCTGATTCAGGTCTGACCGGGGCACAGTTGGCCGCCCGGCACGGCCTGAGTATCGCCGACACAAGGCCCACGCTGACTGCGTACACCCGGGCGCTATGGTCCTATCGGCACTTCATAACGACGTACGCGAACGCCAAGGTGACCGCGTCCTTCAGCCAGGCCCGACTGGGGCAGATCTGGCAGATGCTGACGCCGCTGACGAATGCCGCCGTCTACTATCTGATCTTCGGCGTGATCCTGAACATCTCGCGGGATGTCGACAACTTCATCGCCTATCTCTGCGTCGGTCTCTTCGTCTTCACCTTCACGTCGAGTACCGCGACCGGCGGCATCTCGGCCATCACCACCAACCTCGGACTGATCCGGGCACTGCACTTCCCCCGCGCGGCGCTGCCCTTCGCGATCACCCTCACGCAGCTCCGGCACCTGCTCGCGGCGATGGTGGTGCTCGTCGGCATCGTCTTGGCGACCGGCGAGCCGATCACCCTGGAGTGGCTGCTGGTGATTCCCGCGCTACTACTCCAGGTGGTGTTCAGCATTGGCCTGGCGCTGGCCCTGGCCCGGCTCGGTTCGAAGCTGACCGACCTCAAACAGATCATGCCCTTCGTGATGCGCACCTGGATGTATGGATCCGGCGTGCTCTACAGCGTGCAGGCCTTCACCGACAACCTTCCGGCCCTCGCGACCACTCTGATCCAGCTCAACCCAATGCTGGTCTACATCGAGTTGGTCCGACACGCGCTGCTGGAGGGCGCCCCGGTGACCTCGGACATTCCCCGGCTGTTGCTCCTGGCGACCGCGTGGGCGCTGGTCGTCGGAGTCGGTGGATTTATCTACTTTTGGCGCGGCGAGCAGGAGTACGGACGTGGCTGACCCCAACACGATCCCCACAAGCCCCAGCACGGTCCCCGCAACCACAA
This sequence comes from Salinispora tropica CNB-440, assembly GCF_000016425.1. Lineage (GTDB taxonomy): Bacteria > Actinomycetota > Actinomycetes > Mycobacteriales > Micromonosporaceae > Micromonospora > Micromonospora tropica. The sequence goes on along the minus strand of NC_009380.1, from coordinate 1,927,495 downwards.
CCACCACGGCAGTCGGTGAACGGATCCCGACCGTGATCGTGGACGACGCCCACCTGGTCTACCGGGTGTACGGTGCCGGCAGTGGTTCGGCCGGCTCTGCGGCAGCCGCGCTCAAACGGATTGTCACCCGACAGCCACAGCGCCCCACCCTGCGAAAGGTTCACGCGGTCAAGGGGGTCAGCTTCACCGCGTACCGCGGTGAAGCGATCGGTCTGATCGGCAGCAACGGCTCCGGCAAGTCGACCCTGCTACGAGCGATCGCCGGGTTGATGCCCACCAACCAGGGAGCGATCTACACCCAGGGCCAGCCCTCGCTACTCGGGGTCAACGCCGCGTTGGTGCCCGACCTCTCCGGCGAACGCAACGTCGTCCTCGGTTGCCTGGCCATGGGCATGTCGCCCGAGCAGGTCCGTATCGCCACCCCAGAGATCCTCCAGTTCTCCGGCATCAACGAGCGCGACAACTTCGCCGCCCTGCCGATGCGGACCTACTCCTCCGGCATGCAGGCCCGGCTACGCTTCGCCATCTCGGCGGCGAAGAAACACGACGTGCTCCTTATTGACGAGGCGCTGGCGACCGGAGACACCCGGTTTCGCCGCCGCAGCGAACAGAAGATCCGTCAACTACGTGCCGACGCCGGCACCGTGTTCCTGGTCAGCCACTCGATCAGCTCGATCCGGGACACCTGCGAACGGACCATCTGGTTGGAGTCCGGCGAGCTTCGGATGGACGGCCCCACCCTCGAGGTGACCAAGGCGTACTCGGACTACATGGCGAGCCGGTGAATGGCACCTGAAACGACCAGCGAGGATCGGCGATGACCCACGAGCAGACCGCCGTAGCGTCGGCCGGCGCCCAGCCCTGGCGGCCCACCCGGACCGTCGCGGTGATCCTGGCCGGTGGTACCGGCACCCGACTCGGCCTCGGTATCCCCAAACAGCTACTCAAGGTCGCCGGCAAACCGATCATCGAGCACACCCTCGCTGTCTTCGAGGCCGCGCCCGAGATTGACGAGATCATCGTGCTGATGGCGGCCGGGCACGTCCCGGACGTCGAACAGATCGTGCAGCAGGCCGGGTTCGGCAAGGTCTCGGCCGTCGTCGAGGGCGGGCAGACCCGCAACGCCACCACCCGCCTCGCGCTGGAGATGATCGGTCCGGACGACTGCAACATCCTGTTCCACGACGCGGTACGTCCGCTGACTAGCGGGCGCATCATCCGGGAGTGCGTGAACGCGCTCTGGACGTACTCGGCGGTTGATGTGGCCATCCCGTCAGCGGACACGATCATCCAGGTGGACGAGGACGACTGCATCACCGACATCCCGGTCCGCTCTCGGCTACGCCGGGGTCAGACCCCCCAGGCCTTCCGCTCCGGTACCATCCGCGCGGCGTACCAGGAAGCGGCGGGTGACCCGGACTTCGCCGCGACCGACGACTGCGGCGTGGTGCTGCGCTACCTGCCCGGCACGCCGATCAAGGTGATCGACGGCACCGACGAGAACATCAAGGTCACCCACCCGCTCGATGTGCACCTGGCGGACAAGCTGTTTCAACTCGCCGCCGCCAAGGCGCCCCGGTTAGCCGACCACCGGGACTACATCGAGGAGCTGACCGGCCGCACGATCGTCGTCTTCGGCGGCAGCCACGGCATCGGCCAGGAGCTGACCGCACTGGCCCGGCGCTACGGCGCCCGGGTCTTCCCGGTCAGCCGCTCGAGCACCGGCACCCACGTGGAGCGGGCCGAGGACGTCGAGGCCGCACTCCAGACCGCCTTCGCCGCGACCGGCCGGATCGACCATGTGGTCGTCACCGCCGGGCTGTTGGAGAAGGGCATGCTCGCCGACATGGACGCCGGCACCGTGGACCAACTGCTCCAGGTGAACTTCGTCGGCCCGGTGACGGTAGCCCGCGCGGCACTACCGTACCTACGGCGGACCCAGGGCCAGCTGCTGCTCTACACCTCCAGCTCGTACACCCGGGGCCGAGCCCGGTACGCGCTCTACTCGGCCACCAAGGCAGCCCTGGTGAACCTCACCCAGGCCCTCGCCGACGAGTGGGCCGAGGCCGACGTACGGGTCAACTGCGTCAACCCGGAGCGCACCGCCACGCCGATGCGTACCCGGGCGTTCGGCCCAGAACCGGCGCACACCCTACTCACCGCGGCGGCGGTGGCGCGGGCCTCGCTGGACGTACTGCTCTCCGGGCTCACCGGGCAGGTGATCGACGTACGCCGTGCGGACGACGAGGAGGCGGAGTCGATGGCTGTCCTGCCGACGCAGGCCGGAGGGGAGCGCGCCGAGCGCCCCGCCGATCAGTCGGGGGCGGGTCGTGGTCCGGACCAGGTGGAGGCGAACCACGGTGCGCGGTGACCTGGTCCGGAAACTGATCGCTCAGGCCCTCTCCGCCGGGCTGGCCATGCTGGCCTTCGTCGTGCTCGCCCTGACCGACGCGACCTTCTGGGGGCTCGGGTTGGCAGTCGCCGCGCTCGCGGCCACCGGGTGGCAACGGCGGGTTCGACCGCAGGCCGACAGCGTGGCCGAGACCATGCTGCTCGCGGCGGGAGTCCTGGTCGGGTACGCCCGCCACCTCGACGCCGGCTTCGATCCCGCGCTGGCCGCGACCGCGCTGGTCCTGCTTGGGCTGGTCCTGCTGGTTGGACCGCTGCGGGCGGCGGGCGACCGGGAGATCCGCACCGCGAACCTTCCGGTACGCGACTGGTCGCCCCTACTCGCCGCCGAGTTGCCGGCTGCCCTGCTCATGCTGCTCGCCCTGGTCGCCGGCGCGGCTGCGGCGTCCCTGCCGGCCTGGGTGGCGCTGGCCACCGCTCTGTTGGTCGGTACGGCCGCCGCCGCGGTGGCGCTGGACCTGGCCCGACGGCGTTTCCGTCCGGCCGCCAACGGTGGGCCGGTGGGCCGGGCGCTGCGCCGGCATCGGCCCGAGTTCCTGCTGTACTTCTCCGCGCCCCCCGGCTCCGAGTACCAGGTGACGATGTGGCTGCCGTACCTGGAGCGGCTCGGTCGACCGTTCCTGGTCATGCTGCGTGAGCCGGAGTTGCTGCCGACCGTTGCGGCGGCCACCACCGCCCCGGTCGCGTACTGCCCGACGTTGCCCGCAATGGACGAGGCGCTCGTGCCGAGCCTACGGGTCGCCTTCTATGTCAACCACGGCGCGAAGAACGGCCACTGCGTCCGATTCACCCAGCTCACCCACGTGCAGCTGCACCACGGCGACAGTGACAAGGCCCCCAGCGCCAACCCGATGTCGGGTATCTTCGACCGGATCTTCGTCGCGGGTCAGGCGGCGGTCGACCGGTACGCCCGCGCCGGCGTCCACCTCCCGGCGGAAAAGTTTGTCCTGGTCGGCCGCCCCCAGGTGGAGGGAATCGAGGTACGCCGTGGGGCGGTGACCGCCGCCACTCCGACCGTCCTGTACACCCCGACCTGGACCGGGCATCACGCAGACGCCAACTACTGTTCGCTGCCGGTGGCCGAGACCCTGCTGCGGGACCTGCTCGCGCGGGGCGCGACGGTCATTCTCCGGGCCCATCCCTACACCACGCAGAACCCCACCTCGGCCCGACAGCTGGCCCGACTCCACGAGCTGCTCGCCGCCGACCGCGGCCGGACCGGACGGGCCCATGTCTTCGGGGCAGCCGCCAGCCGTGAGCTGACCCTGACCGAGTGCGTCAACCGCTCCGACGCGCTCGTCTCCGACGTGTCGGGGGTCATCTCCGACTACCTCTACTCCGGCAAGCCGTACGCGGTGACCGACATGCTGGATCTGCGCGACCGGTTCCCGGCGGACTTCCCGCTCGCCGCCTCCGGCTATGTGCTGCGGCGGGACATGTCCAACGGCGACGAGGTGCTGGACCGGCTCCTCGGGGACGACCCGCTGGCCGAGGCCCGGTGGGCCACCCGGACCCGCTACCTCGGTGACTTCCCCGCCGAGTCGTACGCCGAGGGCTTCCTGGCTGCCGCCCGGCGGGAGTTAGAGTCCGGTGGCGGCGTTCCGACGCCACGCGCCGCCGGGGCCACGGTCTCCCCCACCGGCTGACCACGCAGGTACGACGACGGGCGTCGGCCCCCACGGCGGGAGGCCGACGCCCGTGCAACGAGCCGTCGGTCAGGCGGAGTAGCCGCGCGTCGCGGCCCAGTCCGCCAGAGCGATCGTGGTCATCCAGTACGAGCCGGCCGCGGCGTTCGCCGAGTCGGCGACCTTCACGAGGCGCCCGCTGTCGTCGTACCCGACCACCGCGATGTAGTGGCCGCCCGGGAACGAGTGCCAACCACCGGCGGTGTCAGTGGCGGAGCCCGCAACGTTCACCACCACGCCTCGGCCGTCGGTGATGGCCGTGACGACGTCGGCCTGGAGCTGGTCCATCTGCGCCGAGGTGGCCGAGCCACCGGAAATCATCCGGGTCTGGTAGGGCGCGCCCTCCACCTGGGCGTTGAGTACCCGCGTGGTGTCCGCCGCCGAGTCGGTGCCGAACTGGTCGGTGCCGAGCGGGCCAGCGAGTTCGTTCTGCGTCCGCTCGATGCCGGTGGCGCTGAGGGCGTTTCGGACGGCGGCCGGACCGCAGTAGTAGAAGTTGATCTGCGCCTGGTAGTCGTACTCCAGCATCTTGGAGGCCGCTGGCTCCGGTGCAGCCTCCTCGGTCAGATCCGGGTCCGCCGCAGGCGTGCTCGACGACTCATCACTCGCCGACTCATCACTCGACGGCTCAGTGCTCGCCGACTCATCACTCGACGGCTCGGTGCTCGACGGTGCGGCGTTGGCCGGGGCCGCGACCACGACCGCCTCGGGGCTCGAGTCGGCGACGTCGCTGCCGGCCGTAGAGGCGGCGGTGACGGGCTGCGGCGAGGTGGAGTCCTCGTCGCCGCCGGCGGCAAGAGTGCCGGCACCGGTGGCCAGCACGAGCGCGGCAGCCGACGCGGCGGCCAGCTGGTATGGGCGCTCCGCGGCCAGAAGGCGGAGCTGTCGTTTGAGGCGATGTTTCACGGGATCCTCCACAGACTGTCGGGGCTGTGGCGCACCGCGCCGTTGGGCGGGCAGGCAGAGGCGGGCCGCACGGAAACCGAAATTCGCGCGCCGGTGGCCACGAGGGGGTACGCCCGGCCTACCGCCGGGCTACGAGGGGATGGGTCAGCGCCCGGCGGCAGACCGGACGGACGCGGACACCGCAGCGCCGTGGAGACGGCGGAACGCCCGCTGGGCGGAATAACGCTGCACGAAAACGGACTCCTTCCGATACCGCTGACCGGGTTAGCTGACGGATTCGGACGGGAAGTACGCCCTACCGCGAGACTCGCGGATTCACCCCAGATAGAACGGGTCCCCGGTTCACCTTTCGGTGATTGAGCGGGTCGGCACGGCGTCGCCTTTTGCGATCGTCTACCGCACCGGACTCGCCGACACTACTGACCGCTTCCCAGCTCGCCAACCCTCTCTGAGCTGCTTAAACATGGATCGCAGCCACGATTTTGCCGACAGCCACCCACTACGATGAAGCAATTACATGAAGGGTGATAGTGGTGCAGCCCGGTCAAGAACAGGACAGTTTGCCGGCAATTTCTGCACGCCCACCCCGAAGAATCGGGCTGCCTGCCCGTAATGACTGGTTCAACAGCGCTATGGCCGGCCTCACAATATTTCGACCGGTGCTACCGAAACAAGCTGAGGGTTGGGCTCGCCGGGCTGGGGTGGACCACCACCGGCTCTCCTCGGGAACGAGGTGCTGCGCCGGCCAGGGCCCGGGAGCGCAGCAGTTCCTTCGAGTCACCACCGCAGGTCTCCCGCTCGCCTGCGAAACGCCGGAGGTCGTGCCGGTCACTCCCCGCCCCGGCCGTGCCCAGTTCAGTCGCGGTCGATCTGATGGCCGATGACGGCGGGGCCGAGCAGCACAGCGAAACCGCTGCCGTCGCGGCGCGGGTCAGCCGCCGGCAGTTCCACCGGCTCGCCGTTCGCCGTCGCACCGACCGGACGCGGGCCGACCCAGGCAACGGCCGCCTCCGTCTCCCCCTTGAGGAAACGCTGGGAGCGCACGCCGCCCGTCGCCCGCCCCTTCGCCGGGTAGGCCGCAAACGGCGTCACCTTCACCGTGGCGCCGGTCGAGGTGACCACCATCGGCTCACCGTGGGCGGGGTCGTCGGTGCGGACCGCGCCGAAATAGACCACTCGCGCGTCCCCGGGGAGGCTCACCCCGGCGACACCACCGCCCCGCAGCCCCTGCGGACGGACCAACCCCACCGGGTAACGCAGCAACGACGCCTCCGAGGTGACGAAGGCGAGGCTCTCGGCGCCGTCGGTCAGCCAGGTGGTCCCGACCACCTCGTCCCCATCGCGGAGGCTGATCACTTCGAACTCGTCGGCGCGCACCGGCCAGTCCGGCGCACAGACCTTCACCATGCCCTGCCGGGTGCCGAGGGCCAGCCCCGGCGATCCCTCCGCGGGCGCACCGAGCGGCGCGATCCCGACCACCGTCTCCCCCGGCGCCAGCGGCACCAACTCGGCTGCGGACATCCCGCCGCGCAGGGAGACCGTGCCGGACTGATCGGGTAGCACCGGCAGCGGCAGCACGTCCACCTTGAACGCCCGGCCGCCACTGGTGACCAGCAGAACTTTGCCGCGGGCCGTGGAGTGGGCGACGGCGCGTACCGCGTCGTGCCGGACCCGGCCATGCCGGCGATGTCCCTCGACCGCCTCCTCCGACTCGGCGGCGGTCCGGGCGACCAGTCCGGTCGACGAGAGGATCACCTGGCAGGGATCGTCGGCGACCTCCAGTGGGCCGGCCGGCACGGACGCGGCGAGCACCTCCTTCAGATCCCCGTCGACCAAGGTGGTGCGGCGCGGCGCCGCGAACTGCCTCACCACCGCGGCCAGTTCGGTGGAGACGACCTTCCGCAGGACCTTCGGGTCGTCCAGGAGCCGGGACAGCTCAGTGATCTCGCCGCGCAGCTTCTCCTGCTCGGCCTCCAGCTCCAACCGGTCGTACCTGGTGAGCCGGCGCAGCGGTGTGTCGAGGATGTAGGTCGCCTGGATCTCGGAGAGCCCGAAGCGCCGCATGAGACCGTCCTTCGCGGCCTGCGCGTCCTCGCTGCCCCGGATCAGCTTGACGACCTGGTCGATGTCGAGCAGCGCGACCAGCAGCCCGTCCACCAGGTGCAGCCGCTCCTCCCGCCGACGCTTCCGGTACGCGCTGCGCCGGGTCACCACCTCGTACCGGTGGGCCAGGAAGACCTCCAGTAGGGCCTTGAGCCCCAGGGTCCGCGGCTGCCCGTCCACCAGCACCAGATTGTTGACGCCGAACGACTGCTCCAGCGGGGTCAGCCGGTAGAGATCGGCGAGGAGCGCCTGCGGATTCACTCCGACCTTGCACTCGATGACCAGCCGGGTGCCGTTCTCCCGGTCGGTGAGGTCCTTGACATCGGCGATCCCGGTGAGCCGTTTGGTCTTCGTGACCTCGTTGGTGACGGCGGCGATGACCTTCTCGGCGCCGATGCCGTAGGGCAGCTCGACAACGGTGATCGCCTGCCGACCACGGCTGCCCTCAATCGGGCCGATCTCCACCTTGGCGCGCATCCGCACCACACCTCGGCCGGTCTCGTATGCCCGCCGCACCTCGTCCAGGCCGAGCAGCAGACCGCCGGTCGGCAGATCCGGCCCCGGAACGAACTCCATCAGCTTGTCCAGCGTGGCGTCCGGGTGGTTGATCAGCCAGCGGGCGGCGGAGACCACCTCGCCCAGGTTGTGCGGGATCATGTTGGTCGCCATCCCGACCGCGATCCCCGAGGCGCCGTTGACCAGCAGGTTCGGGAAGGCCGCCGGCAGCACGGTGGGCTGGGTCAACGAACCGTCGTAGTTCGGCCCCAGGTCGACTGTCTCCTCGCCCAACTCACCGACGAGCAGCATCGCCTCCCGCGACATCCGGGCTTCGGTGTATCGGGCCGCGGCCGGACCGTCGTCCGGGCTTCCGAAGTTGCCGTGCCCGTCGATGAGGGGCGCGTTCAGGGAGAAGTCCTGTGCCAGCCGGACCAACGCGTCATAGATCGCCACGTCGCTGTGGGGGTGGTACTTGCCCATCACGTCGCCGACCACCCGCGCGGACTTGACGTGCCCCCGGTCCGGGCGGTGGCCGGATTCGTACATCGACCAGAGGATGCGCCGGTGCACCGGCTTGAGCCCGTCTCGGGCGTCCGGCAGGGCGCGGGAGTGGATGACCGAGAACGCGTACTCCAGGTAGGAGTCGGAGACCTCGGTGACCAGCGGATTGTCGAAAACCCGTGCACCCGCCTGGTCGAACGCGGACAGGTCGACCTTCGGGCCCTTGCGGCGTGCCATGACTCAGCTTTCCCCTCGGACTGTTTCCGTGCTCGTACCGGTGCCCGCGCGATCCGCGGCCGGTCCGGGTCTCATGCGTCGATCGCCTCGCGGTCGACCCGGTCGGCGGAGGCGATCAGCCAGTTCCGGCGGGGCTCCACCTTCTCCCCCATCAGCAGTTCCAGGATCCGCTCGGCTTCCTCGGCGTCCTCCATCGTGATCCGGCGGACCGCCCGGCCGGCCGGGTTCATCGTGGTTTCCCACAACTCGTCGGCGTCCATCTCACCCAGACCCTTGAACCGCGGGATCGGAGTGACGATCTGCTTACCCGCCTGCTCCAGTCGCCGGACGGTCGCCTCCATCTCCTCCTGGGTGTAGGTGTAGATGGTCTGCGGCCTACGCCCCTTCGTCGTGATCTTGTGCAGAGGCGGCATCGCCGCGTACAACCGGCCGGCCTCGATCAACGGTCGCATGTACCGGGCGAAGAGCGTAATCAGCAGTGTCCTGATGTGCGCGCCGTCCACGTCGGCGTCGGCCATGATCAGAACCCGGCCGTACCGTACGGCGGAGAGGTCGAAGGTGCGCCCCGACCCGGCCCCCAACACCTGCACGATCGCCGCGCACTCGGCGTTGTCCAGCACCTGCTGGAGGTTCGCCTTCTGCACGTTGAGGATCTTGCCGCGGATCGGCAGCAACGCCTGGTACTCCGACGAGCGGGCCAACCGCGCCGTGCCGAGCGCGCTGTCCCCCTCGACGATGAACATCTCGCTGCGCTCCACCCCGGTGGACCGGCAGTCGACCAGCTTCGCGGGCATCGACGCGCCCTCCAGGGCGGTCTTACGCCGCGCCGCCTCCTTCTGCTGCTTCTGGGTGAGCCGGACCCGAGCCGCATCGGCGATCTTCTGGAGGACCGTCCGCGCCTCGGTCTTGGTCTTGCGCTCCTCCAGCCAGGCCTTGAGGTGCTGCTCGACCAGGCGCTGGAGAACCTTGGTAATGCCGGCGGTGGAGAGCTCGTCCTTGGTCTGGGAGGTGAACTGCGGCTCCGGGATGCGCACGTGCACGACCGCGGTCAGGCCCTCGAGGATGTCATCCAGCGTGGGCGGGTCCTCCTTGGCCTTGAGCAGGCCACGGGTGTTTCGGATGGCCTCGGCGAGGGTCCGCGTCAGGGCCCGCTCGAAGCCCTTACGGTGGGTACCGCCGTGCGCGTTACGGATGGTGTTGGTGAAACACTCCACAGTCCGCTCGTAGCCGGTGCCCCAGCGGAAGGCCACCTCCACCTCGGCGCGACGCGGCACGTTGGCCTGCATCACGCCGTTGGCGTCGGCGGCGTTCTCCCGGTACGCCCCTTCGCCGCAGACCAGCAGGGTGCCGGAGACCGGCCGGTCGCTGGCCGGGGCGAGGAAGTCCACCATGTCGGTCAGGCCGTTGGGGTAGTGGAACCGCTCCTCGACCGGCTCCGCCCCGGTGTGGTCACGCAGCAGGTAGCTGACCCCGGGGACCAGGAAGGCGGTGTTGCGCAGCTTCATCCGTACGGCGTCGGCATCCAGCGTGGCACCGACCTCGAAGTAGCGCGGGTCGTACCAGTAGCGGATCGAGGTGCCGGTGCGCTGCTGACGCTTCACCGCACCGATCACCTGAAGGCCCGGGCCGGCCGCGAAGGGCGCCTGAGGCCCGTCGCCGTCGAACGTCCCCGGTACACCGTGCCGGAACGACATCGTGTGGATCTTGCCGCCACGACGGACTGTCACGTCGAACCGGCGCGAAAGGGCGTTGACCGCCGAAGCGCCGACGCCATGTAGGCCACCAGAGGTCTTGTAGCCGGAGCCGCCGAACTTGCCACCGGCGTGTAGCCGGGTGAGCACCAGCTCGACCCCCGATATTCCCGACTTCGCATGCACGTCGGTGGGGATACCGCGGCCGTCGTCGTCCACCTGCACCGATCCGTCGGCGTGCAGCGTCACCTCGATGGAGGTCGCGTGACCGGCGACACCCTCATCGGTGGAGTTGTCGAGGATCTCGTTGACGAGGTGACCCACGCCACGGCTGTCCGTCGAGCCGATGTACATCCCCGGACGCTTTCGGACAGCGTCCAGTCCCTCGAGATGCGTGAGGTCGTCGGCCTCATACAGGGTCTCAGGCTCTGCGGTCAACTGGTCGTACTCCCAGGTCTCGGCGGGTATGGTGCCACGCACGGCCGGCATTGGCTGGTGCGGCACGCCGCAGCGAGCCTAGCCGTAGGCCCCGACGGGCCCCGCCGGGCCCGTTCGCCCGGCCACAACCGGAGTAACGGGTCGGGCCGCCGGGCGATTCCGGCCGTGACCCAGGCGACAGTCACCCCGGGCTGCTGCGGTGCGGGAGCCAGCACGCGTGGGCCGACACCCGCTCGGCATCTACAGCACGGCCGATGGCCTCTGTCGGTAGCAGCCCCCGCCCAGCCGGACACTCCCATCGCCGCCGAGGCGGGGAGCATTATACCGATGTAATTATTGTTACTAGTGAGTATTGACTCACACGATCACTGGATGGTCTGATCGAAACAACGTGATCTTTCCATACCTCGATAGGGGTGATCATCAATGTCCAGATTGGGTCGTACCGTCCTGGCGGCGGGAATCGCCGTCGCCACGGCCACATTCTCTGCGACAGTCACATCGCCGGCTCTCGCCGACACACCGCCCACCGCCGCGGTAGCGCTCGGAGACAGCTTCATCAGCGGAGAGGGCGCCGGGGAGTACTCCCCCGTGGTCGACATCGACGGGGAGACCAGCACCTTCCCGGGATGGTCCGCGCCGAACAGCGCGGCCTACTTCTGCCACCGCTCGGCGAACGCCTCACTCCACCGGGCCGACCTGCCCGGCATCGAGGACCGCTTCAACCTCGCCTGCTCCGGCGGGCAGCCGGCCGACTTCGCCACCGCCTCCGCCGACCGGGCGAACGGGCGCCAGGTCGCCGCCCAGCTCGACCAGCTCCGCGAAGTGGCCCAAACCCACGACATCGACCTGGTACTCGTCGGTATCGGCTCGAACAACAGCTCGTTCACCTTCGGTGACGTGGCCGAGAAGTGCGCCAACCGGTTCGTCGCCGACGCCTGGACCGGCTGGTGGGAGTTCTGGGCGCATCCCTGGTTGGTGGAACAAGATCCCTGTTCCGACGCCGACCTGGCAACCGCCGCGGAGCTCGCCGCGGCGACCGCGGAGACCAGCGCCGCGGTGCGGCAGGTCCTCAGCACACTCGCCGAGGTTGACGCCGACGGCGAACACCGGGTCGTCCTCCAGGACTACACGAACCCGTTGCCGGAGGAGCTGGACCAGGCTTACTGGACCGAGGACAACCGCGACGACACGCGGGACAAGTTCCGCGACCTCGGCCGCGAACGGTATGCGGCCGGGTGCCCGATCCACCGCGCCAGCCTCGCCCCCGGCCACCGCTTCTCGCAGGGGTTGGGCAGCATGGTGCGCCAGGTCTACACCGACGTCACCGGCGAGTTCCCCAACGCCGACGTGGTCCTGCTCAACGTGCAGCAGGCCTTCGACGGGGCCCGGCTCTGTGAGACGACGGGCGGCCCGCAGCAAGCCCTCGCCACCGCCGTCCGCCTGATGGATGGGCCTACCGGCACCTACGTCACCAGCCTCGAAGGGGCGAACAAGCTCGACATCAGCCGGATCGCCAACACCTGCGTGGACCACTTCCAGACGTGTCAGGAGTCGTGGCACCCGAACGCCGCCGGCCACCTGACACTCGGGCAGTGCCTCACCGGCGCCGCGGCGACGGGTTCCCGTGAGGTCTCCTGTGTCCGCTCCCCGAACGGCACGATCACGGTGAGCTGACCCCTACCCACACCCCGACGCCTCGCGGATCCGTGCGCCGAACGGATCCGCGAGGCGTCCGGTGTGTCGCAGTGAGCGTTGCGCCGAACCCGGTCCAGCTCGACGTGACGGCAATCACCGATTGGTTACCCGCCGGTAGATCCGCCCCGTAGATTGGGCTGGTGAATGCGGATTACCAGCAAGAGTTCGTCGAGGTTGACGGGGCCCGCCTCGGTCTACAGATCTATCCGGAGCCGGCGGAGACGGCCGACGCCCCGCTGGTGCTGATCTCCCCCGCCATGGGCGTACCCGCGCGGTACTACCGACCGTTCGCCACTGCGCTCCGCGCCGGCGGGCTCGCCGTCGCGGTCGCCGATCTCCGCGGCACCGGAGCGAGCACACCGCGCCCGAGCCGCGGCTGCCGCTACGGGTACGCGGAGTTGACCACCGACGTCGGCGCGGTGCTGGCGGCATTGAAGGAACGCCGGAACGGCCGACGCACCCTCGTGCTCGGACACTCCCTGGGCGGCCAGGCGGCCCTGCTACACCTGGCGCTGCAACCCGGACACGACGTGGACGCCCTGGCCCTGGTCGCCGTCGGGCTGCCCTTCTGGCGCACCTATCCGGCCGGACCACGGGGTTACGGCGTCCTCCCGTTCACCCAGACGGTCGCCGCCACCACCCGGCTACTCGGGGTCTGGCCCGGCTGGGGCTTCGGCGGCCGGCAGGCGCGCGGGGTGATCCGGGACTGGGCCTACACCGCACGCACCGGCCGCTTCCCGCACCTGGACAACGTGGACGCCGAGGCGGCGCTGCGCGACCTCCGCACGCCCGTGCTGGCGGTCAGCGTGGACAACGACGAGTACACCCCGCACGAGACCCTCGACCACCTCTGCGGCAAGCTCGCCAGCGCTCCCATCACCCGCGAGCGGCACCGGGCCGAGCCGGCCGGCAGCCACCTCAACCACTTCAGCTGGGCACGCACCGCAACGAGCCCGCTGGCTGCTCGAATCGCCCAGTTCGCGGCCAAGGAGTAGCCCGAAATGCGGGCGGGCCGGGTAGGCCCGCCCAGCCGCGTCAGCTCAGCCCGAGCCGGCGAGTCGGCACACCGTCGGCGCGGTCCCGGCCATAGGCGTCGGAGTGACCCCACTTCCCCGGAATGTCGAGCAGCTCGATCTGCCCGAGGCCCGCCGGCAACGCCGGGCTCACCAGGAGGTCGTCGCCGCAGGGGCGGAGCCCCAACACGGTTGCCAACAGCATCAGCAGCCCGCCGGAGGACCACGCCTGCGGGTGCCCGGCAATCGGCAGTTGCACCGGATACTTCGTCAGGGTGCGCGGATAGCCCGCGATGACCTCCGGCACCGGGCCGCCGATCCGCGCTGCCATGGCGAACATCCCGTCGACGATCCGGGCCGCCTCGGCGTCGAGGTGGTAGCGGCGCAGACCGCTGGCGGCGATGGCGTTGTCCCAGGGCCAGACCGCGCCGAGGTGGGAACCGACCGGGTTGTAGACCCGCTGTCCGGCTGCCAGGGTCCGGACTCCCCAGCCGGAGAAGAGGTCCGGACCGAGGAGATGCTCGGCGAGCGCCCCGGCCCGCTCCGCCGGCACGATACCGCTCCAGAGCAGGTGACCGAGGTTGGACGTCAGGGCGTCTGCGGGCGCACCGTCGGGGTCCAGCGCCAGGGCGTAGTACTCTCGGTCGGCCAGCCAGAAGTCGGTGTTGAACCGTTGCTTCAGCTGGGCCGCCTCCCGCTCCAGCCGGTCGGCGTACTCCGGGTCGCCCCACACCTGGCGGGCGAGCCGGGCACCCCGTCGTTTCGCGTCGTACGCGTAGCCCTGCACCTCGCAGGTCGCCCTGGGCAGCGCCGGCTGCCGGCCATCCCGGCCGGTGATCGCCTCGGCGGAGTCCTTCCAACACTGGTTGACCAGGCCCTGGTGGCTGTTCCGGCGCTGGTAGCGCACGTACCCGTCGCCCAGCGAGTCGCCGTACTCGTCGATCCAGTCCAGCGCCAACCGGGCCGGGTGGCGCAGTTCCCGCACCAGGTCGGTGTCGCCAGACCACCGCTCGTACTCGTCGAGCAGGATCACGAACAGTGGTGTCGTGTCAGCGGCACCGTAGTACATCGTGGTCGGCTCGTGCCCGAATGCGGCAGCCTCGCCGTAGCGCAGCTCGGCGAGGATCTTTCCGGGTTCCTCCTCGTACGTGTCGTCGAGCTGTCCACCTTGCAGCAGCGCCAGCAGGCGCAGCACCACCGGGGCCAGTTCCGGTGTGAACGGCAACGTCTGTAGGCAGGTGATCAGGGCGTCCCGGCCGTAGAGCGACATCGCCCAGGGCAGGCCGCCCACCGGCATTCGCGCCAGGGAGGACAACGGCTCGTACCGCAGCGCCGCGAGGTCGACCAGGCTCCGCTGGTACGTCCTCTGTAGCGAGTTGTTGTCGGTGATGAGGGTGGGCGCCCGATCCAACCACCCACGCAGGTCCTCGCGCATGTTCCGGTGCACGTGGAGCCGGTGGGTCCCCAGGTCAGCCCGCATGTCCCGGTCGCCCTCACCACGGACCGTCATGCCGACGTGCAGGTCGGTCTCCCACTGCCCGTGCGGCTCGATCCGAACGCGGAAGGTCATCCCACACTCGTCCACCTCGGCAGGCTCGGTGCTGGTCACCACCGCCTCCCGGCCGAAGCGTTCCCGCCGGTACCGCAGTCGAAGCTGCCGCAGTTGCGAGTCGGGGATGACCTCGACATGCCGGTTTCGGGCGGAACCGGGCTTGGTGACATCGGCGATGTCGGCGAAGTCGGCGCCGATCTCCATCCGTACCGTCAGCTCGGCCCGCTCGGGCGAGTGGTTCAGCACGATCAGCCGCTCGTTGAAGCTGTCGTCGAGGGACCGGTGCCGAATCACCGAGACATCGGCGTCAACATAGTGGCTGGCGGTCCCGGGGACGAGGAAGAAGCGCGTCTCGAAGTACGTCACATCGTCGCGGGAGAGAGCCTGGAGCCGCTCGCCGTCGATCCGCAGTACCCAGTGCGCGAGGAACCGGGTGTCCCAGGAGAAGAGGCCGATCGGAGCCGTGGGATCGCCCTCCACGTCCCCCTGCGCGTCGCTGATGGCGAAGGCGTTGCCCGCCATCACGTGCACCCGCTCCTGCCTCACCGCTGGCTCCCGGTGGCGTGCCCGGACTGGCCGGAGTCGGCTGCCCCGGCCGATGCCGGGGCCGAGTCGACCGCCTCCCGGGGGTGTCGCGCGTCGGGCGGGCCGGGGAAGAGCCGGCGCAGCATCATGAACAGTCGAATGTCACCGTGCACGGTGAGGTCGTTGCGGCCCAGCGCGGCGGCGGGGTGCAGCGCGCCGGTGGCGATCCGGTCGAAGACCGCCCGGTCGGCCCGGAGCACGAGGTCGGCCTCGTCGCCGCGCTGGTCCACGCGGACCTGCTGGTCGGCGATGGTGAGGTGCCAGTGCTCGGTCCGGCCGTCCTCGCGGATGTCCAGCCGTACGGTGCCGGTCGTGGTCTCCGGCAGGTCCGGGTGGCGGCCGGACTCGAGCCGGCCGATCAGCTTCGCCGCAGGCGTTGTCATCGGCTCCCCTTCCCTTAGTGGCAGGCTCGCACCGGCTCGGGTGAGGCGGGCTCACCCGCGTCGGGTGAACCGGTTCCAAAACAATGCACCAGCAGTGATATAATCGCTTGATGGCGATTGATTCATCTCCGGGGCTCGCGCCGGCCGTCGCGCTGTTCCGGTCCCTCGGCGACCCGGCCCGGCTGGCCATCCTGCACCGGCTGACCCGCGGTGAGGCCCGGGTGGTGGACCTGACCCGCGAACTGCGACTGGCGCAATCGACCGTCTCGAAGCACCTCTCCTGCCTGCGGGACTGCCGACTCGTCGACTTCCGGGTCGAGGGTCGCCAGTCGTTCTACGCGCTGGCCCGACCGGAGCTGCCCGCCCTGCTGCGATCGGCGGAACACCTCCTCGCCGCCACCGGTGAAGCCGTCGCCCTCTGCCCGACATACGGCTCGTCCACGGTTCGAGGAGACGACGCGTGACCACCTCCGCACTGACCCCCCAGCGGCGTGCGCTCCTGTCCCGACGCAGCCTCTGGCTGGCCTACGCCACCGCCGGATACAACCTCCTGGAGGGCTTGGTCGCGATCGCCGCCGGCTCGGCAGCCTCCTCCACCGCGCTGATTGGCTTCGGCCTCGACTCGTTCGTCGAGGTCTCCAGCGCGGCCGTGGTGATCTGGCAGTTCCGCTCCCGGATGCCAGAGGAGCGGGAACGGTTGGCGCTGCGACTGATCGGTGTCTCCTTCTTCGCCCTGGCCGCCTGGGTCACCGTGGACGCCGGGCGCTCGCTGTTCGGCGGCGGAGACGCCAGCGCCAGCCCCGTCGGCATCGGCCTCGCCATCGCCTCGCTGATCGTCATGCCACTACTGGTCCGCGCCAAGCGGCGTACCGGCCGGGAACTCGGCTCGGCTACCGTCATGGCCGACTCCACCCAGACCGCGCTCTGCACGTATCTGTCCGCGGTGCTCCTCGTGGGCCTGCTTCTCAACGCCGGGCTCGGCTGGTCCTGGGCAGACCCCATCGCCGCGCTCGCCATCGCGGCCGTCGCGGTGCGGGAAGGGATCGCGGCGTGGCGGGGTGATCAGTGCGACGACTGCGCGCCACCCACCCGCGCCGCCTCCACCGCTGACCCGGCACCGAGTTGCACCGACGGGTGCCAACCCGACGCGGCCACACCCCAGTCGTAGCCCCTCCAGCGTTGCCGGGTAGCAGCTGCTACCGGCAAGCACGCCTAGCTGACGGGCTGCGCCCGCATCGCGCGTACCGCCTCGCCCGCGAAGAGGCAGGCCGCCTGGTGCCCCGAGCCGAGCTCGACCAACACCGGGTCGCTCTGGGCGCAGGCAGGTCGGGCCTGCGGGCACCGCGTCCGAAACCGGCAGCCGGAGGGCGGGTCGATCGGGCTCGGGACATCACCGGCCAGAATGATCCGCTGGCGACCACGCTGCACCGGCGGGTCGGCCACCGGCACCGCCGACAGAAGAGCGGCGGTGTAGGGGTGGGCGGGTTCCCGCCAGATCTGCGCCGGGGTACCGCTCTCCACGATCCGGCCGAGGTACATCACGGCCACCCGATCGCTCATGTGCTCGACGGCGGCGAGATCGTGCGCGATGAAGAGATAGGTCAGCCCGAGCTCTCGCTGGAGCCCTCGGAGCAGGTTCATTATCTGCGCCTGCACACTGAGGTCCAGGGAGGCGATCGGTTCGTCGAGGACAATCAGGTCCGGCTCACCGGCGAGCGCCCGCGCGATGCCCACCCGCTGCCGCTGGCCGCCGGAGAGTTCGTGCGGGTGCCGGTCGGCGAGCTCACGACGCAGGCCGACCAGGTCGAGCAGTTCGGCCACCCGGTCCCGGCGGGCCGCGCCGCTGGCGGCGAGCTGGTGCACGGCCAGCGGCTCGGCGATGCTCGCCCCAACGGTGTGCCGAGGGTCGAGAGACGCCTGCGGGTCCTGGAATACCATGGCGACCCGGCGGCGCAGCCGACGCAACCGCCGCCGCGACCAGTGGGTCACGTCCTGTCCCGTCACCTGGACCACACCCGCGGTCGGCTCGACCAGGCGCAGCAGCGCCAGCCCGGTCGTCGACTTGCCGCTACCGGACTCGCCGACCAGCCCCACCGTCTCGCCACGGCGTACCGTCAGGGACACCCCGTCCACGGCGCGTACCACCCCCGCCGGGGTCGGGAACCACACCGCCAGGTCGGTCAGCTCCGCGACCGCGTCGGTGGCCACGCTCTCCCCGGTCATCGATCCTCCCCGGTCGGCTGGCGCGGATAGAAGGTCCGGACCTGGTGCCCCTCCGCGACCGGCACCAACGGCGGCAACTCCCGCTCGCAGCGACCGTCACCCCGCACCGGACAGCGGGGCCAGAAGGCGCACCCGTCGGGAAGCTCGAGCGGGCTAGGCGGCGTCCCCGGGATGGTGACCAGTTCGGTGGCGTCCGCGTCCGGATCCGGCCGCGCCGCGAGCAACGCGGCGGTGTACGGGTGCGCCGGTTCGGCGAAGACAGCATCCACCACCCCCTGCTCGACGATGCGACCGCCGTACATGACGGCCACCGTGTCGGCGAGCCCGGCGACGACGCCGAGGTCGTGACTGATCCAGACGACGGCGGTGCCGAGGCGCCGTTGCAGGTCGGCGACCAACTCGACGATCTGCGCCTGCGTGGTGACGTCGAGAGCGGTGGTGGGCTCGTCGGCGATCAGCAGATCCGGCTCACAGACCAGGGCCATGGCGATCACCGCACGCTGGCGCATCCCGCCGGAGAGCTGGTGCGGGTAGGCGTCCACTCGTTCGGCGGCGGAGGGGATGCCGACGAGTTCGAGCATCTCGATGGCCCGTGCCCGAGCGGCCCGCCGAGTCAGCCCGAGGTGAACCTCGCTGGCCTCGCCGATCTGGCGGCCCACGGTCAGCACCGGGTTCAGCGAGGTCATCGGGTCTTGAAAGACGAACCCGACGTGCCGGCCCCGCATCCGCCGGCGACGTGCCGCCGACAACGCGGCGAGGTCCGTACCGAGCAGCCGGACGTCTCCGGTGACCCGGGCCGCGCGGGGCGCGAGCCCGGTGGCGGCGAGCACGCTCATGCTCTTGCCGCTGCCCGACTCACCGACCAGGGCGAGCGTCTGCCCGGCCCGGACCGACCAGTCGACGCCGGCGACCGCGCGGGCCGCTCCTCGGCGGGTACCGATCGTCACGGTCAGGTCCGCCACGGACAGGACGGTTTCGTCGTTCACCCGGCGTTCCTCCTCGCCTCGCTGACAGTGAGCTGGCGAGGGTCGAGCACATCGCGGAGCGCGTCTCCGACCAGGTTGAACGCCAGGACGGTGAGGAAGATCGCGGCACCCGGGAAGAAGCCCAGCCACCACGCGTCGGTCACGAATCCGCGCCCGTCGTAGAGCATCCGGCCCCACGCCGGCTCGGGCGGCTGCACCCCCAACCCGAGGAAGGAGAGCGCCGCCTCGGACAGGATCGCGAAGGCCAGCGAGAGCGATGTCTGGACGATCAGCGGCGCCGCGATGTTGGGCAGCACATGCCGACGCATGATGCGCAGATCCGATGCCCCGGTGGCAACTGCCGCCCGGACGAACACCTGCTCGCGGACGGAGAGCACACCCGCACGGGTGACCCGGGCGAAGATCGGAGTGTAGACCACGCCGATCGCGACCATGGCGGTACTCAGGCCCGGCCCCAGGACCGCGACGATGGCCACCGCGAGCAGCAGGACCGGGAACGCGAACAACACGTCCATACACCGCATGAGTACGTTGTCGAGCCACCCCTGGTAGTAGCCGGCGAACAGGCCCAGCGTCACGCCCGCCAGCAGGGCGATCCCCACGCTGACCGCGCCGACCTGAAGCGAGACGCGGGCGGCGACCAGGACCCGGCTGAGTACGTCCCGACCGAGTTCGTCGGTGCCGAAGGGGTGCGCCCAACTGGGCGGCTGAAGCATCCGGTCGACGTCCACCTCATTGATGCCGGCGGGGGCCAACCAGGACCCGGTCAGGCCCACCACGACCAGCACCACGAGCACCACACCGCCGGTCACGGCCAACGGGTCGCGGCCCAGCGCCACCAGCGCCCGGCGCGACGTCGAGTCACTGCTCCCGCTCATCGCACCCGAATCCTCGGATCGAGGCGGGCATAGAGGAGATCCACCAAGAGGTTGACCAACAGGAACAGCGCGGCCACGAGTAGAACCGCCCCCTGGAGCACGGGATAGTCCCGGGCCTGCACCGCGTCGTAGGTGAGCCGGCCCACACCGGGCCAGGCGAAGAGCACCTCGATCACGATCACGCCACCGAGCAGGCTGGCCAGCTGCACCGCCACGACGGTGACCACCGGGATCAGCGCGTTCCGCAGGACGTGCCGCACCACCACCACGCGGGTGGGCAGGCCCTTCGCCTCGGCGGTACGGACATAGTCCTCAGCGAGTACCTCCAGCACCGAGGATCGGATGAACCTGGTCAGGATCGACGCGGTGACCAGGCCGACCGTGACCGCCGGAAGAAACACGTGCGACGCCCAGCCGACGGGATCCTCGGTGAGGGCCACGTAACCCGAGGGCGGAAACCAACCCAGCACCCCCGCGAAGAGCAGAATGCCCATGATGCCCATCCAGAAGTCCGGTACCGAGACCCCGAACTGGCTGAACACCCGTGCGGCGTGGTCGAACACCGAGCCGCTGCGCAGGGCCGAGAGCACCCCCAACGGAAAGGAGACCAGGAGCGCGAAGACGACCGCGGTGATCGCCAGGGAGAGCGTCGCGGGCAGCCGCTCCAGCACGATGGCGGTCACCGGCCGACCACTGCGGAAGCTGACCCCGAGATCGCCGGTCACCGCGTGCCCGACGTAATTGGCGTACTGCACCGGCAGCGGCTGGTCCAGCCCCGCCCGCGAACGCAGCGCCTCGTACGTCTCGGGGTCGAAGCGGGTGCCGAGCGCGACCCGCACCGGATCACCGGGGACGAGTTGCAGCAGCAGGAACACCACCAACGTCACACCGAGGAGGACGACGCCGGACTGGAGTAGCCGGCGCAGGACGAAGCGGGTCACCAGGAGTGACCCGCGGACTCACCAAGCATCACCAGCACTGTCCCGCCTACTCACCCGGCAAGAGCGACGTCGCGGAACCGGATCGCCCGGTCGGCGCGGACCTCATAGCCGCTGACCTGCGACGACCAGCCCTGCACCACATCCGGGTTGTAGAGGTAGAGGTAGCTGGCATCGTCGACGATCTGCTTGGCCGCCTGCTCGTACTGCTGCTTCCGCGCGGCCTGGTCAGTCTCGGTCCGGGCCTGGTCGAGCAGGTTGTCCACGGCCGGGTTGCGGTATCCATGGAAGTTGAAGGTGCCGTCACTGTGGTGCTGGGCGTAGTAGAACTCGTCGGGGTCGATGTTGCCCAGCCAACCAAGCATGAACGAGTCGAAGTTCCCCTTGCCCTGCTCGTCGAGCCACTGCGCGAAGTCCAGCGTACGGATCTTCACGGTGATACCGATCTCCTTGAGCTGCGCCGCGATGACCTGCGCCGCGGTCACCGTCTCCGGGTACTCGTTGGTGACCATCAGGTCCATGGTCAAGTCGGTCACACCGGCCCCGGCCAGCAGCTGCTTCGCCTGCGCCAGGTCCGGCTGGTACGGGGCGTAGTCGTAGTAGAAGGCGCTGTCCTTCGGAATGGCGGTCTGGTTGACCGTCGCCAGCCCGAACTTGGCGGCCTTGGTGATCGCCGCCCGGTCGAGCGCGAAGGCGACCGCCCGGCGCACGTTGACATCGTCGTAGGGCTTGCGCGCCTGGTTGAGAGCCAGGTACCAGTAGTCACTCGACGCCGCGGAGCGCACCACGAGGTCGTCGTCCTCACGAAGCGCCGCCACCTGCTGCGGTGGCAGGTTGTCGGTCCACTGCACCTCACCGCTGCGCAGGTTCTGCAGGGCCACCGTCGGATCCTGCACGAAGGTGAAGGTGATTCCGCCCAGCTTGGGCTTCGTGCCCCAGTAGCTGTCGTTGCGCACCAGCTTGATGCTGTCCCCGGCGCTGTAGGAGGAGACAGCGAACGGGCCGCTACCGATCGGCTCCGTCTTCACCGCCCCGGATTCCACGTTGGACTTCTTGACGATCGCCACCCCCTTGAAGCCTCCGAGGCTGGCCAGCAGGTTCGGGGTGGGCGCGGTCAGCTTCACGACGACGGTGCCCGGATCCGGGGCGGTCACCGACTCGACGGTGGCGAACCGGTACGCGGCGTTCAGCTCCTCGTCGATGATCCGGTTGAACGAGTAGACCACGTCCTCGGCGGTGAGCGGGGACCCGTCGCTGAAGGTCACCTCCTCCCGGAGGGTGAACGTCCAGGTCAGTTGGTCGTCGCTGGTGTCCCACTCGGTCGCCAGGGAAGGCTTCATCGCCAGGTTCGCGTCCGGCTCGACGAGTGTGTCGTAGACATTTTCGAGCACCTGGAAGCTGGGGTAGGCCGAGGTCTGATGTGGATCCAGCTGATCCGGCTCCCCGCTGATCGCGGCGGTGAGGACCCCACCGGCACCGACCTGCGCCCCGTCGACGTCGACACCATCCCCGGCGCTGCAACCTGCCAGCAGACCGAACGTCAGAGCGAGCGCGACACCGGCCCCCCGGAATCTCTTGCTGGACATGGTCCCCCCTGTGGACTCTTCCCGGCACAGTGAACGATCATGTGAGTCTCACGTTCGAGCCGGACCATGTCAAAAAAATTGGGTGGACACCAACTCCCCGCGGGGTCAGCCGTCGGTTGCCGTGCCCGGTGCCGCGGTCAACAGGGAATCCTCCGGGCCACAGCTACCCGCCGGGTACTCCGGCAGCGGCACCGCTCCCGCCCGCCAGCACTCGAGCACCGGCGCGATGATCCGCCAGCAGTCCTCGGCGGTATCCCCCCGGACCGACAGTGTCGGGTCGCCGTCGAAGGCACCGCGGAGCACCTCCCCGTACGGCGGCAGCTCCCCCGGGCCGAAGTCGGCCACCAGGTGCACCTGGCTCAGCTCCAGCGGGTGCCCGGGGCCGTTGATGTTCACGTCGAGACCGAGCCGGTCCGGGCCGAAGCCGATCCGCAGCCGGTCGGGCTGGTCGTACCCGGTCAGGCCGGACGGCACCCGGGGCGGCTGCTTGAAGGTGACCACGGCCTCCTTGCGACGAGCCGCGAGCCCCTTGCCGGTACGCAGCCGGAACGGCACGCCCGCCCAGCGCCAGGTGTCGACGCTGAGCACCACCTCGGCGAACGTCTCGGTGCCCCGGCTGGGATCAACACCGGACTCGTCGGCGTACCCGAGCAGCCGCTTCCCGTTGATCTCGCCCGCCGCGTACCGACCCCGTCGGCTCCAGGTCGCCGGATCGTCGCCCCACACCCGGGTGGCCCGCAGCACCTGCGCCTTCCGGCCCCGCAGGTCCTGGGCGGCGAGGGTGGGCGGTGGTTCCATCGCGATCAACGCGAGAACCTGGAGCAGGTGACTCTGGATCATGTCGACGAGCGCGCCGGCACCGTCGTAGTAGCCGGCCCGGCCGGCTATGCCCAGTGTCTCGTCGAAGACGATGTCCACGCAGGCCACGTGCGCGGAGCTCAGGATCGGCTCGAAGATCCGGTTGGCGTAGCGCAGCCCAAGGATGTTCATCACCGTGGACTTGCCGAGGAAGTGATCGATACGGTAGATCTGCTCCTCCGGCACCAGCCGGGCCAGCAGATCATTCAGGGAGCGGGCCGAGACGGCATCGGTGCCGAACGGCTTCTCCAACATCAGCCGGGTGCCCGGCGGCAGGCCGATCCGGGTGAGCGCGGCAGCGGCCCGGGCGGTGATCGCCGGCGGCAGCGCGAAGAAGATCACGAGTTGGTCGTGACAGTTCGCCAACAGCCGGCGTAGGTCCTCCTCCCGCGTCACGTCCGCTGGCAGATAGCAGGTGGTGCGGATCATCTCCTTGACCCGGGGACCGGTCGCTCCCGCCCCGGCGAAGGCGTCCGTCACCCGGCGGCGCCAGCGCTCGTCATCCCAGTTGTCCATGCCGCTGCCGAGCAGGGTGAGATGTGGCCGGGTACCGGAAGCCACCAGCCGGCCCAGGCCCGGCAGCAGCAGCCGGTCGGCAAGATCACCGGTCGCACCCAACACGAGCAACGTCTGGGGGCGGCGTTCCCCCCGATCGGCGGAGTGACCAGCGGGGCCGGGCTGCGAGGTCGTCATACCCCCACCATGCCCTGCCGGACCGGTCGGTACCGCCCGCTTCGGCGCGGACCGCCCGCCAGTACGCCGAGGACTCCTGCCGGTCCGCCGACTCGACCACGGAAACCGGGCGTAGTCGGATCGGATCATGCACCGCCCCCGCAGCCGAACCCGCTGGTTCGACTCCCGGGGGCGGATGCGCCCGTAGTCAGCGATCAGCAATCAGCGCTCGCTGCGGTCGGGGATCTCGGTGCCCGACTCCCCTGGCCGAGCACCGATCGACTCCTCGGCGGCCCGTCCACCGGTACTCTCGTCGCCCAGGGTGAGATCACTGCGGGGCATGTCGGAGAGCCCGGCCGGGTCTCGAGTCGGTTGGTCGGCCGCACCGCTGTCCGGTTCGGCCAAGCCGGCCCGACGTAGCATCTCGACCAACTCGTCGTGCGGCATGCGTTCGGTGTCCGCTATCCCGGCGCCACGCGCGATGGACCGCAGGGTCGCCAGATCCTGATCCGCGAAGGTTTCGGCCATACCGCTGGCTTCCCCGGCGGGCCGACCAGAAACCTTCCGCCCGACCGCCCACGCTGTCCGCCTCCGCCGCGTTGTCGGAACCCACCCGGTCCCTCCGCTCGGGCCGGAACCCTCAGGTCCCCGGTTCCTCGTCCGGCTGCTCCGATCCCGCCTCGCTCCGGTGGTCCGGTTCCCGGCCGCCCTCGGGGCGAAGCCGCGCGCTGGCGAACGCCGACATGACCGCTGCGGAGAGCGCCTCGATGTTGTACGGTCCGTGGTGTCGGCGACCGTTGACGAAGAAGGTCGGCGTACCGGAGACGCTACTCAGGTCGGCCGCGTCAACATCCTGGGCGATCCGGCCAGCACCACGACGATCGGCGAGATGTTCCCGGAACCGATCCAGATCAAGGTCGAGTCGTTCGGCGTACCGGAGCAGATCGGCGGGGCGCAGCTCGTCCTGGTGCGCCAGCAGCAGATCGTGCATCTCCCAGAACGCCCCCTGCTCCGCCGCTGCCTCAGCGGCCTCGGCGGCCATCTGGGCATACGGGTGCACGTCGGTGAGGGGGAGGTGCCGCCAGACGTACCGGACACTGGTGTAGTCGACCAGCAGTTCCCGGACCGCCGGCTCGGCCTGCCCGCAGTACGGGCACTCGAAGTCGGCGTACTCCACAACTGTCACCGGTGCCTCGCGTGGACCACGGACATGATCCCGATCCGGATCGACCGGAACCATCAGGTCGATGATCCCCTCCGAGGCGCCCAGCAGCGCACGGGCCCGCCGCGCCGGGGCGAGCCGGGCGGCGAGGCGGAACACCAGCCAGGTGGTGAGGGAGGCGCCGACCGTCGCTACCAGAATGCCGACCTTCGCCTCATCGAGGGCGGGCCCGTGAAGGGCATGGGTGGCGATCAGCAACGCGATGGTGAACCCGATGCCGGAGACGGTGCCGACCCCGATGATCGCGGCCCAGCCGACCGGTGCTCGGAATTGGTTGTGGCTGAGCCGGGGCACCAGCATCGAGGCGATCACGATTCCTGCCGGCTTGCCGACCACGTACGCGAACAGGACACCGAGGGTTACCGGGGACGTAGCAGCACGAGCCAGCAGCTCCCGGTCAACAACCACGCCGACGTTCGCTAGCGCGAACAGTGGCACGATCAGATAGCTGGCCCACGGGTGGTAGATGTGTTGCAACCGGTCGTTCGGGGACAACGCCGAGGCGAGCCCGGCCCGGACCGAGCGCGCTAGTTGCGGGCTGGGTTGCTCCCGGAACAGCCGGAACCGGTCGGCCGCTCGCTGTAGTTCGGTACGTGCCGGGACGTAGGCGTAGGTGAACAGCCCCATCACCAGACCAACCACCACTGGGTCGACCCCCGATTCCGACACCGCCAGCCACGCCGCCACCCCCAGCAGCAGGTACCCCGGCCCCCACCGCACGCCAGCGGCGCGGATAAGCAGGACAAGCGCGAAGATGCCCGCCGCGACGAACAACGCCATCGGCGACGGGTGCTCTGGGTAGGCAATCGCCAGTACCACGATCACGATCAGGTCGTCCACGACGGCGACGGTCAGCAGGAAGTTCCGCAACCGGTCTGAGAAGCGGGGGCCGAGGACAGCGAGCATCCCCAACGCGAGCGCCGTGTCCGTCGCCATCACCACGCCCCAGCCCACAGCCGTCGGCTTCCCGGCGTTGAACGCCAGGTAGATCGCGATCGGCGCCAGGATGCCGCCGATTCCCGCCAGCAGCGGCAGCATCAACCTACGCCGTTCCCGCAGTTCCCCCAGATCGAAGTCGCGACGCACCTCCAGGCCGATTACCAGGAAGAAGAAGGTCATGAGGCCGCTGTTGACCCAAAACCGTAGATCGTGTGAGACCTGCCAAGAGCCGAGCCGGACGGAGAAGACAGCGCCCCACAGGGACTCGTACGACGACTCGTCGAGGTTCACCCAGGCGAGAGCGACCACCGCTGCGGCCAACAGCACCCGCGCACTGCCGGTCTCGGTATGCAGGAACGCCCGTAGCGGGGAGTTGAGTCGGCTGGCCCTGGTGGTCCGGGCGGACCACCGCCGCCCACGAGGAATTTCGCCCGTCACGTGAGGATCCTCCCCTCACTGACTCGAGCCTGGCCCCGATATCGGCAGCCGCGGCGCCCGTGGGGCCAACGTGGCCCCGAGGCGGCCGGAATCGCTGCCCAGCTCAGGTCGCGACGTGACCGCGGCTCACCTGGTTACCGCCAGCCCGCTTCGCGGCGTACATCGCACGGTCGGCATCAGCCAGCGACATCCCGAGCGAGTGGGCGGCGCCGCTGGCGACTCCGACGCTGACCCCCGTCCGCCACGGCGTCAGTCCGCTCACGGCGTCAACAGCCCGAAGGGCAACCTGTTCAGCGGCCACGCAGTCGGCACCGGGGAGGATGGCGACGAACTCGTCACCGCCCAGCCGGGCCACGAAGTCGCCCTTGCGGACGCTGGTCGTCAGCGCCTGTGCTACCGCGCGCAGCACCTCGTCGCCGGCGGCGTGTCCCTGCGAGTCGTTGATCCGCTTAAAACAGTCAATGTCCAGGGCGAGCACCGCGACCCGGTCGTCGTCGGCGGTGTCCGGGTCCGCCAGCTTCCGCAGGAAATTGTCGAGCCCCCGCCGGTTCGCCACCCCGGTCAACGGGTCGGTCCGTGCCGCCCGCTCGGCCTGCTCGTGCTGCCACCGCAGGACGTCGTACGACTGCATCGTCACCGCCGCGTGCAGCCAGCGGTGCCGTTGGCGCCACAGCAGCTCCGCGAGCGTGTCACCATAGGTGAGTCCCGGCCCGGCGTCGCGTGATCCATTCTTGGCCAGCAACACCGCGTGTGTCCGGTGCAACGCCGCCGACACCAGCCAGGCGACGTCGGGCGACAGGTCGACGACGGCCTGCTCGATGACGTGCAGGGCTTCGTCGAGGCGACCGGAGCGGTTGAGTGCGACCGCGTGGAAGGGTCGGCACAACAGCACCTCCGCCTGCTGCTCTGGCACGCCGTACGCCTGGAGTTGGGCAATGTACCGAGGGATGTCATCGGCCGCGCCGGTCGGATCCCGGCCTTCGGCACGCGCGGACGCCGCGAAGAGCAGCCCGAGGTGCCGCCACACCTCCGCCTTCGGCCCGGAGGCCTCCGCCGCCGCCCGTACCGCGTGCTCCTCGGCCACCGTGAGGTGCTGCTCCGCCTCCGCCACCTGGCCGACCTGGTACAGCTCCAGGGCCCACGTCAGGCTACTTTCGGCGAGGTTGCACAGCCACATCGCCCGGTTGCCGTTGTCCGGGTACGACGCCTGACAGGTGGTCTCGTACGCCGCCTGGAACTGCGGCTCGGCCAACTCGTACAGGCGCAGTTGCGCGTACCCGATAGCGATCCCGGTGTGGGCGTTTCCCGCGATCACGGGGTCGGGTTCGCCGGCGAGCAGGGCAGTCTCCGCGGTGACCAGATCCCGGAGCACCGCTACGATGTCGTGCTCGCGGATGTCCAGGTCGCCGAGGCGCAGCCGCCTGATGGCGCGCAGCGACAGCGCGCATGAACGCCATCCGACGCTGTGCTCTCGGTCCGCGGCGGACAGCATCAGGTCGGCTGCGCCGACGGCACCTCGCAGATCACCCAGTCGGGTCAACGCCACAACGCGCGCGAAGTGCATCGCGGCCGGGCCGTCGCAGATGTCTCCGGTCGGTGTCCGCAGCGCGAACTCGGCGGCCGCCAGCACCTGGGCCGCACCGCCGGCCTGTGCCTCCTCCAGGAGGCACAGGGCCCGGAGGGTGACATCGTCCATCCGGTCTCCTCAGAACAGCCCGATGCTAGCGGCAACAACCGCGTATTGGCACCGCAACCATGGTCCGGTCGACCTGGACGTCGTGCGCGACCGGTTCGCGGTCGAGCAACGTCGGATTCCCGTCACCCGGTGCCCGGCCTCAACAAGGCGTCATCATCTGCCAAGCACACCCACACCAGCCGCAACCACACCAAATCACATACAAGGTGTATGACGTCGGGCGGCTGCCTACTTGTCGCAGGCGCATCTGCCGGGAAGAGGCTCTACCCGCTCGTGAGCGAGCTGGCCGCCGACGGAATCCCCGGTGCGGTGACGTGCCGGGTATTGAACATCGCTGGTCAGCCCTACTACCGGTGGCTGGCCCGACCAGTCACCAGCGCCGAGGAGGTGGCGGCGTATCGGGCTGACGCGCTGTTCGACGCCCACCCTGACGATCCCGAGTTCGGCTACCGGCCTGGGAGGGGTCACCTCGCCTGGCCAGGTGTCCACGGACAGCCTCGGCCATGTCGACCGAGTGGCCGGTGCACCAGCCCACCAGTGGCGACGCCTGCATCGCTTTGTCGACATCGGCTCCACCTACTGGTCCGTCGGCAGCGAACGAGCCACCAACTGAGCCGTTTCCAAGCTGACCTTGCAGCTCAGGGCGGGTGCGGCGGGCCCGGTGATCGCTGGGTGCGAGGCTCCAGGTAGGACAGCTGTCGACCAAGACTCGAAGCCCCGACCGGGAGCCTCGCCATGCTGTCCTACCCCGCCGCGATTGCATTGTCCAGCCGCACCCTGCACCACCTCGCCGACCGCATCCGATCCCACCGCAAGCAGCGCCGATCCCGGTGACGGCGCCTCGACCCCGGCCGGCAGGCGCTGCTCGCTCTGGCTCATCTGCGCAACGGCGACACCTACACCCGACTCGCGGCTGGCTTCGAGATCGGCGTTGCCACCGCCTGGCGCTACGTCCAGGAGGCGATAGCCCTGCTCAGCGCGGCGACCGACGACCTGGACACCGCGATGCGACGTATCCGGCTGCTGGCGTACGCGATCCTGGACGGCACGCTGATCTCGATCGACCGGGTTGCCGAGCAGAGGCCCTACGACAGCGGCAAGCACAAACGCCACGGCGTGAACGTGCAGGTCATCGCGGACGCCGCCGGCCGGCTCGTGTGGGCCTCACCGGCCCTGCCCGGCGCGACCCACGACCTGACCGCCGCCCGCCATCATGGCATCATCGATGCCCTGACCAGCGCGGACGTGACGACCTTCGCCGACAAGGGCTATAAAGGCGCCCACGGCAGCGTGCGCACGCCGTTCACACGGCGCCGCTTCCGACCGAAGCTGTCACGCCGGCAGAAGGCCGTCAACCGGGCCCACGCGAAGATCCGCGCCCGCGAGGAACGAGCGATCACCACCCTCAAGACCTGGAAGATCCTGGTCAAACTGCGCTGCTGCCCACACCGAGCCACCACGATCGTCCAAGCAATCCCCGTCCTGCACCACGTCGAAGCGAACCGCTACGCAGGATGAAAACGGCTGTGAAGGTAGGTGTTGGCTGGCCTGGGGCTGGCTGGCAGGGTCAGCGTCATGATCGCGGCTGGGTGTGGCTCATGAAAATGGTGGCCCCACGAGGTGCTCTCAGTGAGATCTGCCCATCCGGTCTGCGGTCGGGCGCCGGCCCTGTCCCTCTCGGTGGCTTGATCAGAAGCTTGCCCGGTCCGTTGCAGCGGAACCTGGCTCATCACAGTCCTGCCGCGAGAGCACACAGCCCGGGCCGACGCCGTCACGACGTCTCCCGGGAAGGCAGTACGCCGCAATTGGCCATCGTTGCAGACCAGTACGACTTCGTCATCGGTGCGGACACCCACGCCGCCTCCCACACGCTCGCCTTGATCACCGCTGGCACCGGCGCGGTCGGGCAGCAGGCTCAGTTCCCGACCAGCCCGTCAGGGCTGCGCCGTGCCGTCGACTGGATCGAACGCCACACCCACCAATCGCCGACGCCGATCGTCATCGACAGCGCCGGTTCCTACGGCGCCACCTTCACCGAGCAGCTTTCTGCAACAGGCTTGACCGTCGCCGAGGCCCCCGACGTTGCGGCCACCACCCGGCGTCGCCGTGGCAAGAGCGACGCCGTGGACGCCGTCGCGATGGCTCAAGCAGCTCGCAGCCTCGACATCAACGAACTGGCCTGGTCCCACCCCGGCCGCGTTCGCTCCGAAGCCGCGTTCGCTGCCCTGGCCGGCGCGTCACCGCTACCGGCTTCATCAGGCAATACCACCCACTACCGGCTCAACCGCGGCGGCGACCGACGCCTCAACCGAGCGCTCTACACCGTCGCGCTGGTCCGCATGGGCCACGACCCTCGCACCCGCGACTACGTGACCCGCCGCACCCGCGAAGGACGCACCAAACGCGAGATCATGCACAGCCTCAAGCGCTACATCAGCCGGCAACTCTTCCGCACCCTGAACGGCACCCACCCAGCCACCAGCACCACTTGACAACTATAGAAGCATCTCGGTGTTGACGGCGACGGTGACGGCAACCTGGGGAGACGTCCGCGCCCTTCAACACCCACCAGCGGCGGCGGCACCCGAACAGACCTCCCCGGATAAGAACGACCCCTTCCCCCTACGCCCGCCGCGTCTACGTGACGACGAACCACCAGAAGCATCACACCAACCACGGCGCGGCAACAGCCGTGGCGATCCCCTCAGTGGATCAGCACCGCAGTGGGTTCCGGGGATCGTTGCCACGACGCTACGCGCCGAGGCAACGAGCAGGCCGCCCACCGAATCGGACACACCACGACCACCCAACGTCCCCGCCAGTCGCCCACGACTTCCGGGATGCCCATCACAATTATATCGATACATTTGCGGTCACCCTAAATATCTGACATCAGTCTTGACATCAACCGGGACGCACAACTACAACCTTCAGCACGCGACGGAGTGGCACCAACACCCAAGGTGGTGGCACCACTCCGTCGCGAGAGACCTATCCAGCTACGCGCCCAATCGGCGACCCTATTCCAAACGCAACCGCTGAATAGTCGGATTGACGGACAGTTCAGGAACTTCCGCCACTAGGCGCGAGAAGCATTCGCTCAGGAATCGAACAGTCTCCCCCAGAAACTCTTCGCGATTTACCGAGCCCTCCACGGAACCCTTAGATGAGCTCACTATCACCGAATCGCTTTCTTGCCGCAAGTGGATAACGTCATCGTTCTCAGTAAAGCCAAAGGCACCGTCTTGCCCTGAAGAAATGCGCTCCAAAGCAAACAAAAGAGAGAACATCAAATCGACGAGCGTAACGACCTGTCCCTGGGGGGTAATCTCAATTCCTCCTACCGCAAGCCGAAAGTCGACTCCGAAGTACTTATACCTGAGGTCCATCTCACTGAGGGTGGCCGGGTCTTTATCCCTAACATCATCCCAGGTCCTAAGCCAGGGCGACCCTGGATCGGGAAGGGATATCGACAAAGTGATCACTTTACCTCGCTTACAGCTATTAACCTAGAACGGGAAGGCCGTCACAACTTTACCGTTGTCAACAACAACCCGGATACCGGTCAACTCGCCGCCACCATTGGCGGGCCCAGCTCGTCCGACGGGCACACCGAAGTCCCACTCATACACCTGGCCGGGCCGTGGCGCACCTGTAACGGGATCAGGCGTATTCGCCCGCGGTGTTCCTCGGTTGATAGTTTCGGCGATCCGCTGTTTAACAAGCTTTGCCTTCCCGCTAAAGATTCCCGCATCGTTCGTCACCAAAGCACCACCTGGCCGGTGCCGATCGACAATGTGTTGCCAATCCCCATCTGCAAGCGCTTTCGTTCCGCACAGTCCGTCGGAGTTGTGCACCAGCACTGGCGTCGCACCGGCTACCACATAGTACGTGTGGGATTTCTAGCCCGTCACGTAGCGTGACTTACGTGTTCATGGCGTTTCACCTGGCCTTTCATGTGTAGCGCCAACTTGCCACATCGAAATGCATCGGTGTTGACGGCGACGGTGACGGCAACCCGGAGAGACCGCCACCGACAGCCCAGGGCCTCTCGGCTCCGCCAGGCCGAACACATCCCGCTCTCACCAGTACGCCTGGTATAGCGTCCGCTATACTCCGGGGATGGCCCCCGACGAGTGGGAGATCTACCTCGTCAACGAGGTACAGGAGTGGATGGACGGCCTCGATCCCCTCACCCACGCCCGTGTCGTGCAAGCCATCGACCTACTCGCCGAAGCCGGCCCAGGACTCGGCCGGCCACTGGTCGACACGATCCACGGCTCGGCCCTCGCTAACCTCAAAGAGCTACGCCCCGCCACCGTCCGCATCCTGTTCGCCTTTGACCCGTGGCGCTCCAGCATCCTGCTCGTCGCCGGAGACAAAGCTGGACGATGGCAACAGTGGTACACCCCAAGCGATCCCCCTGGCCGAGCAACGCTACGAGATCTACCTCAAGGAACGCGCCAAGGAGGACCGACAACCATGAACAGCTACACACGCTGGAGCGACATCCGCACCACCCACGTCGAACGCGCCGGCGGCGAACAAGCCGTCGAAGACGGCAAACAGAAACTCCTCGCCACCGTCGTCGGACACCGACTCGCCGAAGTACGCCGCACTCGCGGCCTGACCCAACAGCAGGTCGCCGACCGCATGGGCGTCACCAAAGGCCGCATCTCCCAGATCGAACAAGGCAAGATCTCCGGCCAAGACATCGTCGCCCGATACGCCACCGCCCTCGGCGGACGCCTCCACCAAGCCATCTACTTCGACGACGGCAACATCGCCGCCATCGCATAGCCCAACCCACACACCAAGATCCGACGGCGTTCCCAGCGACGAAGACTGGACGCCAGCGCCGCCAAACGCTCCCGCAGCAGCCGCAACCGCACCCGAAGCACAGCCGGACCAAGGCCCTCGCCCAAGATCCGACTGGCTCAAAACTGCTCTACAGGTATCAAGAACGGCCCGGCCGAAGCCGGGCCGCGCGCACGCGCTCAAGGCCTACGGCCCCGCGTGCACGCCCACCAACACCGAACCGCCCATCAACACGCGGCCATCTGCGGCGACGCAGGGCCGTGACGATCGCTTCGCGGGTCAACCAACGGCCAGCAACCGGCGATCGACGCCGAACCGCTACGCGGCACGCCACCGAAGATCCCATCACCTACGGCCGACCTGCAACCGGACCGGTGGGTACCAATCGACGTCTAAAGATGCGAGGCAAATCTTGACGGCAACCGTGACGGCAACCCGAACAGACCACGGCAGACCTCGACACCCCACCGTCACGCACAGTGATCGTCAACAGTAACCTCCGGACGGTCACGTAGCAGCATCCCCACCAATCTCATCGGGAAAGACCGACACAGGCAAGCTCCCGTCCCTACCTATGTGCCTAATACTTGCGATCACAGCCCTTCGGATACCAAATTGCGAAGCTCTTCTGCCGCGGGCTTCACCGTCTCATCTTCGTCGGCGGAGAGCTGTCCTACGATCTCCATCATGGTATCGGCCGTCTCGGAATTCATGCTCGCGGTATACATGGCGCCATTCAAGCAACTGACGAGATGATCTATATGATTTGTTTCAGTCGGCATTTTCGCAGCTACCGTCCATGCGCGCGCAAATATCCGCCAAGACGCGAGATCCCCCCGACCCAAAAGCGCGTCGGCCGTGGCGGTGGTTACAGCGGTGTCCTTCGGATCCAATACCAACTGAAGGACAACTGCATCAACCATAGGCTCCCCGATGCGAGCGACAAGCCCCTGGCCAGCCCGACTACGGTCCTGCCAGGACTGCGACTCAGCTAGCAGAAGGAGGTCGTCTACATCAGTCATTTCGCTACTCCACAATCCGTGGCGGATTCCCATTCAAATCGAAAAAACCGAAGGAATTGCTTATCAGAAACCACAGGGCGGTTCTCCCACTGGGCCTGCACCCGAAAACGCTTCACCCGCTTCCTGTACAAATACCTTTCCGGTCTTCGGATTTGTGTTTTCGCGATAAGGCTGCCAATGAGGAGTCTCTACACCGCCATGTGCGGCACCGAAAAGATCTACCCGATACCGAAGGTTCCCCCTCTCGTTATACACACCCCAGTCGACAATAGCGCCGCCAGCCCCTCGCCGATAGAGGACACCGTTCTCAGGGCCGCCACTTGTAGGTACGCGACCTTGTGTCCATTCCTGCGAATTGCTCCACGGGTTCAAGCTGTCGCCACCCTCGTTGTGGACGAGGACCGGGGTGTTGCCGGCGAGCACATAGTACGTGTGGATGTCGGCGACGGTGAGGCTTTGAACCGTGGCAGTCGCCTGGTAGGCGGCGCCTCCCGCGGTTCTTCCTCACCAGTTTATGGGTCGGTGGCCCACACCATATCACCAACGTTGATGTCTTTGATCGACTTGGTACTTTCGTCGGCTAGTAGGACGCTGGCAACGCCGGCAGAGTCATGTCCAACTAGCGCCCCTCAGAGCAGAAGCTCCTAGATACACCCGTCCTCAATCCTGTATGGGCGGAGCCACATCAAACTGTTCGAGAGTCAGCCGCCTGAGATGCAGGGGTCAGTCCGGCGCGCCTCCGTCTGCGCGCCGCCGTAGCGCGTCGAGGTCGAGCACCACGACCGACAGGCGGCTGGTACGCACCCAGCCCGAGTCGCGTAGCACGCGCAGGGACTTGGTGACGGCCTCTCGTGACGCACCGATCCAGCCGGCCAGCTCGTCCTGGGACAGCCGGACAGCGACGTGGATGCCGTTGTCCACCGGCGTGCCGAACCGTTCGGCCAGTTCCACCAGACGGGCCGCCACCCGACCGGTACTGTCCTGGGCGCCGAATTCGATCCGTTTGCGGTCGGCGTCACGCAACCGTTCCGCGAGCAATCGCATGAGTTGGAAGGCGACCCGGCCCTGTTGTTGTAGGTACTCCTGGAATCCGGCTGCTGGCATCACGAGTGCGGTGACGGGGTCCAATGCCTGTACTGTTGCCGAGCGCGGTAGACGGTCCACTGCGGACATCTCGCCGAGTAGCGCTTCGGGTCCGCGTACGGCGAGCAGGATTTCGGCGCCGGAGGCGCTGTGGCAGGAGGCTTTTACCCGGCCGGTGACGAGGGCCGCGACCCATCCCGACTGGTCGGCTTCGTGGAACAGTACGTCGCCGCGTCGCCAGTGGCGGGTGGTGGCTCGCCGGCGGAAGGCGTCGCGTTCGCTGTCGGTGAGGGTGCTCCAGAATTCGTTCACTGTTGCACTCGCACCGCGTAGGCTCGGACCAAACCGATTCGTCCTTTGACGGTGAGGTCCCCGAGTGGCTCGACCGGGATCCGTGTGTTCGTGGATTGCCAGGTGGAGTCGCCGATGACGATCTGGCCGGGGTCGGCCATGGCTTGCAGTCGAGCGGCTACGTTGACCGCGTCACCCATCGCGTTGAAGCCACGTAGGTGGTCGCTGCCGATGTTGCCGACCAGTGCCGGGCCGGTGTTCACCCCAATACGGAACCGGGGCCAGTCGGGGTGGCCGGTGGCGATCTCGTTGACGGCGTGCCGCATCTGGGTGGCCGCGCGTACTGCCCGTAGCGCGTGGTCCGGCTGCCGGGCCGGAGCGTTGAACAGGGCCAGTAGTGCGTCACCGACAAACTGCACCACGGTGCCGCCGTTGTCGAGGATGCAGGGAACCGCTACCCCGTGATAGCGGTTGAGCATCGTCACGATCTCCGCGGGCTCCACCGCCTCGGAGAACGTGGTGAACCCGCGTAGGTCAGCGAACAGGGCCGTCACCTCGACGACCGAACCTCCCAACGCCGCCTGGTCCGGGTCGGCGATCAACGCGGCCGCGACATCCGGCGACAGGTAGTGCCGAAACAGGGTGCCCAGCCGTCGGCTGACCTCCCGCTCCGCCGACAACGCCTGCGCGGCGCGTTCCAGGACCGCGGTCTGCCGTTCGGTAAGCCCGAACCGTTCCCCCAGACCCGCCGCGACCCGCGCGACATCACCAGTACCATCGCGTTCCCGCTCGGCCAGCGCGGACACCAGTTCCTCCAACGCCGCACTGTACTCAGCCCGAACCGCCCTGATGGTCTGGTCCAACGCCAACCCGTCGAACAACCCCGCGGATGACCCCTCACGACGGTACTGCACGAACGCGCTGTAGCCGACAAAGCCGAACGCCAGCGCCAGCAGCACATGCCACTCCCACCACGACAACGCCCACTTGTCGGCCAGCACCACCGTCACCATCGCCTCAGCCAGCAACACGAATGCCGTGATAACACTGATCAACATGGCCGACGGCTGACGCCGGTACAACCGGAAGTACCGCACCGCGGCGACCACCAGCAGCGCCACCGACACCGGCGCCAACCAGACAAGCCACGCGTCCTCCACGGCCGGGTCCGGCTGATCCGACAATGGCGGCATATCCAGCAATGACACCACAGCCCACAGGGCAAGGACCGCCGCCAGCTCACTCCAGAAGATGTGCCGCGATCGCAGGATCGCCGTACCTCGCCGACCATCCAAAGGCAGTGAGGAGGCCACCGCGAACACAGCGGCGAAGGCCAGCCCCACCGGCTGCGCCAACTCGAACCCGAGATTCGGATGGTCGACGAGCACCTGCGGAGTGGCCAGTGCGTGCAGCATGAGGAACCCGGCGCTCGCCAGGAACGCCAACGAGACGAGAAACAGTCGGGCGTCGTGTCGGCGATGGGAAGCCGCACTGATCAGGGCGCCAATCACCAGGTTCACCAGCGCCACCGCGGCGATCAGATAGAAGTGAGCTAACGGATCGTGCCAGTGCAGGTCGGCCTGCGGACGGGCCAGCAGCAGCCACAACCCCAAAAGCGGCATCGCCATGTGGATCGCCCAGACCAGACTCCGCACCGGTACCGCGATCCGGCGCTCTCGACGACGGGCCGGCTGCGCGCGACGCAACCGCTCGGCCGGCGAGGCGGGAGACCCGGTCAGCTGTCGCCACACGCGGCTCACCATACGTGGCGTTGTCAGCGGCCGTCGGTCGGCTATGGGTACTTGTACACAGACTGCCGCGCCGGACTGGCGTTGACTTGTCGCCGTGAAGACCACTCCGCTGCTGACACTGCTCGGTGGCGTGACGCTCGGCGCGGTTGTCCTCGCACTGAGCGTGCACGCCACCGGTGGAAACGACGAACCACCAGCTCCGGCCGCCGCTCCCAGCGCGACCGCCAGCACAGGACCATCCGCCTCACCGTCGTCATCCCCGTCCCCGACCGAAGCACCCGTCAACGCCACCTGGGCTGGGCGACTGACCGCCGGAACCCTGGCGATCTCGGTACAAGACAGCGTCGCGGTGGCCTACCTGTGTGACGGTGCCGAAATCGAGGCATGGCTCCAGGGCACCGCCGCGAGGGGACAACTCGACCTGGCTGGCCGTGACGGCGAGACGCTCAGCGGCACGTTCAGCGAGGGACGAGCCAGCGGCCACATCACGATCGACAACGAAGACCTACCGTTCACGGTGAACGCGGTCGCGGCGCCATCCGGGCTCTACCGGGCCACCGCGACGGTGCGCGGCGCGCAGGTCGACGGCGGGTGGATCGTGCTCGCCGATGGCACCCAGGTCGGCCTGGTCACTGTGGACGGTATCGCCCAACCCGCGCCGCCGCTGGACACCGCCACCGGCCGGGTCACCGTCGACGGCGATGTGCTCAACCCGACCCGACCCAGGGAGTTGTCGTGACCACCCCCGCCAACGAAACTACGACGAACCACACCGTCGACGAGGACGCGGGGCGCACCGCCGGCACCAGCCAGCTGGCGCTGCTCGGCGTCCCGTTCCTGATCGGCGCCACGGTCGCGGTGACCCTCGGGGTCTACGGCAGTCTGCACGAGCCAACCGGTGTCGCGGTGAACGTGGGCGGATTCTCCAGCCCGCAGACAGTCAAGGTGTGGCTCGCTACCGGCGTGGCCGTGCTCGCGGTGGCACAGCTGCTGTCCGCGCTGTCGATGTGGGGCAGACTCGGCTCACCGACTCCCGCCTGGGCCGCCCCCGTACATCGGTGGTCGGGGCGACTGGCGTTCCTGCTCGCCGTCCCCGTGGCGATTCACTGCCTGTACGCACTGGGCTTCGCCACCTACGACACGCGCGTCGTGACGCACGGGCTGCTCGGCTGCTTCTTCTTCGGCGCTTTCACCGTCAAGATGCTCGCCCTACCGAAGCCCGGCCTGCGGGGCTGGGTCCTGCCGGTGCTGGGCGGCACCGTGTTCACCGCGCTGATTGCGCTGTGGTTGACGTCGTCGTTCTGGTACTTCACCACGATCGGAGTCACGCTGTGAGCGAATCGAGGACGGCCGCCGGCAGGCCCGGTGGCGAACTGGCCCGCAACGGCCGGCCGGCGGCCGAGGTCGGCAGCGAGGCGTACGGCCCCGACGGCCTGGGCCCAGACGTGACCACTCGCCCCGGCCCACTCGACGGTCAGGACCGCGGGCGACCAGGAGCATGCTCGTCGCGGCGGCGGCTACTCGCCGGAGTGGGCGCGACCGGGGCGGTCGTCTTGAGCGGTTGTGCCACCTACGACAGCTCCGCACCGGCCACGAACGGCGGAGGGAACACCGGTGGTGGTGACGGCACGGCAGTGGGCAGCGACGCGGGAGACGCCGCCAGCGGCGGGCAGGTGCTGGCACAGGCTACCGACGTCCCGGTCGGCGGCGGCACGATCCTCGCCGACGCCGGGGTGGTCATCACCCAACCGCAGGAGGGCACGTTCAAGGGATTCTCGGCGACCTGTACGCACCAGGGCTGCACCGTGGCCGAGGTGTCCGACGGGACGATCAACTGTCCCTGCCACGGCAGCAGGTTCTCGGTAGCCGACGGCTCTGTCGTGGGCGGGCCAGCTCCCCGCAGCCTCGACCCACGTGACGTCGTCGTCGAGGGCAGCGACATTCGTCTGGCCTGATGAGCTGCGCACTGCGGGCCGTGCAGATCCCTGATCCGGACGGCCGCCACCCAGGTCGCTTGCGGTGTTGGCGGGCACCTGGGGGCACGAGGAGAGCATGACGATGACGGCATCGAAGACGGCAGCGACGGGCGTGATCGAACGGACAGCGCGGCTGGTGGACCACGCCCTGCGTGCCTGTGAGGCCTACCAACGCGCAGACCTCGCCGCCCGACTGCGGCATGCCCGGCGCCGCCTGTACGCCACCGACGTACACGTGGTGGTGGTCGGCGAGTTCAAGAAGGGGAAGAGCTCCCTGGTGAACGCGCTGGTCGGCACTAATCTGTGCCCGGTCAACGACGGTCCTGCCACCGCAACTCCCACCCAGGTGCGCTACGGCGAGCACGTGACCGCGGTGGTGCTGCGCGAGGGTGAACCGCCGACACGTGAACCGATCGCGCTGGAAGATATCCGCGTACACGTGGTGGAGACCGACGCCGGGTCTGGATCCGCGCCGCCAAGCGCGGTCGAGGTGAGCCTGCCCCGCAAGCTGCTCGCCGGTGGCCTGGTCCTGGTGGACACGCCCGGCGTGGGTGGCCTCAACTCCGCCCACGCGACGGCCAGCCTGGCGGCAACCTCGATGGCCAACGCGGTCGTCTTCGTCACCGACGCGTCGCAGGAGCTGACCCGCACCGAAGTCGACTTCCTGTACCAGGTTCGGGAGATGTGTCCCACCGTCATCTGCGTCATGACGAAGACCGACTTCTATCCGGCGTGGCGCAAGGTCCGCGACCTCAACCAGCGGCACGTAGGCTCCGATTTCCCGATCATGGCGGTGTCCTCGACGCTGCGTTCCCGTGCGGTAGCTGCCGGGGACAAGGACCTCAACCGCGAGTCCGGCTTCGGGGACCTGGTCACGTTTGTCGCCGACCGGGTCGGCGGGTCGGCAGCGCAGCGTCTGGCAACCGAATGCGCCGCGGACGTCGCGAACGTGATGGATCAGATCAGCGCCCAGTTCCAGGCCGAACGGGCGACGCTGGCTGACCCGGACGCCGCACAGCGGATCGTCGACGACCTCGCCGCCACCCGAGCCCGGACCGAGGCCCTGCGCGGCGCCGCGGCCCGGTGGAGCCAGACGCTCAATGACGGAATCCTCGACCTGACCGCGGATGTTGATCACGATTTGCGCAGCCGAATACGACACGTGGTCGAGGACTCGGACGACATGATCGCCGACATCGACCCGGCCGACTCGTGGGATTCGGTGGAGACCTGGCTACAGTCGCGAATCGCCGCGGAGGCCCTGGCGAACTACACCATGCTGCGCGACCGCGCTGAGGAGCTCAGCTGGGAGGTTGCTGACCACTTCCGAAAGGCGTCCGGAGCGGCGCTCGACCAGCTCGCCGTCCATGACCCGAGCCGGCTGGCGGCCCAGGCCGGCGAGCACAAGGATCTCGACCTGACCAAGATGAAGGTCGGAAAGCAGGCCATGGTGGCGTTGAAGAACGCGTACACCGGCGGTCTGATGTTCACGATGCTCGGCAGCCTGCTGGGACTGGGGCTGGGACCGATCGGGCTTGGCATCGGGCTCATCATGGGCCACAAGGGCCTGCGCGACGAAAAGAAGCGCCAGCTGCAGAACCGGCGCAACCAGGCAAAGAACTCGGTGCGCCGCTACTGCGACGAGGTCAACTTCGTCGTCGGGAAAGACTCCCGGGACACGCTACGCCGGATCCAGCGACAGCTACGCGACCACTATGCCGCCTTGGCCGAGGAACTCAACAAGTCCACTGCCGAGGCGCTGAAGGCCGCCACCGACGCGGCAAAGAGCACCAAGACCAATCGGGCGGACCGCCTACGGGATCTTGATGCGGAACTGGCTCGACTGGCGAAGGTACGGCAGATGGCCGGTGCGATCGCGGAGGGTACGGCATGACCAGGCCGATCCCAACGAACCTGCTGGACCGGACACGCGCTGCCCTGAACCACGCGATCGGCATCTACCGTGGCACGGCGGACGAGTCACAGCTGGCTGCGATCCGCGACCGCCTCGACGAGCCGCTGCGGGTGGCCATTGCCGGCCGCGCGAAGGCCGGTAAGTCGACGCTGCTCAACGCACTGGTCGGAGAACGGCTGGCGCCGACTGACACGGGTGAGTGCACCCGCGTCGTGACCTGGTACGCCGACGGCCACACCTACCGGGTCACCGCGCACGTCGCTGACCAACCTCCAGTACAACTGCGGTTCAGTCGGGACGACGGCGCGATCGAGATCGACCTCGCCGGCCGAGCACCGGAGGAGATCGACCATCTCACCGTGATCTGGCCCTCGCAGGCCCTGCGGACCACCACGCTGGTCGACACCCCCGGCATCGGATCCCTGACCGACCGGGTGTCCCGACGGTCCTGGGAGTTGCTCGCCGCCGACGGCACGGAGGAGGAGGCGATGCCAACTGACGCGGTGCTCTACCTCATGCGGCACGTGCACGCCTCCGACATGGAGTTTCTCAAGGCGTTTCGTGACAGCGAGGTGTCGCGGCCCAATCCGATCAACGCGATCGGTGTCCTGTCCCGTGCCGATGAGATCGGTGTCGGCCGGATCGATTCGATGGCGTCGGCGCAGCGCATTGCCGCACACCTGACAATGGACCCGAGAATGCGCCGGATGGTGCAGGCCGTCGTGCCCGTGGCAGGCCTGTTGGCGGAGACTGCGGCAACGCTGACCGAGGCCGAGATGGAGCGGCTGCGACGAGTCGCGAAGTTGGCACCCCGGGATGTCGAGGCGCTGCTGCTGTCCGCCGACCGGTTCCGAGAGTCGATGCCGGAGCTGGGCCT
This sequence comes from Salinispora tropica CNB-440, assembly GCF_000016425.1. Classification (GTDB taxonomy): domain Bacteria; phylum Actinomycetota; class Actinomycetes; order Mycobacteriales; family Micromonosporaceae; genus Micromonospora; species Micromonospora tropica. Next base: position 1,885,627 of record NC_009380.1, on the reverse strand, counting down.
GACCCTGATCGAGCGAGACGTGCTGCTGGAACGGTTCGGCCTGTTCGGCCTACGACTGGCGGCGGCGGTCATACGGCAGCGAATTGTGCGGACCGCCGCCGAGCTGGCCCGCGAGCTGTCCGCGCGAAGTGGCCTTGTCGAGCTGAGGGCTGTGCTCGGCTCACTGTTCTTCGAACGGCGCGACGTACTCAAGAGCCGATCGGCGCTGCTGGCCATTGACGCCCTCACCCGGACCCGCCCCGCACCAGGTAGCGAGGCGATCGCCGCCGAGGTGGAGGAGATTTTGGCTGGTGCGCACCCCTTCAGCGAGCTGCGGGTGCTGACCTCGGTGCGGGCTGGCTGGGTCACCGGCAAGCCCGCCGTCATTGACGACCTGGAGCGGCTCATCGGCGGTCAGGGTGTTGCGCCGCACGTCCGCGTGGGTCTGGAGCCGGACGCGTCGCCGCAGGAACTGACATCGGCGGTCCAGGCCGCGCTCGAACGGTGGCAGATACGGACCGAAAGCCCGATGACCAGCCGTGAGATGACGATTGCCGGCCGGATCGCCGTCCGTTCCTGCGAGGGGATGCTGGCCTCACTGACCGACGGCGGCCGGGGCGTATGAACCGGTCAGACGCTGTCGCCGTCGAAAGCGTCGCCCAGCCACGGCTCCTCTGGTTGCTGGGTGCCGTCGACCCTGGCCAGGTCGTGCAACGAGTGGCCGGTCCCACCGATGTCGGTGAGGGGTGCCGTGACGACCACCGCCGTGCTCACCGGGTCGGTGTCCAGGCGGTAGTCGGGTTCGTCCTCGGCATCCACCTGCGCGCCGAAACCGAAAGCCAGGTCGGCATAGTCCGTCAGATCACTGGCCGACTCGGGCAACGGCTCAGCTCCGACGGCGCTGTCCTCTTCGGAGTACGTGGCACTCGGATCGTTGGACTCGGCAGCGCTGTCGCCGTCCAGGTCCGCCGTCGGATCGCCGCTGTCGACAATCGATGCGGTAGCCAACAGGTCCAGACCAGAGTCGGGATCCGACGTGGTGTTCGTGTCGCTGAAGCCGCGGTGGGCCATGACTGTCGGGGCGACGTGTTCCGCAAGAGCCGGGTCCATCACGTCGGCATAGTTGGAAACCGCCTCGTTGACGAGGTCGGCGGGCAGCCCAGGGTGACCGTAGACACCGAGGAAGCCGTCCGGGTCGGCGGCGTACTCCTGCCGGGCGTTCTCGCTACCGGCGAGGTCACCGAGCGCGTCGAGAAGTCTGCCCGAGTCCATGCCACCCACTGTAGGGATCATGCCGCCGATGCCGCAGCGGGGAGATCCCCGACCTACCCCCTAATCGTCGCGGACGGCGGTGGTGACTGACCGCGACGCACGAGCCGTGCACAGAGCCCCACGAAACGCCGACGGTGTCAGACCGCGACGCGCGATGCGCGATGCGTGGGGTGGTGGACCTGCAACGCATAAACGCTGGAGTAGAAGAATGTATGTACTGGGAATCGATCTGGGAACCACCTACACCGCTGCGGCGACATGGCGGGAGGGACGTGCGGAGATCGCCCCGCTGGGTACCCGAGCCGCCGTGATCCCGTCGGTGGTGCTGCTGCGCGACGACGAGACCTTCCTGGTCGGGGAGACCGCCAGCAGGCGCGGGCTGACCGAGCCGCGCCGAGTGGCGCGGGAGTTCAAGCGCAGGTTCGGCGACACCACGCCGCTGCTGCTTGGTGGGGTACCGTACTCGCCAGAGGCGCTGATGGCCCGCCTGCTTCGGTCCGTTGTCGACGACGTGGTCCAGCGTGAGGGCGAGCCGCCGGCCGGGATTTGCCTGTCGCATCCGGCGAACTGGGGACCGTACAAGACCGACATGTTACGCCAGGCGGTGCAGCTGGCCGGCATCGAACAGCCGGTCGAGTACACCACCGAACCGGTCGCCGCGGCTGTCTCGTACGCCCAGCAGGAACGAGTCGACCGGGGTGCCGCACTGGCCGTGTACGACCTGGGTGGCGGCACGTTCGACGCGGCGGTGCTTCGGCATACCGGGGACGGGTTCGAGATCCTCGGCCAGCCAGAAGGAATCGAGCGGCTCGGCGGTATCGACTTCGACGCGGCAGTGTTCGCTCACGTGGCGGCAGCGACCGGCGGAAAGCTCGCGGAGTTGGCCGACGACGACCCCACCGCGATCGCGGCGGTAGGGCGGTTGCGCGGCGAGTGCGTCGAGGCCAAGGAAGCACTGTCCGCTGATACCGACGTGTCCATCCCGGTGATGGTGCCGAACCTGTCCACCGAGGTCCGACTGACCCGGGCCGAGCTGGAGGCGATGGTACGCCCGGCGCTCCACGACTCCATTGAGGCCATGCGCCGGGCGTTGGTCTCAGCTGGAGTCACGCCACATGACCTCCATTCGGTTCTGTTGGTCGGCGGCTCGTCGCGGATGCCACTGGTCGCACAGATGGTCGGCGCCGAGTTGGGCCGCCCGGTGGCGGTGGACACCCACCCGAAGCATGCGGTCGCGCTCGGGGCGGCCTGGATCGCCGCGGATGCCCTGGCCCGCGCCACGGCCAGCCAGACGCCTGCGCCCCGGCAGGCGCCAGCTCAGGTGCCCGCAGCGCCGCTCGCTACTCCGACCGCAGCTGTCCACCGGGCCGACACGTCGGCGACCGCTGCCACACCGACGATCGGGGCCGCGGCAGCACCGCTGGTCCGCGGTTCGGCCGCGGTCACCGGCGGCCGAAGTGGCCGCCCACGGCAGTCAGATACCGACCGGTCTCCCAGCACGAGGAAGCTGTCAGCCCGCCCGAAACGGTCTCGGTCGCTGACCGTCGGCGCCGCGGCCCTCGCCCTGGTGCTGGCACTTGCCGGCGCCGGATACGCGATGTTCGGCCACCAGGATGCTCCTCCGACGGACCAGAGCACAGCGGTGGCGGCAACGGCGACAGGTCCCAGCGAGGCGGCGCCTCCCGGGGACGAACAGTGCACCGAAACGATTCGTGCCAACAAACGGTGGGCGTGCCTGACCACAGCGGTCTTCGACGGTTCCACCCTCACCATCCAGGGCGATGTCGGTGTCCCGGAGGGCACGACCCTGGACGTCAACGGCGGTTTCCATCTGCACATCTTCGGCAGCGACGGCGTCAGCCCGGACCCGGCTGTCATGGGTGCCCACGCCACCGACCAGGAGCTGTGGTACGTCGAGGACACGCTTCCGTCCGTCGCCACCTGGGGCGATGGCAGGTGGAAAGCAATCGCCTCCTACGCACCTCCTGGTCAGACGCTGCCAGACAAGGTGTGTGTACGGATCGCGGTTGACTGGCACGGGTTGGTCCAGGACACCAACGGCGGGTACGAGACGGGAAACTGCGCACCGATCACCGAGGGTTGAGACGGATGCAGGCCCAAGGTCGAATGACCATCCCGGGCGCCGATGCCACGACCGTGGTCGTGGGTGTCGACGGTGCCGGCCGGAGCCGGCGGCTTCGAGATCTCGCCGCCGCACTCGACTGTCCGGCGCGCTGGGTGACGCTGCCCAGCAGCGATGCGGTTCTCGACCTGGTACTGACGGAGGCCCGGGCTGAGGGCGCCGTGGTGATCGTCGACGATGCTCACCACGGGCACCCGTCCAGCTGGCGTGCTCTGACCGCGGCCGCGCGTGTTGGCCAGGCAATGCTGATCGCACGGCGGCCAATAGTCCGTGCCGCGGAGCTAGCTGACCTGGACCAGGTCGTCGCGGCAGCCGGCACGGTCGACCAGCTCGGGCCATTGGATGCCGCCGGTGTCGCCGCGGTCGTCGCCGAAGCGGGCCTAGCTGAGCCCGACGAGGCCACGATCGAGGAGATCCTCACCGCGTCGCGTGGGATGGCCGCGATAGCCGCGTCCCTGGCCGCCGCGACGTCCCAGGGCTCGGTCCCCGCCGCATTGCAGGCCCGGGTACAGCGCCGCCTCGCGGGTCTTCCTGCCGACGGCGTGGCGGTGGCACAGGTGCTTGCGCTATTGCTGGACGTCCCAGATTCCGTGGTTGCCAGGGCTACCGGGGTGACCTTGGCGACGGTCGCCGATACCAGCAACGTCCTGCAAGAACTTGGCATGATCGCGCCTGGTTCGGCTTCGCTGATCCCGGCCGTCGCAGCGGCGATCCTGGCCGACTTGCCCGTGATGGTACGGCGGCAGCTGCATGACCGGGTGGCCACAGCGCTCCTGGGCTCCGGCACTGACCCACTACTGGCCGCAGTCCGGCTGCGGCGAGCTGGTGTCCGGACACCAACGGCAGCAGTCGCCTACGCGCATGCTGCTGATCACCTGCGATTCCGCGATCCCGATGCCGCAGTGTCCTGGTACGACGCCGCGGCCGAGGCAGGCGCACCGCCGGCGGCTGTTGCGGTGGGCCGGGCCGAGGCGGCCACGCAGCTCGGGATACCGGTGGATCTGACCGGCGTTGGTGGTGAGCCGGCACGGCTGGCCATCGTGGGGGCCGCCATCGCTGCGCAACAGGGGCGATGGGACAGAGCAGCAGAGGCACTGGCCGATGTCGACCAGCCAGGTGCGGCCCTGGCAGCCGTGGCCTGGGCCGCGACTGGTCATCTCGAACGTGCTGGCGATGCCGCCGGTCGCACCCGCACCGAGTCCAGCCGACGGACGCCGGAGGCCCTCGCCCGGCTGGCCGAGGCCGCGGCGAGCCTCGCCGATCCGGAGGCCATGTTGCCCCTCCTGATCGAGTCTGCTGAGGCCGCCCAGCGCCTACCACCCGACGTCGTGTTGCCCGACTCGCCGCACGCGCTCGGCGCCCTCGTCGCCGGACTGACCGGTGATACCTCCACCGCAGAGCGACTGCTCCACGCCGGGATGGCCGCGGGCGTCGGTGGCCCGGTGACCATCCGACGACACCAGCTGCTCCTGGCGTTCACCCGGATGCGAACGGGCCGTTACGACACCGCGGCTGCGGAGCTGGTGCCAGGGCCGTACCCAACTGCCCGGGACCAGTTGCTCACCGCCGCGCTCACGGCGGGGATGGCCCGCCGTAGTGGTGACGTGGCGCGAATGCGCGAGGCATGGAACGGGGTGGAGACGCAGCTGGCGCGACGCACGGTGGACCTCTTCGTCATCGAGGTCCTGGAGGAGCTGGTGGTGGCGGCGGCGCGGCTACGCCGGATGGTGCGAGCTGAGCCCGTGATGGACGTACTCGACGATCTCGTCGCACGCGCCGGGCATCCGCCGACGTGGGTTGTCGCGGTGGGCTGGATTCGGGTACAGGTCGCCGTCGCCCTCGAGGACACGGCTACGGCCGCCACGGTGGCCGGTGAGCTGACCAGGACCGCTGCCCTCGCCGGACCACGCCAGCGCGCGCAGGGCGCCGCGGCAGTGGCCTGGGCCGATGTACTCGCGGGCACGGTGGATATCGACCGGGTCTGCTCGGTCGCCGATGACCTGGCGACCCATCAGCTGCCCTGGGATGCCTCACGGCTGGTGGGCCAGGCGGCGATTCGCACCACGGATGCGACGGCGGCACGGCGAATGTTGGAGCACGCACGCGGCTTGTCCGTTACGGAGGTCGGCGGAGGCGAGCAGCGCGGGCGGGCTGGGGTGCTGTCCGATCGCGAGATTGTGGTCGGGCGCATGGTGCTTGAGGGGCGCACCCAACGGGAAATCGGATCCCATCTGTATCTGTCGCCGAAGACAGTCGAACACCACGTGGCGCGGATGCGGACCAAACTGGACGCCTCCAGCCGAGCCGAGTTCCTCGCCGCCCTGCGGGAACACCCGGGGGTTGTCGGCTGAGCGGCGACCGAGCTTGACGCGGGTCAGCCGGCTGGGCAGCAGCCCCTATCGCCAGGGCGGGCTCGCGGGGGTTTCCCCGATGCCACGGTCGGGACTCCGGCGGCAGTGTAGGGCTATGCCGGGGCCGACCAAGGCCCCGGCCAGACAGGGAGAACAACGATGAGCATTGATGTTAATGAACTCTTTCGGGATTTCTTTGCCAAGGTCTTCAGCGACCGCGACGTCGCGGAGAACCTCGTGGCCGACCCGGAGGGCGTGCTCGCCGCCGAGGGCATCACCGACGCCGACCTCTCCGGTGTCAACGTCGCCCAGGTCGCCACGGTCGTCGCTCAGGAGTCCGCGCTACCGCCGGAAACCAAGGACGCGGTTGCGCAGGTCGCCGCTGGTAGCGGGGGTGGTGGAGAGCAGGACTCGGGCGGCAGCGGGCTAGCCGCGGATGCCGGGCCGCCGCCGCTGGAACAGATCGTGCAGACCGTCACCGAGCTGGTCACCGTCGTGCACCAGGATATCGACCAGTCGACGAGCTTTGTCGACCAGTCGACAACCATCGACAACTCAGTGGACGTAGACGTGGACGGCGCCAACGACATTGCCGTCACCACAGGTGACGGCAATGTCGTCGCCACAGGTGACGGCAATGTCGTCGCCACAGGTGACGGCAATGTCGTCGCCACAGGTGAGGGTGACGTTAGTGCGGCCACGGGTGACGACTCCCAGGCCATCGGCGGCGACAACGACGGGCAGGCCAACACCGGCGACGGAGCCGTCCTCGCCGGCGACGACGCGGAAAACGTCAACACGGGCGAAAACAGCGGGGTAATCGGCGATGGCGACAACACCTTCGGCGACGGCAATATCGACTTCGGCGAAGGTAACGACCTCGCGAACCTGAACTTCGGTTCAGGCGTTCAGGACCAGTCATCCAACTCGATCGACAACTCGATCAATAACTCCGACCTGTCACAGAACAGCTCCATCGACAACTCCACCAACGAACAGTCGATCGAAAACGACATCACCACCGATATCGACAACTCGGTCAACGACTCGAACAACGAGGATTCTTTCAACTCGATCGACGCCGAATTCAACGAGGACTCGAACAACTCGATCGACGCCGACCTCGATAACGTCGCCAACAACTTCGATACCGGACTCGACACGGCACCTGTCCCGGGGCTCGCTCCTCAGGATGAGTTCGTACGCAACGTCGACAACGACGCTGCCGAGCCAGTGGCTCTCTGAGGCCGGCGCGCGGCTGGTGACGTCCCCGACAGGGGCGGCCGACCGAATCCGGGTGGCGACGGCGGGGCCGGCTATGCGTCGCCTGACGACAGGCGATCGAGAATGTCGGCTCCCGCCGCCCGGGACTGTTCGACGCGGCGGGCATAGGCCAGCACCTCCGGACTGGTGCCGGCCTCCGCGTGCGATCGGGCGAGTTCCGCCGCGGTGCGGTGGTGGGTGCCGAGCAGCTCGCAGAGCACCGCGTCGACCGCCGCGTCGGGCGTGTCGCGCAGCCGGTCCAGTCCCCCGTCGATGGCCGCCTGGCCGATATCCTCCGGGCTTGCGGTCGCGGCGGGATCCGAGTCGACGGCCTGTAGCCAGGCACGTGTCATCACGTGTTCGTCGAACTCGGTCGCCTTGACCGCGCCGACCAGGATTTTGATCTCCGGGTCGTCGATCCGGTCCTGCACCGATCGCGCGATCTCGACACTCTGTTCGGTGTGTGCCGCCATCACCCGCAGGAACCGAATGTCGGCCTCGTTCATCGACGTGGCCGCGGGCACCTCGTCATCGACCGCCACCTGGGTGGCGGGGCGTTCTGGCGTCCCGGCGCAGCCCGCCAGCAGCGCGGCGGTGGCGAGCAGGGCGACCAGTAGCAGCCGTCGCACGGCCTACTCCTTTCGGGTCACGGGAGGCGTTGACTCACGGTCGGCCCGCACCGGCCGGGTGTCCCCCACCACCACGGCCGGTGCAGCCACGCCCGCTAACTCAGATTCGGATCCACAGCGCCGGCACGTGCGGCGGCTCCCAGCCGGGTGTCCCGGTGTGCGCCTGCCGAGCCCGGTAGCTCACCCCGTCGTACGTCACCTCGTCACCGATCCGGTAGGAGGTCCCCACCGCCCAACCGTCGCCAGGCGCCGGAGTGCCGGTCGCCGTCGGCGACGCGGCGCTCCACAGCGCTGGTACGCGCGGCGGCTCCCAGCCGGGTGTCGCGGTGTGCGCCTGCCGAGCCCGGTAGCTCACCCCGTCGTACGTCACCTCGTCACCGATCCGGTAGGAGGTCCCCACCGCCCAACCCTCGCCGGGCGCCGGAGTGCCGGTCGCCGTCGGCGACGCGGTGCCGGTCGGGGACGCAGTACCGGTCGGCGACGCAGTGGCCGTCGGGGACGCAGTACCGGTCGGGGACGCAGTGCCGGTCGGCGACGCAGTGCCGGTCGGCGACGCAGTGGCCGTCGGCGACGCGGTGCCGGTCGGCGACGCAGTGGCCGTCGGCGACGCGGTGCCGGTCGGCGTCGGGGACGCGGTGCCGGTCGGCGTCGGGGACGCGCCGCCGTCGATGTTCACGTCAATGCAGGAGTAGAACGCCATGGGGGTGTCGGCGATGTTCCACACGGCGAGGACCTTCTGCTGGCCCACGCGGTCGCCCAGGTCGACGGTGTGCGAGAGCGTGGACGGCGGCTGCACTCCACCACCATCAAAGGTGGCCAACAGCTCGTTGCCGATGAAGTACTCCCAGCTACTGGTCCTGTGCGGGGCGGTCTTGATCCAGTCGAAGGTGACCGACCGGCCGACCGTGGCCGCGGGCCAGGCCCGACTCTCGTCGTCGAGCACGGCGAACTCGGGGAGGCCGCCGCTGCAGCTCTTCAGCCCTTTCGGCCCCTCGACGCTTTGTGGCTCGAACTGGATGGGCCCACAGTCGGACACCACACCCTGCGCGCAGAGCGCCTGACGGCTGGGCGGTCCCGACACATAGCCGTGCGCCTGGGCGGGCGCGGCGACGGCCATCGTGGCCGTGATAGCTCCCATCGTCATCAATGGCAAGGCAAAACGCTTTCGCATTGGTGCAAACTCCTTGAACATCGTCGACTCCGAAGGGCGCAACGCTAAACGCAGACTTTCCGATCAGCAACAACAGCCACGTTATTTCGGCGTCTCTGAGAACCAATCAGATCGCATGCCCGCTTTTTCGAGCCGCCCAATTCGTCCGCCGAATGTGTGGACAGCATCGGGTGTCTGGTTTCCTCAATCCGGGCCGACCGATGACGGGAGCATCGACCAGCCCGACCGTGCCCACCCGACGAAGGTCGACGCGGGCAGCCGCGCCCGTCCGGACCAAAAGATCATGGAACAGACCGGGCCCATCGTGATGATCATCACGATGGGCCGACTCTCCCCTCACCGAAGGGTAGGGTTCGATCCCGGTCGTCGAGGTGCGGCTGCTGACCCCTCGTGGTCTATTCCGGGCAACGTTGCCGGGAATAGTCCGAGATGTCCGACCGGAAATGCTGTGTACAACATTCGGCACGTCCCGAGTAGGACGTGCCGATCCGTGTGCGCCCCGTGTACACCCGAGTGGAAACGGCTGTATGTCTCCTGTGCTGCCCGCGGTCAACCGGCCGCGCCTGTCCCGCCCGTCCTGGCTGTCACCGAAGGTACTTCGGACCGAGGTGCTCGCCGGCCTGGTCGTTGCCCTGGCGCTGATCCCGGAGGCGATCAGCTTCTCGATCCTCGCCGGGGTGGACCCCCGCGTCGGGCTGTTCGCCTCCTTCACCATGGCCGTCGTCATCGCGATCTGTGGCGGTCGACCGGCGATGATCTCCGCAGCGACCGGGGCGATCGCTTTGGTCGTGGCACCGCTGGCGAAAGAGCACGGGCTGGACTACCTGATCGCCGCGGTGATCCTCGGCGGCATCATCCAGGTGCTACTGGCGCTGCTCGGGGTGGCGAAGCTGATGCGGTTCATCCCCCGCAGCGTGATGGTCGGCTTCGTCAACGCGCTGGCCATCCTCATCTTCTCCGCACAGGTGCCGTACCTGCTCGGGGTGCCGTGGTTGGTCTACCCGCTGGTCGGCCTGGCCCTGGCGATCATGATCGGGCTGCCCCGGATCACCCGGGCCGTACCAGCCCCACTGGTGACGATCATCGTCCTGACCACCATCACGGTCGCCGCCGGGATTGCCGTGCCCACCGTCGGCGACCAGGGCGAACTGCCCAACAACCTGCCCACCCTCGGGCTGCCACAGATCCCCTGGACCCTCGACACCCTGAGCCTGATCGCTCCGTACGCCCTCGGCGTGGCGCTGGTCGGGCTGATGGAGTCGCTGATGACCGCCAAGCTGGTGGACGACATCACCGACACCCACTCCAACAAGACCCGCGAGTCCTGGGGCCAGGGCGTCGCCAACATCGTCACCGGCTTCTTCGGCGGTATGGGTGGCTGCGCGATGATCGGTCAAACGATGATCAACGTTAAGGCGTCTGGCGCGCGAACCCGGCTGTCGACCTTCCTCTCCGGCGTGTTCCTGCTCATCCTGGTGGTCAGCCTGGGCGACGTGGTCGCCGCGATCCCGATGGCCGGCCTGGTCGCGGTTATGATCATTGTCTCGGTCTCGACGTTCGACTGGCACTCGGTGGCCCCGGCCACACTGAAGCGGATGCCCTGGGGCGAGACGCTGGTCATGGTCGCCACCGTCGCCACGACCCTGTTCACCCACAACCTGGCCATCGGTGTGGTCATCGGTGTCCTCACCGCGATGGTGATTTTCGCCAACCGGGTCGCGCACCTGGTGGAGGTCACCAGCGTGCTGGACCCCGACGGCGGGAGCCGCATCTACTCGGTGCACGGCGAGTTGTTCTTCGCCGCCAGCAACGATCTGGTCTACCAGTTCGACTACGCCAACGATCCGTCACACGTGGTCATCGACATGACCCACGCCCACGTCTGGGACGCCTCGTCGGTCGCGGCGCTGGACGCCATCACCACGAAGTACGCGGCGCGCGGCAAGACCGTGGAGATCATCGAGCTGAACCAGCCCAGCGCCGCCATCCACGGCAACCTGGCCGGCACCCTCGGCGAGGGCCACTGATGCCCGGCCCGGTGCCCGGTGGTCCCGCGCCCGCCAGTGCGCCCGGGGCCACCGGTCGCCCGTCGGGCGTCGGGCCGCTGATGCGAATCGGCGAGGCGGCCGAGCGGGTCGGGCTGAGCATTCGCACCATCCGGCACTACGAGGACGCCGGGCTGATCGTCCCGTCGGCGCGCAGCGAGGGCGGCTTCCGCCTCTACACCGACGCCGACGTGGAGCGTCTCGCGGTGGTAAAGCGGATGAAGCCGCTCGGGTTCAGCCTCGACGAGATGCGGGCCCTGCTCGCTGTCCTGGACGCCCTGGCTACCGCCGGCACCGCCGACCGGCCGGCCCTGCTCGACCGACTCGGCCTGTTCCACACCGTCGCCGCCACCCGGGTGGAGGCGCTACGTGAGCAGCTCCGCACCGCGGAGGGCTTCGCCGACACCCTGCGCCACCAACTCGACCAACACCGGGTTCACCACTGACGCGGGGCCCGGCCGAGCCTCACCCGTCTGGAGGCATCCGCGCTGGTGGTCAGGGCTTGCGGGCGACCCCGCAGTAGCCGTCCACGACCATCAGCGAGCCATTCTCCGGTCGCCAGCGTCCCAGGGGCACGACCCCCGGCTCGACCAGGTCGAGGCCGTCGAAGAAGGCGGTGAAGTCCGCGACCTCGCGCAGGTGGTACGGCGCCGCACCGCTCTCGTTGTACTGCCGATGGGACTCGATCACCCGCTCACTCGTGGCCGTGCCGTCGGACATCGTCAGGAAGCTGCCCGACGGCAGGGACGAGACCAGGGCGCGTACGGCGTCTCGCGCCTGGGCAGGGTCCGCGACATGCCCCATCACCCCCAACATCATCAAGCCGACCGGCTCGCTGAGGTCCAGCGTTGCCCGGGCCTCCCGGATGACCCGCTCTGGATCATGCAGGTCGGCGTTGAGATACTGGGTGGCACCCGCCGGGTCACTGGTCAGCAGCACCCGGGCATGCGCGAGGACCATCGGATCGTTGTCGACATAGACGACCCGGGCCTGCGGCGCGATCCGCTGGGCAACCTGATGGGTGTTGTCGGCGGTCGGCAGGCCGGTGCCGACGTCGAGGAACTGGCGGATGCCCGCCTCCGCGGCGAGGTAGGTCACGGCCTGACGTAGGAACGCCCGGGAGTAACGAGCGGCCTCGACGATCTCCGGGAAGATCGCTCGAACCTGGTCGCCGGCCGCCCGGTCCGACGCGAAGTTGTCCTTGCCGCCCAACCAGTAGTTCCACACCCGTGCCGAGTGCGGCACCGACACATCCACAGTGGAGGCATCAGCTCCGGTCCGCTGCTCGGCAGTCTGCTGATCGGCCTGGTTCTGTGACACGTCGATCCCCCCGGGTTGGTTGGCTACGCCAACAGCACGGCCGTAGCGTAGCGACACCGTGGCCCGCCCGTGGTCCCCCGAATCCGCGTAGGCGGGCACCGACGCCGGGGAAGCTGCGGGGATGCGGGAGGTCGAGAAGACAGCTGTGCGGTGGCGCCGGTGAGTTACCGGCGCCACCGCACAGGTCTTGCGGTCAGGTCAGCTCTGCGGCAGCCAGGCCTCAACCTTGTCCTTGTTGGCCTCGACCCACTTCTCAGCCGCCTCCTCCGGCGACATGTTGTCCTGGGCGATGTACCGGGCCACCACGTTCTGGTCCTCGTTGCTCCAGTTGAAGTTGTCGACCAGCTGGTAGGCGGGCCCGTTGGCGTCGGCGAACGACTTACTCACGATCTTGTCAAGGTCGTACACCGGGTAGTCGCAGGCGACCTTCTCCGGGTCGGCGTCGCAGCCCTCCTCGTACTCGGGCAGGTTCACCTTGACCAGTTCGATCTCGGAGAGGAACCACTGCGGGTCGTAGAAGTAGCCGAGCACCGGCTTCTTCTCCTGCTCCGCCTGACGGAACGCCTGGATCAGGGCCGGCTCGCTGCCCGCGTACACCACCTGGTAGTCCAGCCCCAGGTTCTTGACCAGGGCTTCGTCGTTGGTGACGAAGGACGGGTCACCGTCGAGCAGCTGTCCCTTGCCGCCGGACTCCGTGGTCTCGAAGAGGGAGGCGTACTTGTTCAGGTTGTTCCAGTCGGTGATGTCGGGGTACTCCTCGGCCATCCATGGCGGCACGTACCAGCCGATGACACCCTCGACACCGGTCGAACCGGCGTTCACCGCGGTCTTCTGATCCTCGATGTACTTCTTCTTGAGGTCGTCGTGGCCCCAGTTCTCCACGATCGCGTCCACCTGACCGGTGCCGAAGCCCTGCCAGGCGATCTCCTCCTTGAGATCCTTCTTGACGACCTTGCAGCCGAGTTCGGTCTCGGCGACGTGGGCGATGACGGCCGCGTTCGCCTCGTACCCCACCCAGGGGTTGATCGCGATGGTGAAGGTGCCGCAGTCGCCCGCTTCGGCGGGGTCCGTCGACTCGATCTTGGTCCCACCGCACGCGGTGAGCGCGAGAGCCGCCACCGTGGACAGCGAGACGCCCGCCAGGACCCTCTTGTTAACGATGGATCTCATTTACTGTCACCCTCCATAAGGTGTTGTTCGTCGGTCAACTCCGATTCCGCGGCCCCGGCGGACCGGGACGGCGGATGAGTCACGTCTGGGTGGCGGCGAAAGCGCGGTCCGACCGTTGCGCGGCGGCCCGCGCGATCCGGTCGAGCATGATCCCGAGTACGACGATGGCGACTCCAGCCGCCAGGCCCTTGCCGTAGAGCTGCCCCTGCGAGAAGCCGGCGACGACCTCGTAGCCGAGCGCACCGGCCCCGACCAGGCCGCCGATGACCACCATCGACAGCACGTAGATAAGCCCCTGGTTGGTGGCGAGCATCAGCGACTGCCGCGCCATCGGCAGCTGGACCTTCGTGATGGTCTGCCAGCTGTTGGAGCCCGCGGCGGTAGCCGCCTCCACCGTCGACTCCGGAATGGCACGTACCCCATCTGCGACGATCTTGATAGCAACCGGCGCGGCGTAGACGACACCGGCGACGATCGCGCTGAAGCGGCTCACCGAGAAGAGCGCTACGACCGGGATCAGGTAGACAAAGGCCGGCATGGTCTGCCCGGCGTCCAGGACCGGCCGGATGATCCGGTCGGCCCGGCTACTCCTGCCCATCCACACACCGACAACCACTCCCAGCGTCACGACCAACAGCGTGGCCACGAGCGTCATGGCAAGAGTGATCATGCTGGCGTTCCAGAGCCCGCTGCCGACCAGCAGCCCCACACAGACCGCGGCGACGGCAGCGGTGCGCAGGTTGCCGATCAGCGCGGCGAGCACCACGATCACCGCACCCATCAACCACCACGGCGACTCCGCCAGCAGCGCCTCCAACGGGTTGAGCAACGCGATGGTCACGCCGTCCTTCACCGCCGCGGTAACGTCCGAGAGGTTGTTCTGTGCCCACGTCGTCACCGCGGTCGCCCCCTGCGACAGGTACTCGCCGAGTTGGCCGCCATCCGGGAACTCGGAGGCCCACAGGTAGGTGTAGGACAGGTACGAGCAGACCGCTGCGACCAGCCCGAACCCGGCCAGGAGCAGCCGGCGGATCCGCGGACTGGACTCGCCGCCACCCTGCTCGGCGCGGATGCTGGCCGCCGTGGTGACCCGGTCCAGGACAATAGCCATCACCACGATCGCGACACCCGCGTTGAACGCGGTACCGACATCGGTGGTCTGCAGAGCCTTGATCACTGTCTTGCCGAGGCCGGGAGCGTCGATCAGGGCCGCGACGGTCACCATCGCCAACGCCGCCATGATCGTCTGGTTGACGCCGAGCACGATCGTCCGCTTCGACAGCGGCAGGAGCGCCTTGGTCAGCCGCTGCCGCCGGGTCGCCCCGAACGAGTCGGTGGCCTCCACCGGCGGTGCCGGCACGGAACGGATTCCGTGCGCGGTGATCCGGATCGCCGGCGGCATGGCGTAGATCAGGGTCGCGATCGTCGCGGAGGCTGGGCCGATCAGGAAGACCAGGGTCAGCGGCGCGAGGTAGACGAAGGTGGGCATCGTCTGCATGAGGTCCAACACCGGGGTGATCATCCGGTGGAACCGGTCCGACACCCCGGCCAGAATGCCCAGCGGAATGCCGAACAACAGCGACACGAAGACCGCCACCAACGTCAGCGCCAGCGTGTCCATGCTCTCCTGCCACAGCCCCTGCAGGCCGAAGAGAGTGAACCCGCCCGCGGCGAGCAGCCCCACCCGCCAGTTGGCGAACGCCCAGGAGACGTAGGAGACCAGCGCGACCACACCCAGCCACCCGAGCACCGGCACCGGCCGTCCGTACGCCGGTTGCGCGATGAGCCCCTGGACGAAGGTCACCAGCGCGTCCATCACCGCGCGGATCTCGTTGAAGAAGTACAGGAAGATCGGGCTGCTGTTCCGGCTGGCCCCGACCGAGTCGTTGACGTCGTTAAGCCAGTGATGCAGATCGGTCAGCGTGGCCCGGGGCAGTTCCAACATGTCCTGGCCGCGCAGCAGGGTCCAGGCGACAAGCCAGAAGACGAGGACACCCACCACCGCCAGCGGCTTGGTGATTCGTCGACGTGGGGTGGTCCGCGTCGACGAGCCGGTCATGGTCGTCGTGGCCATTAGGCGCCCGCCTGCGTGCCGGCGACAATATTGAGGACTTCCTCATGGCCGACCACGCCCAGCAGCTCCCCGTTCTCGACGACCCGCACCGGCCGGTCGGCGGCGAGCACCGTGCGGACCGCGTCGCGCACGATGACACCCGGCCCCAGCTGAGGACCGTCCAGCTGGTCGGCGTCCCGGGATGGACGCATGATCCACCGCAGGGTGAGAACGTCGGCGCGGGGCACGTCCTGGACGAAGTCGCGCACGTAGTCGTCGGCCGGCGCCCCGACCAACTCGTCCCCGGTCCCGGCCTGCACCACGTTGCCGTCGCGCATGAGCAGGATCCGGTCGCCGAGTTTGAGCGCCTCGGAGAGGTCGTGCGTGATGAAGACCATCGTCTTACCAACCTGACGGTGCAGTCGGATGACCTCGTTCTGCATGTCACGGCGGATCAGCGGGTCCAGCGCGGAGAACGGCTCGTCGAAGAAGAGCACGTCCGGGTCACCGGCCAGCGCCCGCGCCAGCCCGACCCGCTGCTGCATCCCGCCGGAGAGCTGGTCCGGGTACGCCTGCTCGTAGCCGTCGAGGCCCACCAGCTCGATGACCTCGGTCGCCCGGCGGATCCGCTCGGCGCGGCCGGCACCCCGGATCTCCAGTCCATACCCGACGTTGTCGACGACCGTTCGGTACGGCAGGAGACCAAAGTGCTGGAAGACCATCGAGAACTTACGGCGACGGAGCTCCCGCAGCCGCTTCTTGTCGGCACGCAGGATGTCCTCGCCCTCGAAGACCACCTCCCCCGCGGTGGGCTCGATCAGCCGGGTCAGGCAGCGCACCAGCGTGGACTTGCCGGAGCCGGACAGCCCCATCACGACGAAGACCTCTCCCGGCGCGACGTCGAACGACACCTCCCGTACCGCGGCGGTACACCGGGCCCGCTCCCGCAGTTCCCGCCGGGACAGCCCCGCGAGCTCGGTCGAGCTCGGCACCCGCTCCGCGTTCGGGCCGAACACCTTCCACAGGTTCCGGACCGAGATCACCGGAGTCTGGCGATCATTGACCTGCCCGCGCGGCTGAACCGCCGTATCCGTGCTCATGATGCCCACTCCGCCCGGTCGTTGCTCCGCACCCTCGGCGCGCCCGTGCAGCACCGGGGTGCGTACGCGGGGATGGGCCCGCCGGGACGGCGGTGATAGTCGGTTGGGACAGACATGGCTGATTCGTCTCTTTCCTCGGGCGACGGTTGCGGATGGCGTGGGGGCGCTAGCCGCGGAACCAGTGCTGCGGACGGGGATCGGTGTTCTGCCAGATGTGCTTCATTTCTCGGTACTCGTTGAGCCCGGTCGGGCCCAGCTCGCGGCCGTTGCCGGACTGCCGGAAACCGCCCCACTCCGCCTTGGGTACGTACGGGTGGTAGTCGTTGATCCAGACGGTGCCGTGCCGCAGCCGCCGCGCGACGCGCTGGGCGCGGCTGGCGTCGCTGGTCCAGACCGCGCCCGCGAGGCCGTAGTGGGTGTCGTTGGCGATGCGGACCGCCTCGTCCTCGTCGGTGAAGGTCTCGACGGTGAGGACCGGGCCAAAGGACTCCTCACGGACGACGGACATGTCCCCACGACAGCCGTCGAGCACCGTCGGTAGGTAGTAGAAGCCGTTGGCGAGGCGGTCCTCGTCGGGGCGACGGCCGCCGCAGCGCAGCACCGCGCCTTCGGCGATTCCGGCGGCGACGTACGACTCCACCTTGGACAAGTGTGCAGCGGAGATCAGCGGCCCCGTCTCCGCGACGGTGTCGAAGGGCCCGCCGAGGCGGATCCGACGGGCGCGGTCCACGACCGCGTCCACGAAGGCGTCGTGGAGGGACTCCTCGACCACGAGCCGGGTACCGGCCGAGCAGACCTGACCCGAGTGCAGGAACACCGCGGTGAGCGCGAAGTCCACGGCGGCGTCGAAGTCGGCGTCGGCGAAGACGACGTTCGGGTTCTTGCCGCCGAGCTCGAGCGTCACCCGCTTCACCGTCGCCGCCGCTGCCGCCATCAGGCCGCGCCCGGTCTGCAGGCCCCCGGTGAACGAGACCAGGTCCACGTCCGGGTGCTCGGCGAGCGGCGCTCCGACCTCGGCACCCGCGCCGAGGACCAGGTTGGCGACGCCCGGCGGCAGCCCGGCCTCGTCCAGCAGCCGCATCAGCAGAATCGCGGTCGAGGGGGTCAGCTCGCTGGGCTTGAGGACGAAGGTGTTCCCAGCGGCGAGCGCCGGGGCCACTTTCCACGAGGTCTGCAGCAACGGGTAGTTCCAGGGCGTGATGAGGCCGCACACACCGATCGGCTCATACTCGACCCGACTGATCGCGTCGCTGCGCCCGGTGTCCACGACGCGTCCGCCGTCCGTGTCGGCGATGCTGGCGTAGTACCGGAAGCAGGCGGTCACGTCGTCGATGTCGTACTCGCTCTCCACCAGCCGTTTACCGGTGTCGAGCGACTCCGCGCGGGCGAACTCCTGCTTGTCGCGCTGGAGGAGGTCAGCGACGCGGTGCAGCAGCGCACCACGTTCGCCGGCCGGGGTCCTCGGCCAGGGCAACGGCCCCTCGTCGAAGGCCTTCCGGGCCGCGCGGATCGCCGCGATCGTGTCGTCCCGGGTTCCTTCGGCCACGGTGGCCACCGAGGTGCCGTCCGCCGGGCAGCGGATCTCCCGATGCCCGCCGGCTACCGCCTGCCGCCACTCTCCATCGATGTAGAGGTCCTTCACGCACAACTCCCCGGTGCACTCGTCGTGTGGTTCCCTGACACAGCTCTGCCTTCGCGACGCGGCATCATGCCACCGCCGACGAACCGCGGTCGTGCCGGTAGTAGTCGAGTGGCGACGGCGCCAACGGCGTATTGCCCAGGATGAGGTCCGCCGCCTTCTCGGCGACCATCATGACCGGGGCGTAGATGTTCCCGTTGGTGACGTAGGGCATCACCGAGGCGTCCACCACCCGCAACCCGGTCACCCCGTGCACCCGCATGTCGGTGGGGTCAACCACAGACATGTCGTCGGTCCCCATCTTGGCCGTGCAGGACGGGTGCAGCGCGGTCTCCCCCTCGCGGGCGACCCAGTCGAGGATCTCCTCGTCGGTCTGGACCTCGGGCCCGGGGGAGATCTCACCACCGCTGAACGGCGCCAACGCCGGCTGGCCGAGGATGTCGCGGGTCACCCGGACCGCCTCCACCCACTCCCGTCGGTCCTGCTCGGTGGAGAGGTAGTTGAACCGCAGGGCCGGGTGCACCCGAGGGTCACGATTGACGATCTTGACCGAGCCGCGGGCGTCGGAGTACATCGGCCCGATGTGCACCTGATAGCCGTGGTCACCGGCGGGGGACGTGCCGTCGTAGCGGACCGCGATCGGCAGGAAGTGGAACATCAGGTTCGGGTAGTCGACGGTGTCGTTGCTCCGGACGAAGCCCCCCGCCTCGAAGTGGTTGGTGGCGCCCAGACCCGTCCGTCCGAACAGCCACTTAGCGCCGATCCACGGCGCGTATCGCCAGTTCAGGTAGGGCTGGATCGTCACTGGCTGGGTGCAGGCGTGCTGGATGTAGACCTCCAGGTGGTCCTGCAGGTTCTCGCCCACCCCGGGCAGGTTCGCGACGGTGTCGATGCCCAGGCCGCGCAGCTCGTCGGCGTTACCCACGCCGGACAGTTGCAGCAACTGCGGCGTGTTGATCGCCCCACCGCTGAGGATCACCTCGTTGGCGTACACCCGGTGGGGAGTCGTCCCCCGGCCGCGGGTGTACTCGACACCCACGGCGCGGGTGCCCTGGAAGATGACGCGGGTGACGAAGGCGCGGGTACGTACCTCGAGGTTGGGTCGCTTCATCGCCGGGCGCAGGTAGGCCTGGGCCGCGGAGAACCGCCGACCACGACGAACGTTCCGGTCAAACGGGGCGAAACCCTCCTGCTGCGCACCGTTGACGTCGGTGGTGCGCGGGTAGCCGGCTTGCTCCGCCGCCGCGAGCATGGCCTGGATCACCGGGTTCTCCGCGGAGCCACGCTCCAGCACCAGTGGACCGTCGTGGCCCCGGAACGGGTCGTCCGGATCCGCCCCCAGGGCGGATTCCATCCGGTTGAAGTACGGCAGACAGTGAGCGAAGTCCCAGGTCTCCATACCCGGATCAGCGGCCCACCGCTCATAGTCCAACGGGTTGCCCCGCTGGAAGATCATCCCGTTGATGCTGCTCGACCCGCCCAGTACCTTGCCCCGGGCGTGGTAGATGCGCCGCCCGTGCATGTGCGGTTCCGGCTCCGAGTTGTACTGCCAGTCGTAGAACCGGCTCCCGATCGGAAACGGCAGCGCCGCCGGCATGTGGATGAAGACGTCCCACGGGTAGTCGGGACGCCCCGCCTCCAGGACCAGAACCCGGTTGCCCGGGTCGGCGGAGATCCGGTCGGCGAGCGCGCTACCGGCAGAACCGCCACCAACGATGACGTAATCGTAACGTTGGGTTGTCACTTCCACTCACCTCACTCAACTGGTCGCGGAACTCGTCGAACCCGGGCATGACGACAGGACGACACGGCGACTTGGGGGGCATGGCGCACGTCACTCCACAGTCGCGTCCGTCCGGTGCGTCCGCACCGGCTCCCGACCGGCCGCGCGCTCCCGACCGGTTCGGGGGTCGAACCGGATGCGTGCAGGGATGCAACCTTACCTCGCGTTATCCGGCGCCCCGCCAACCCACGTCCTCGTGACCTGCGCATACGGGGTAGATCACAGGATGATGATCACAAGATAACGTTCTTGCACCCATGCGGACCGAATCCGGACGGCACGGCCCGATTCACCCAGAACCCCCGCCTGCCGTCGGGGTGTCGGTCCGACTCGCGCCGGGTCGGACCAACCGGGGACGGGTCAGCAGGCCCTCGGCCAAGGCACGACCGAGCCACCACACGAATTGGTCCTTACGGCGGGCACACCGCGCATACGACCGTACATCGGTCCACAGACCGCTGGCCGCCCGCTGTCGGGCATGTGGTGAGGCCAGCCCACGCCGGCGGCCATGGATGATCCACAATCGGTTTCGAACCGCGTAGCGCAGCCGCGGGCCAAGGTCTGACAGCCACTCCGGCTTGTCCGGGTGCAGCACCACGCTGGCGGTGCAGCCGAGACCGCCGGCGATCGACTGCAGCCGGGCGGTGTACTCGTAGTCATCCCACCAGATGAAGAAGTCCGCGATCGGCAGGTACGTACGCCGGGCCACGGCGAGGTTGACCAACACCCCCACGAAGGTGGCGTAGGCCGCGGGGTACGTGTTCGGCGGCGTGGGCAGCCCCTGGTTCGCCTCGGCCGTGATGCGCGCGGGGACGTGACTGTCGATGGGGTCGCCTGCGTGCGACAGGACCGTCGAGGCGACGAACCCGGGCGCGGTCCCACCGGTGGACGTCATCGCGTGCAGCAGCGGCGCCAGGGCGTCGGAGCACGGCAGGGCGTCATCGTCCAACAGCCAGACGAACGTGTGCCCACGGCGGATCAGGATGTCGAGCCCGCGGGAGAATCCTCCGGCACCGCCGGAGTTGCGCGGGCTGCTCTCCACGGTGACGGCGGGGAAGTCCCGGCGCACCATCCTGACGCTGCCATCGGTCGAGGAGTTGTCGTACACCAGGATCTCATCGATCGGGCGCGTCTGCGCTCCCAGCGCCGACAGGCAGGCCCTGAGCTGGTGGCGTCTGTTGTGGGTGACGACGAGGGCAGCGACGGAGACCTCATCCGGCAGCGACCGACGGGTCGAGTCGACGGCGTCATTGCGCACCGTTCACACCGTCCGTCGGGCGGCCAACCGGTCGACCACTCTAAGCGCTGAGGCGATCGCCATGTGCATGTCGAGATACCGATACGTCCCGAGCCGGCCGCCGAAGTGCACTCCAGTCTCCTGTCGCGCCAGGTCCCGGTACCTACGCAGGATGCGCCGGTCCATCGTGGAGTTGACCGGATAGTACGGCTCGTCCTCGGGGCGGGCGAGACGGGAGTACTCCCGGGCGATGACACTGCGGTCGCGGGGGTAGTCGCGCTCCGGATGGAAGTGCCGGAATTCGATGGTCCGCAGAAAGGGGACGCTACGGTCGGCGTAGTTGATCACGGCTGTGCCCTGGTAGTCGCCGGTGGGAACGATTTCCCACGCGAAGTCCAGGGTCCGCCAGGTCAGCCCGCCCACCGCGCGGTCGAAGTAGCGGTCGAGCGGACCGGTGTAAACCACCTCGACGCGGCCGACAGTGTTGTGCTTGTTGACCGCTGATTGGCGGTCAAGGAAGTCGTTGCCCAGCAGGATCTCGACCCGGTCGCTGTCGATCATCCGCTCGAACCAGCGGGTGTACCCGTCGACGGGCAGTCCCTCGTGGGTGTCGCTGAAGTACCGGTTGTCATAGGTGTATCGCACGGGAAGTCGGGTGATGACCGCCGCAGGAAGGTCCATCGGGTCCGCTTCCCACTGTTTGGCCGTGTATCCACGGACAAACGCCTCGTAGAGGTCCCGCCCGATCAACGAGATCGCCTTCCGCTCCAGGTTGCCGACGTCACCGTCGCGATACTGCGCAGCGCGGTCTCGCACCCAGGCCGCCGCCTCGCTCGGGGACATGGCCGAGCGGGTGAACTGGTTGATCGTGGCCAGGTTGATGGGCAGCGGAAAGATCTCGTCGCCACGCCGGATGTAGACACGGTGGACATAGTCAGTGAAGCGGGTGAACCGGTTGGCGTAGGCCCACACGGATTCGTTCGATGTATGGAACAGGTGAGCGCCGTAGCGGTGCACCTCGATTCCGGTCTCGGGTTCCAGTTCGCTGTAGGCGTTGCCCCCGATGTGACGCCGCGCCTCGACCACCAGCACCCGCATCCCCAGGCGGTTGGCGCACCGTTCGGCCACGGTCAGGCCACACAACCCGGCACCGACGACCACCAGGTCCACATTCATCGCGGCCACTCCTTCCAAATCCGTCCGCCGGGCCGCAGGCCGCTGTCCCACTCGTGGGCCAACAGGTCGCTTCGGTGCCCGACGAAGCGCTCGGGGATCAGGCTGGGACACGGCAGTACCCACCTGTGGCCCACCGCGAAACCATCACGCAGCGTACGACAATGTCACCGAAGGTAAACCTGATTCAGAGGAGGCCGCCCGGTTGCCGACCGGCGGTCTGAGGTAGAACGAACAGCCACGGAACGCCTGATCCACACCGGCAATCCGCCGATGACGTGACGTTGAGTTAAGATTGTGATCCGAATATGACGAGGCAAGGGAGGACGGCGGCTTCGAACCGACGTGGGCCCGTACGCACTGAGCAACGGTTCAGCCCCTGGTCGGACCCCCTTTGCCACCATCGGCCGATCACCACTCGCTGATGGCTGACCCGCTTTCGCTATGGCCCACCCAGCCGCTCCTCGATCCACGGGCCACGATTGCCACAGCAGGAGGTGACAGGTGACACATGACGTTCCTGGAATATCTACAGAGCCGGCGTGAGCTGCTAGTCGCGCAGACCCTCGAACACGCGACCATTGTGCTGATGTCCGTTGCCCTGGCGACGGTCATCGGCGTCTTGATCGCCCTCTGGACCTACCGCAACCCACGCGCCCGGGCCATCGCGACGGGTACGGCCGCGGCCATGCTCACCATCCCGTCATTCGCACTGCTCGGCCTACTGATCGCACCGCTTGGGCTGGGCTACGCGCCCACACTGGTGGCCCTCACCATGTACGCCCTGCTACCGATCCTTCGGAACACCATCGTGGGCCTGACCGAGATCGACCCGGCCCTGACCGAGGCCGCGCGAGGAATCGGCATGAGCCGACTCCGGTCTCTGGCCACTGTGGAGATCCCACTCTCCTGGCCGGTAATCCTGACCGGGATTCGAGTGTCCACCCAGATGACGATGGGGATCGCCGCGATCGGGGCCTACGTCGGCGGCCCGGGACTGGGCAACCAGATCTTCTCCGGCCTGTCCAACCTCGGCGGCGTGAACTCCCTGAACCAGGCTCTGGTCGGCACGGTCGGCGTCATCGTTCTGGCCCTCACCGTCGACCTGGCCCTCGCCCTCCTGGGCAAGCTGACCCAGGCCGGGCAACGACCGAAGCTGTTCCGCCCCCGCCTGGCTCGCCGCCCAGCGCTCACGCCCAGCACGGCAGTCCCTTCCCCCTCCCTCGGAGGCCGAGAATGAACCGCGACGTAATGATCGATCTGCAGCAGGTCAGCAAGTTCTACCGGGGACAGAAAGCCCCGGTCGTCGAGAACATGTCGATGACGATCCAGCAGGGCGAGATCATCGTCTTGGTCGGCCCCTCCGGCTGCGGCAAGACCACGACCATGAAAATGATCAACCGGTTGATCGAGCCCAGCAGCGGGCGGATCCTCATCGACGGCACCGACGTAACCGCGCTGGACGGCAACGACCTGCGCCGGCAGATCGGCTACGTCATTCAGCAGGTCGGGCTCTTCCCCCACATGAGCGTCGCCACCAATGTCGGGCTGGTGCCGAAGATGCTCGGCTGGGACCGCAAGCGGATCGAGGCACGGGCCGACGAACTCCTCCACCTCGTCGGCCTCGATCCGGCCATCTACCGCAACCGGCTGCCCCGCCAACTCTCCGGCGGGCAGCAGCAGCGCGTCGGGGTGGCCCGGGCGCTCGCCGCGGATCCGCCGGTGATGCTGATGGACGAGCCCTTCGGTGCCACCGACCCGATGACCCGGGACCGGTTGCAGAACGAGTTCCTCCGCCTGCAGGAACAGTTGCGCAAGACCATCGTCTTCGTCACGCACGACTTCGACGAGGCGATCAAGATGGGGACCCGAATCGCCGTCCTCGGGGAGAGGTCCAAGATTCGGCAGTTCGACACCCCGGAAAACCTGCTGGCGAGTCCCGCCGACAGCACCGTGGCCCAGTTCATCGGCCGCGGTGCCCGGCTCAAGCAGCTCGACCTGCGCCGGGTCGACGCAATCCGTTGGGAGGACGTCCCGCTGATCCGGCTGGACAAGTCCAACGGCGCAAAGCGCCAGCTTGACCAGGCCGAAGGCTCCGCGGCACTGACCGTCGACGCCGACAATCGGCCGCTGCACTGGGTCAGTTCCCACGATCTGACCTCTCGCCCGGGCGTCCTTGACGACGCCGGCCAGGCGGTGACGACAGTCGAGCCGGAGGCGACGCTTCGCGACGCCCTGGACGCGATGCTCGCCTCCCGCGACGGCGCAGCGGTCGTGGTCGACGAGCAGGGTCGCTACGCCGGCACGGTAACGCTGGACGGCTTGATGCAGGTGATCCACCACACGCCAGAGGACGAGCCGGGTTCCGGGGTTCCCGACCAGCGTTCGGGCGTGGCAACCGCCGCCGAGCTAACCCCTGAGCAGCGATGAGCGGCGCCACAAAGATCCAGGCCGAAGAGACCGTACTAGCTCCGCCGTCACGCTGGCGCGGGCTACTACGGCGACACCGCACGATGCCGATGATCCTCGCGGTGGTGCTGCTCGGCACCTACCTCTGGGTCAGCGCCACGGATCTGGACGACATCGAACGGCGCGCCCTGGACGTGGACAACCTGCTGCGGGCGGCCGGAGAGCATGTGACGCTCACCGCGCTGACCACCCTGCTCGTCGTGGCGATCGCCGGCGGTGGCGGCATCCTGCTCACCCGTCCCTCCATGCGGTGGCTGACTCCGTTCGCCACCGGCCTGGCCAACATCGGGCAGGCGACTCCCGCGATCGGGCTGCTCGTCCTGTTGAGCATCTTTCTCGGCATCGGCTTCTCGACCGCGTTGATCTGCCTGGTCGCCTACTCCGTCCTTCCCGTACTCCAGAACACCATCGTCGGGATCAACCAGGTGGACCGCCACCTGATCGAGGCAGGACGGGGTATCGGTATGTCACCCCTGACCGTCCTGCTCCGAATCGAACTGCCGTTGGCTGTTCCCGTGATCCTCGCCGGCGTGCGGACCGCAATCGTCCTCGCCGTCGGCGTGGCCACCCTCGCCACGTTCATCAACGCCGGCGGACTGGGCTCGCTGATCGTGACCGGGATCAAGCTTCAACGCGAAACGATCCTCGTCACCGGCGCCGTCCTGACCGCGACCCTCGCGTTGACCCTGGACTGGCTGGGCGGAGTCCTCTCCGACCTGCTACGGCCCCGCGGGCTTGACTGAACGGCCTCATCCCGCACCGACGCACTACTCGACACTCGCGCTACCCAAGGAAGGTAACGATGCGAAATCGAACTGCACTCACCCGCCTGGTGACCGGCTCCGCAGTGGTCGCCCTCGCGCTCACCGGCTGCTCGGTGACCACGGAGGACTCCAACGCCGATGTCGCGGTCGGCGAAGGGTCGATCAAGGAGGACGCCACCCTCAAGGGACAGACCATCGTGGTCGGTTCCAAGGACTTCACCGAGAACATCGTCTTCGGCCACATCACGATGCAGGCGCTGACCGCCGCTGGCGCGGAGGTCGAGGACAAGACCAACATCAAGGGCTCCGTCAACGTCCGCAAGGCGCTGCTCAGCGGAGACGTCGACGTCTACTGGGACTACACCGGCACGGCGTGGATCACCTACCTCGACCACACCGACCCGATCCAGGACTCCGCCGAGCAGTACGCGGCCGTGGTCGAGGAGGACAAGGAGAAGAACAACGTCGTCTGGGGGGCGTACGCTCCCGCGAACAACACCTACGCCATCGCGCTGCGCGAGGAGAAGGCCGCGGAGTGGAACCTCACGAACGTCTCTGATCTGGCCGAGTTCGCCAAGAACAACCCGCAGGAGGCGACCTTCTGCCTGGAGACCGAGTTCGTCGGACGCAACGACGGCTGGCCCGGAATGACCGCGGCGTACGGGATGGACATCCCGGCGGAAAACGTCAAGGTCGTCGACACCGGCGTCGTCTACACCGAGACGAAGAAGGGCGAGGCCTGCAACTTCGGAGAGGTCTTCACCACCGACGGCCGGATCAGCCACCTGGACCTGCGGGTACTGGAGGATGACCAGAGCTTCTTCCCGATCTACAACCCGGCCCCCACGCTCAACGGTGAGACCGCCGAGTCCTACAGCAGTATCCTGACCATCCTCGAGCCGGTGGTGGCCAAACTCGACGACGAGACCCTCCGCGGGCTCAACGAGAAGGTGGATGTCCAGGGCGAGCCGGTGGCGCAGGTCGTCTCCGAGTGGATGAAGGCCGAGGGCTTCATCGGCTGAGGCACCTCGACCGTCGCACCGTCGTTGCCGATGCCGCCCCTACTGTCGGGGCGGCATCGGCGGTGCCGACCGGGCTCAGCCACCGGTATGGCCCACCCGCTGGCCGCCACTCTGAACCGCAACCCCGGTCTGGGCCTGGGCAACCACTACCGCGAACGGCGTCTGCTCCCGGGCCTGGCCGAGTGGGTTGTCGGCGAACGCCTCCACCAACACCGCGTCGGGTAGGTCGGCGTCCTGACCCAGAATGTCCTGGCCAAAGTCATTGGCATCGATAATCACCGTGCCAGCGAACCGCTCCGCGAACTCGGCGGGCAGGGCCGCCCGGATCGCCGACGAGATCTCCTGGGCAACCCGATCCGGATCGCGCGGCGCCAGCTTCGCCGACACGTTCGCCGGGTAGGCCGAGTACTCGGTGGGTCCGTCTATGGCGCGTACCGCCGAACCCGCGACCCGGTAGAACAGTCCCCGTCGCCCGACCGCCTTACCAACCGCCCCGGCTGCTGCGGCGGCCAGGACGCGGGGCAGACCCACCTCCTGGACGGCCAGCTGCATCGTGGCCGGATGCCCCAGCCCCACGCCGTACGGCGTACGCAGGACATATCGCGACAGCAGCCGCGCCCAGGCCCCGCTCCTGATGTCTGTCACGTTGAAGATTCGTCCCTGCGCGACCGCGACCACCTTCTCGCTGACAAACAGGTACCAGGGTCCGGCTGTCGCCAGTTGCTGGACGGAGAGTGGCATCTCGGCCCCCTGTTTGTAGAACTCACCGACCCGGTTGACGGCGAGCGCGGAGACATCGTCACCGGTCGCGATGAGGTCGGTATGCAGCGGGAACCGGGCCCAGGCACCACCGGGTGTCAGCAACTCCTTCTCCGGGTTGGGTACGAAGTCCGGCTTCGGAAGCACCTGCGGGTCTGCACTCTGGTCGGTGTCCGAGCCGGCAACGCGCTGGATGGCGACCCGGGCCGGCTCCACCGGTCCCCATCCGCCCGCCTCGCTGGCCGGCGGCGTATCGATGAACTCGCGCAGCCACAGTTCAACATTGAGCATCCGCCAGAACGTCATGGTTTCCACGCCGCCCCGACCGGCGACGTGATCCTCGAAGGCCTGGAGCACGGCTCGCTGATCGAAGTAGGGTCGCGCACCGAACGACCTGGAGGCGAAGATCAGATACACATCGTTCTTGATGCGCTGGAACCAGCTGTCCTCGGGCGTCGTAAAGCCAATCTTGTTGCGGCGCTGATGCACCAGCCGGGGCAACAGGTCGACAGTTGCGTCCCGCAGTGCCCGCTTGTTCCATCCGTGGTGAATAATCGCGGACGAGTCAAGCGACCACACGGTACGCACCAGAGCGGTGTCGAGAAATGGCAGCCGACCCTCGACCGAGAATCGCATGCTGTTCCGATCCTCGTAGCGGAGTAGCGCGGGGAGGCTGTGCCGGAAGAGGTCGGTCGCCAGCCGGGCCTTGATGTCATTGCGCACCATCGGGAAGCGCTCATTCCGATAGGTCTCGGCGAAGTCCCGGCCCAGCAGGTTGACGGTGGGTACCCGCCGTCGACGGCCAAGGGTGTCGGTCAGCCGGGTTCGGCCGAGCCGCCAGAGCACATCGATGGAGCGGAAGGCTTCGCCGGCCACCCGGCCACCACGTAGGCCGCGCAGATGCACCAGGTAGTAGGGCAGGTAGCCGGCGAGCAACTCGTCGGCGCCCTGGCCGTCGAGCATCACCGTCACATGTTGGCTCGCCTCACGCATCACGCAGTACTGCGCATATGGCGCGGTGGAGATGACCGGTTCTTCCTGGGTCCGGATGAAGTCCCGCAGATCAACCAGGAACCGGTCGGGCGTCGGGCGCACCTTGTGCACCTGTAGCGCCTCGGCGCAGGTGGCCGCGACCGTGTCGACGTAGCGCTCCTCGTCGTTTCGTTCCCCGGGGAAGACCGCGGAGAAGCTTTGTTGGGTCGTACCGACCGACCGGGTGTCGTCGGCGGCGGCCGTGGTGGCCATCATCCGATGGATGCTGGCCACCACGGCCGAGGAGTCCAAGCCACCGGAGAGGGCCGTACCGACCGGAACGTCGCTGACCAGCCGCGCCTGGATCGCTCGGTCAAGCGCCGCCCGAAACCGCCCCTGAGCTGCCCGGTCGTAGGGTGCTGGCACTGCCGCCAGTGCGTCCATGTCCGCGTAGAGGCTGGTGTAGGTCGAGCGTTGGATGCCACCGTCGGAGGTGAGCACGGCGGTCTCTCCCGGCATCAACCGGGTCACCCCGTGAAAGAACGTCCGTGCGGTGTCGTCGTGGATCCGGAACCGAAGGTATCGGTAGACGGTCCGGTCGTCGGGCTTGGGCGCGATCGCACCGGTGACGAACAGGGGACGGAGTTCACTGGCGAAGAAGACCCGTCCGTCTCCGTCGTCGGCGAGGTAGAGCGGTTTGATGCCGAACTGGTCCCGGGCCAGCACCACCTCGCCACGCTCCAGATCGGCGATTGCCAGGGCGAACATTCCGTTGAAGCGGTCGAAGGCGGCCCGACCCCATTGGATCCACGCGGTCAGCACCACCTCGGTATCACTCTCCGTGGTGAATCGATGGCCGAGATCGCTCAACTCCGCGCGCAGCTGACGGTAGTTGTAGACCTCGCCGTTGTACACCAGCACGTACCGGCCGTCTGCCGAGTGCAACGGTTGCTTCCCACCGTCCCGATCGATGACCGCCAGGCGCCGGTGCGCCAACCCGATCAGCCCTTCGGCCAGGTAGCCCTCCCCGTCGGGGCCACGGTGGACCTGGGCGTCGGCCATCCGGTGAAGCACCGGCTCACCCCAGAATGCGCTGATGCCGACGTACCCCGCTATCCCGCACATTGGAAGATCACCTCTGGGTTGACGATTCGCGCATTGTGTGGTGGGAAATCACCACCGGGACGAGAGCGAGGCCGGTCGCCCCGGATATCCGGGTCGCGCACCACCGCCGGCTCCGGGCGCGGGTGCGGTCCCGACCAGGACACTCCGGTTCACCTTTGTGGTCGTGATGCCTCATCGCGGTGTCGGTGCCTTCCCCTGAACGGCGAGGAACGCCGCCAAACCGGGACCAGCCCGGCGTGGTGTCCCCTCGGCTACCGAACCGGCGGTAGCCGCCGCCCAAACGCTAAACCGACAATAACCCCATACGAACATGAACCCGAAAATTAGTCCTCGAGTGGGTCCACCTACCACCCAGCCACGATCGATCTCGATAGGTTAGCCTAAGCTAACTTTGCAGGAGCGTGTCGCGCTCCAGCCCCGAACAAGGATCGTTATGGTGCACAACTTCCCCTCACCCGCCCGGGCTCTCGCGGGCGTCACCGTCGTCGCCATCGCCGCCCTGGCCACGGTCGGCTGCTCCAGCACCTCCGACACCGACACCTCCGAATCGGCCACCTCCCAGACCGAGGGGTGGCCCCGCACCTTCACCAACGCCGACGGCACCACCACCAAGATCACGAAGAAGCCCGAAGCGATCGTCTCCACCTCCGTCTCGGTGACCGGCACCCTGCTCGCCTTCGACGCCCCGGTGGTCGCTTCGGGCGCCGGAAGTTCCGGTGAGTTCTTCGCCCAGTGGGCCGATGTGGCCGACGAACGCGACGTCGCCAACCTCTGGCCCGCCGGGAAGGTCGACCTGGAGGCGGTGTACGCCCACACGCCCGACCTCGTCGTCGTCTCCGCCACCGGCGCCGACTCGTTGGTGGAACAGATCGGCGAACTGCGCGCGATCGCCCCGACGATCGTCGTCGACTACGGCGGGCAGACCTGGCAGGAGCTCGCCGCAACGCTCGGGCAGGCAACCGGTTTGGAGGCCGAGGCCGAGCAGACCGTCACCGCGTTCGACGACTATGTCCAGGAGGCGGCGTCGAAGATCCAGGTGCCCGACGGCGGCGCGAACGTCATCTCGTTCAACGGCGCCGGGGAGAGCAACCCGATCGCGCGCCAGGATTCCGCCCAGGCACGTCTCCTCAGTGACCTCGGCTTCACCATCGAGGACCCGAACCCAGAGTGGAACACCCGAAGCCAACTTCGTGAGGACTTCATCTGGACCGCGTACGAGAACCTGACCACCCTGACGGCGGAGACCACCTTCATCCTCAGCAAGGACGACGTGGGCGCGCAGGCCTTCGCCGATGATCCGGTGCTCGCGAACGTGCCCTCGGTCAAGCAGGGCCAGGTGTACGGGCTCGGGCTGAACTCGTTCCGGGTGGACCAGTACAGCGCCACCGAGATCGTTGACAGCGTCGTCGCGCGCTTTGCCAAGTAACCCGACGACCGGGTGGAGGCGGCCTCGCCCCCACCCGGTCCGGACCACAACCACCAGCCCACGCCCGCGGCACCGCGGCACCGGGCTGCTCCTGCTCTCGGCCGTACTGGTGATCGGCACCTTCGCCAGCGCCACCGTCGGTACCCGGGCCATCCCCCTCGCCACCACCTGGGACGCGGTGACCGCGTTCGATCCGACCAACTCGGCACACCTGCTCGTCGTCCATCAACGCATTCCCCGTGCGCTACTCGGCGTCGTGGTCGGCGTCAGCCTGGGCGTCGCCGGCGCGGTCATGCAGGCGCTCACCCGCAACCCGCTGGCCGACCCGGGACTGCTCGGCGTCAACGCCGGGGCGGCGACCGCCATCGCCGCCGGCATCACGTTCTTCGGCGTGACCGAGCCGTCCGCCTACATGTGGCTCGGCGTCCTCGGCGCGGGAATCGCCGGAGCCATCGTCTACCTGCTCGGCGGCCTGCGCACCGGCACCAACCCGGTACGGCTCGTGCTTGCCGGCGCCGCCCTCACCGTCGTCCTCATGGCCCTGACCCACCTCATTCTCGTCAACAGCACCGAGCAGATCTACGACCGCTACTGGCACTGGATGGTCGGCTCGCTCGCCGGCCGCGGCACCGACGTACTGATCGCCGCCGGCCTCCTCACCACCGCCGGGCTCCTGCTCGCCCACGCCCTCGCGCGTCCGCTCGACGCGGCGATGCTCGGCGAAGAGCTCAGCCGGTCACTGGGGGGCCGCCCCACCCAGGTCTGGGCGACCGCGGGCCTCGCCGTTATCGTGCTCGCCGGCGCCGCCACGGCCGCGGCCGGGCCGATCGCCTTTCTCGGGCTGGCCGCGCCGCACCTCGCCCGACTCCTGGCCGGTGTGGACCACCGCTGGGTTCTGCCGTACTCGGGCGCGCTGGCCGCTGCACTCATCGTCGTCGCCGACACGCTCGGCCGGGCCCTCCCGGCCAGCGGTGAGGTGAGCGTCGGCATCATGGTCTCGATTCTGGGCGGGCCGTTCTTCGTCCTGCTGGTGCGACGTCGCCGGATGGTGCGGCTGTGACCCCGGCCCGGCTGCTCCCCGAGGGGCGACGGGTGTGGCGGGTGGGCGGAACCTCCCTGGTGATCTCGCCGCGGCTGGTGACGATCACGGGCGTCCTGTTGGTCGTCGGCGTGGCCCTGGGCGTCGCGGCGATGACGATCGGCACGCTGCGACTCTCGTTCGCCGAGGTGGTCGCGGCGGTCCTGGACACCTCCGGAAACATCCAGCACGACCGCGTCGTACGGGGTCTGCGGCTACCCCGCGTGATCACCGCGATCTTCGCCGGGGCCGCGCTGGGTATCTCCGGAGCCATCTTCCAGTCGGTGTCCCGCAACGCGCTCGGCTCACCCGACGTGATCGGCTTCACCACCGGAGCGGCGACCGGGGCGATCGTGCAGATCATCGTCTTCCAGGCCGAAGCCCTACAGGTGTCACTGGGTGCGGTGGCCGGAGGGCTCCTCACCGCGGTAGCCGTCTATGTACTCTCCCGCCGGGGCGGCGTGACCGGCGGCTACCGGCTGATCCTGATCGGGATCGGGGTGAGCGCCGTGCTCGGCGCGGTGAACGGCCTGCTGCTCGTGACCGGAGATCTGAACCAGGTCTTCACCGCCAGCCTGTGGCTGTCGGGGTCACTCGACGCCCGTACCTGGACGCACGCCCTGCCGGTCACGGTCGGTGTGCTCGTTCTCGTACCGCTCGTTCTCCCCCTCGCCCGCCGGGCGTCGCTCATCGAGATGGGCGACGACATCGCCCAGCAGCTCGGGGTCCGGGTGGAACGCACCCGGGTGTTGCTCATGCTCGCCGCGGTAGCCCTCGCCGGGCTGGCCACCGGAGCCGCCGGACCAATCGCGTTCATCGCCCTGGCCGCACCGCAACTCGTGGTCCGACTCACCGGCTGGCGTCGCATGCCGGTGATCAGCGCCGCTGCGATGGGCGGGTGCCTGCTGATACTCGCCGACACGGTCACCCGGCTGCTGCCGATCACCGCCGCCGTCCCGATCGGCCGGACCACCGGCATCGTCGGTGGCCTGTACCTCATCTGGATGCTGACCCGCACCAAGCAGGTCTGAGCCGGAAGGACCCCATGACCTCCCCACCCGCTCTCGAGGCAGCCCGCCTGACGCTCGCGTACGAGTCACGTCAGGTCGCTCACGATCTTGACGTCTCCATCCCGGACGGCGCGGTAACCGTGATCCTCGGCCCGAACGCGTGCGGCAAGTCGACGCTGCTACGGGCGCTCGCGCGACTGCTCCGCCCCAGGACCGGCCAGGTACTGCTCCACGGCCAGGACGTACAGCGGCTGGCCCCGAAGGAACTGGCCCGCCGACTCGGGCTGCTACCGCAGTCCTCCGTGGCGCCGGCCGGCATCACCGTCGCCGACCTCGTCGGCCGTGGCCGCTTCCCGCACCAACGAATGTTGCAGCAGTGGAGCCACGAGGACGAAGCGGCGGTGGCCCGGGCGCTCGCGGCGACCGGGGTGGCGGAGCTGGCGGACCGGACCGTCGAGGAGTTGTCCGGCGGCCAACGACAGCGGGTGTGGATCGCACTGATCCTCGCCCAGGAGACGCCGGTGCTACTCCTGGACGAACCCACCACCTACCTCGATATCTCACACCAGCTCGAGGTGCTCGAACTGTGCCGACGGCTCAACCGCGACCAGGGGCGCACCGTGGTCCTGGTGCTGCACGACCTCAATCAGGCAGCACGCTACGCCGACCATCTCGTGGTGCTGCACGACGGCGCGGTGGCGGCCACCGGCGCCCCGCACACGGTGCTCACCGAGCAGTTGCTGCACGACGTCTTCCGGCTGAAGGCCCGCGTCGTCACCGACCCGGTGTTCGGCACACCGCTGGTCATCCCGATCGCCGCTCGGAACACCGCCGCCGCGTGACGTCATCGCTGGGACGCAGAACAGAAGGAGCAGACGTGAACCTCACTAGTGGCCCCAGCCGGATCACGCTGCCGCCCGCACCGCCGAAACCGCCGTCGCGCCGCACCCCGAGCCCGCGCATCGCCCGGCTCGCAGCCGACTGCTCGGCGACGGAGTTCTGGGAGACGGTTGCCCGCCGTACGCCCCTGGTCGAGGAGGCCGGCGACGGCGAGCGCCGGGTGACGTTCCTGTGGCGCTCCATCGCTGCCACCGCGGTCCACGTGACCGTCAACCGGGTGACCTATGACCTCGACGACAGCCGGATGGAACGGGTGCCCGGTACCGACGTGTGGTACGCCGCGTTCCGCCTACCCGCCGACTGGCGTGGGTCGTACACGGTGCTCGAAACCGACGCGGCGGGAAGCAGCCCGCTGTCCGGCACCGAGTCGCGGTGGGCGATGCGCACGATCCGCGAGGAGGGCAGCACCGACCCCCGCAACCCGAGGCGCATCCGTACCCACAGTGGCCGACTCGCCTCGGTGGCGGAACTGGACACCGCGTCGCCGCGGGCAGCGCCGGCGCACGGACCGTCTCCCCGCGCTCAGCGTCTGGTCACACCCACCGGGCGCCCGGTGTGGCTGTCCCCGCCGCCCGATGCTGACGGCACGCCCCGGCCGCTGGTCGTGGTGTTGGACGGGGAGGTGTGGCACGCCTCCGGCTACGCCGCCGCCAGCGCGGACCGGCTCGCAGAGTCGGGAACGATCCGTGCGCCCTATCTGGCACTGGTCGAGACCGGGGGCACCTCGCCGCGGCGAATGGCCGACCTGAGCATTGACGGCGCGATGAGCGAGGAGGTGGTCACGACCCTGCTGCCGTGGCTACGCGATCGGGTGCCGGTAAGCGCCGACCCCCGGGATGTCGTGCTGACCGGAGAGAGCCTGGGCGGGCTGACCGCACTGAAGACCGCCTTCGACCACCCGGAGTCGGTGGGTGCGGCGCTCAGCCAGTCGGCGTCACTGTGGCAGGCCGACCTGCTTGACCGCGCCGCGACGGCCGGGCCGGTGCGCCTCTTCCTCACCGTGGGTGTGTTCGAACCGACACTGCTGGAGCCGCACCGACGGCTGCGGGAGGCGCTTGCGGAGCGCCCGCCCACAATGGCCTACCGAGAGTTCCAGGGTGGGCACGACATGGCCTGGTGGCGCGGGCTGTGGGAGGACGGAATCACGGACCTGCTCGGTGGAGGCCGGCCCTCGGCTGCTATCCAACGCAGCCCGCAACGTTGAGGCAGTTGTTCGGCCGATTCTTGATCACGACGGTGCCGGTGGCGATGTTCAGGTCCACCGTGCCGCCGTCGTTGACGACTCCTCCACCATCGGTGACCGCGACATTGTCGACCACCTTCGTTGCGGCGAGGCTGACCGTACCGGAGTTGTAGATGCCGCCGCCCTGCGCGGCCCGGTTACCGAGGATCCGGGTACGTCGCAACACCGCCTGCCCCGCGTTGAGGATTCCACCACCGACGGCAGCCATCGCGGTGTTGTTCCTGATGACACTGTCCTCGACGACGACGTAGCTCCCTCCTCCGATGTCCCCCTCGATGAAGAGGCCACCGGCCAGCCCCGACAGGGCGGTGTTGTCAGTCAGGCGCACCCACCGCAACGCCAGCTGCCCGCCGAGACCAACCCGGACACCACCGCCGTCTGAGTGGGCCGAGTTCCCGGTGATTCGAGTGCCGGTAACCGTGCCGATGCCACCGGAGACGAACAGCCCGCCGACAGCTTGCGCCCGGTTGTCGGCGATGCTGCCCCCCTTGACGGTCACGCTGCTGTCGGATTCGAAGATGCCGCCGCCGAGGTCGGCGGTGTTTCTGTCGATGTGAGACTGCACGATCTCCAGCGGGCCGGCACTGAAGATCCCACCGCCGCGCTGGTTCCCAATGTTCCGTTCGACGCTGGAGTGTCTGACCCGGGTGGTGCCGTTGTTGGCGATACCGCCGCCCAGGACATCGGCGATGTTGCGATTGATGGTGCTGTGGTTGAGGGTCAACGCTCCACCGGTGTTGACGAGGATCCCCCCGCCACCATCGGCGGCGTGGCCGCCGGTGATCGTCAACTGGTTCAGGGTGAGATCGCCACCGGCGTTCACGGCAAGGATCCGGAACTGGTCAACGGCGGCGGCCCGCTCGATGGCGGTGTTCCTACCGCCGGTAAGGGTGATCGGGGCGGTGACAGCGGGCAGACCGGCACCACCGAGGTCGGCGGTGAGCAGATAGGTGCAGCCCTCGGCGAGGTCGAGCACGGCGCCACCGCCGGCGTTGGCCCGGACGATCTCGGCGATCAGTCGATCCGGGTCGCACGGGACCGGCCTACCTTCCCGCCGCTCCCCATGGTCCGCGTCGCCCTTGCCCGTCTCGCCCCTGACCCCGTCGTCCTTGCCCTCCTCGGCTCCGCTTTCGTCCCGACGGCTGTTGGCGGGAAGCTCGCCAGTAGGGGCTTCGGGCGCATCGACGGCCGGCAGGGCGCGTCCGATCGTGTCACCGACCGGGGTCGCAGCAACACCGACGGCGGTAAGGGCCAGACCCGTCACCGTGGACAACCCCACAGCCCACCACCGCCACCATGGCCTCACCGGCCTCTCGCCCGGACGATCGGGCTTGTCTACCTGGGTGTGGCGTTGATGGTTCATCGCGATCTCGATGTCCTTCCCCCGTGCACGGCAAGGAACCACTCGGCCTGGGCGCCAGTCGAGGTCACTCCCCAGCTACCCGCAGGGTGGTACCAGCCACCGCACGCTAAACAATGGGAAGCGCCGCGAAACCCTAAATACGGCTAAATCCACCAAACCAGATCAAAATGAACAGCCCTATGTCCCGCTGTCTGCGGACTCCATGCTGGGCCGGAACTCAGCCGCCACCCGGCTGCCCGACTGGCGGCCAGCCCGGCCGATCGCGACAACAGCCGCCACCGAGCCGAGAGCCAGCGTCAGTCCGGCGCAGCCGAGAATGGTGGGCTGGGCACCGAAGCTGGTGATCATCGGCCCGCCGGCAAGGGTGCCGAGCGGCACGGAGAGAGTCGCGATCCCGCTGTACGCGGCGATCACCTGGGCTCTCGTACCACCCTCGGTCTGGGCCTGCAACAGGGCCATCGTGGTGGCGGGGAAAGGGGCCCAGACCAGGCCACCGACCGCGAACATGACGAGCGCCACCCCCGTCGGCGCCCCCGCACCCAGCGGCAGCAGGGCGACGCCCCAGGCCAGCACGATGGTGATGGTGACCGGCCACAGCCGCCAGCGCCGTAGGTAGCCAGCGACGACACCGCCGACGATCGCGCCGATGCCGAAGACCACCCAGAACGCGGCGAGTGTTCCAGCCGAGTCGCCGAGCGTCTCCTCAACGTGGACCGGCAGCGCCACCAGTATCGGCCCGTACAGGAAGAAGAAGCCGAAGGTCAGGATGGAGAGACCCAGCATGCCGCGGTCACGTGCGATCGCGGCGAAACCGGCAAGACCTGATGACCTCCGCGCTCCGAACGGAGCACGCGCCGCCTTCGGCACACCGAGCAGATAGGTGATCGCCAGGACAGCGAACGTAGCGGCGTCAATGGCGATGACGACGACCGGGCCACCGAGACCGATGATCACCGCCGCCAGGGCAGGGCCGATCAGGATTGCCGCCTCGGCCAGGAGACCGATGAGCGCGTTACCCGCCAAGCGGTGTTCCGGCGGTAGCAGTTCGGCGACGAGGGTAAAGCGGCCGGCCGACCCCCATGACCGCAGCAGCGCAGAGAGCCCGAGCAACACCGTGTACAGCCAGATGTCCAGCACTCCGGCAAGGTGCGCAACCGGAATCAGCGCCAGCATCACGGTCCGCAGAACCGCATCCCACGCGGCCAGCTGGGCACCACCGCGGCCACTGAGCCACCGACCGAACAGCACCGATCCGAGCGCACCGGGCAGGGTGTACGCGGCGATCGCCGCCGCGGCCCAGGTGGCCTTGTTTTCCTGCGGGGCCAACTGAATCGCAAGCCAACTGACCGCGACCAGACTCATACCGTCGCCCAGGTATGACAACACAAACCCCGGGAACAGTCGCCGCAGAATGCGGTGCCGCACCACCGGCCAGTATGGCGACGACCGAACAAACACCGGCACTTTCTTCCGGCCAACCATCCCGGAAGCATCATCCGCCCCCAAAAAATATGCAAGAAAATATGCGCTCGGCAGAATCAGGACCTGACGGAGGAAGACACCAACTCCGCCTCCGCCGACTTCCACCCAACGGCGGGACCACGAGTGGGTGCCGGGGTTCATCGCCGCATCGGCCGCCTTCCCCAGCACAGACGAGGAGCGGCCACCCAGGAGCGGCACGGGTGGTCCGCCCCGACCATCGGCCGCCAGCGGGCCGCCAGCCCGCAGGACAACCGCGCTGAAGGCCGATGAACATCGATAGGGGAACAGACGCCAAGACTGCGGCAGACCATGATCGCTACCGACCTGGGTGCGACACCCCGTTGCCGAGAATGTGAATACACATTTCAGTCGTCAATGTCCGCCACGCCCCCACAGAGGGCAATCTGCGACAAGGATTTGATCATGCCCATGAGCCACATGGGCGCTAGGATCGATGAATCACCAACAAAACATGAATTGCCGACAGCGCAATTCGCAGCGAAACGCTATCACGCTAATCGTGCCGCAATTCGCCGGGGCACGCATGCCCGATCAAATCACATCTCACCTCAAGGGAGGGACATGTCCGTCACCAACCCACACCCGGACCCGAACGAGGACCCGGAGCAGCACATCGGGATGCAGACCCCGGATCCATGGCTCGACCCTGAGCAGACCGACTGGCCAGTTGTGGAGGTGAACATCGATG
The DNA here is from genome assembly GCF_000016425.1 of Salinispora tropica CNB-440. Taxonomy (GTDB): domain Bacteria; phylum Actinomycetota; class Actinomycetes; order Mycobacteriales; family Micromonosporaceae; genus Micromonospora; species Micromonospora tropica. The sequence goes on along the minus strand of NC_009380.1, from coordinate 1,846,977 downwards.
GCATGGATGGTGGTTCCGAACCTGGATGAAGCTCGCGATCAGCTCAACAAGCGGTTCCCCAAGCGGGACAAGAGATCGGACGGCTCGATCGGAGACACCTCCCACCAGGACTCCCCGTCGAGTCACAACCCGGACCGAACCGGCCGGCCGGAATACCGCGACGGCGACGACCTCGACGAGGTACGCGCCCGAGACTTCGACGCCGACCTGCGCGACCCGGGCGGGGTCACGATGGAACACGTCGTGCAGCTGTGGGTGAAGCTTGCCCGCTCCAACGATCTGTGGTGGGTGCGGTACATCATCTACAACGGCCGGATCTGGCACCGCCGCCACGGCTTTGCCACGCATACCTACACCGGCTCGAACCAGCACACGAGTCACTGCCACGTGAATTCTGACTTCACCCAAGCTGCCGACACGGTGCGGGGTACGAACTGGCGACTCGACCAACTCGGCGATCCGGGGCCGGTCGAACCGGCACCGGGGCCAGCAGTGTCATTCCCTCTGCCGAGCGGCTACTACTTTGGTCCACGTAGCGGCGGAGATCGATCGGTGTCGGGCTACTACCGCCGGAGATTCAACGGCAAACTGGACCGACAGTGGCTCGCCATGTGGACCAAGCAGCTCACCCGCCGGGGCTGGCCCGCCGGCAAGGGAAAGAGGTACCTTCGCAAAAACGGCCATGACGGCCTGTACGGCCCAGAGCACCGAGAGTTGATCACAGCATTCCAAGCAGATCAGGGCCTGAGCAGAGACGGGCTACTCGGCCGTAACACATGGGACGCCGCCTACCGCAACCCAATTCGTTGACCATCCGGCCGTCCACGACGCGACACGGACGCCGGAAGCCCGCGGCGACTGACCAAGGGTTCCGTCCCGCCGCACTTCGCGCGGCGGGACGGAACCCTCTTGGTACTTCCTCGAAGCGTCAGCCCGCGCAGCCGGGAACGTCGACGCAGTTGTTGGGCCGGTTCTTGATGACCACGGTGCCGGTGGCGGTGTTCAGGTTCACCGTGCCACCGGAGTTGACGATGCCCCCGCCGTCGGTGATCGCGATGTTCTCGACGACCTTTGTGGTGAAGAGGTTCATCGTGCCGGTGTTGAAGATGCCGCCGCCCTCATCGGCCTGGTTGCCGATGACCTTGGTGCGTCGCAACACTCCTACCGCTGTGCTCTGGATACCTCCACCGCTGATGCCGGCGATGTTGTTCTTGATGACGCTGTCCTCGACGACGGCGATGGTATCCAGCACCTCCGCTCCCTCGATGTACAAGCCACCGGCGACACCCGATGCCGCGGCGTTGTCGGCGAGGCTGACCTTCCGCAGCGTCAACTGCCCGCCTTCGCCAACCCGGATACCGCCACCGTTGCCACTGACGGTGTTCTTCGCGACCTTGGTGCCGGTCAGCATGCCGATCCCGCCTGCCAGGTACAACCCGCCACCGGCGGTTGCCTGGTTGCCGGAGATGCTGCCGCCCTTGACGGTGATGGAGCTACCGCCCTGGTAGATGCCGCCGCCGGTGTTAGCGATGTTGTTGTCGACGTGCGACTTGACGATCTTCAATAGTCCGGTGCTGAAGATACCGCCGCCCTGCTCGTTGCCGGTATTCCAGTCGACCTTGGAGTAGTTGACCCGGGTACTGCCCAGGTTGGCGATGCCACCGCCGTCACCGTCACCCTCGGCGATGTTTCGGGTAATGGCGCTGTGGTTGGTGGTCAACGCTCCACCGGGATTGACGAGGACTCCCCCACCGTTGCCATCGGTCTGGCCGCCGGTGACCTTCAGATGGTTGAGGGTCAGGTTGCCGCCGACGTCGACGGTGAAGATCCGAAACGGGTCGACCGCGGCGGCGCGTTCGATGGTGGTGTTCTTACCGCCGTTGAGGGTGATCGGGGCGGTGATCGCGGGCAGACCGGAACCGTCGATGTCGACCGTAAGCAGGTAGGTGCAGTCCTTGGCGAGGTCGAGCACCGCGCCGTCGCGGGCGTTGGCGAGAGTGATCGCGGCGATCAGCGCATCCGCGTCGCAGGGGACCGGCGTGCCCTTCGGCTTCTCCTTCTTCCCCTTCTCCTTGCCGCCCTTTTCCCTTTTGCCGTCGTGCTTGGACTTGCCGTCGTGCTTGGACTTGTCGTCGTGCTTGGACATGTCGCTGGCGTCGTGTCCGGCCCCGGGCTGGTTCTCAGCGCTGGTGGCGGCGCGTCCCGCAGCGCCGGCGGCCGGAGCCGCTGCGACGCCGACGGCGGTGAGAGCCAGCCCAGCTACGCCCGCCAAGCCGACAGCCCACCACCGGGACCGCAGCCGACGTCCGTCTGGCCGGTCGGGTTCGTGGGTGTGATGCTGGTGATTCATCGCGGTGTCGATGTCCTTCCCCCGTGAGCGGCGAGGAGGACCAACCCAGGCCAGGCCGGCTTCCTCGGCTACCAGGCAGGCGGTAGCAGCCACTCCGCACGCTAAACCGACACCAACCCCAGCCGAACATGAACACGAGAAACACCCCCAAACTAGACAAAGTTCCGGTGTGCCGATGCGACCCGCACAGGCACGCCGACCTCCGGTCGGAGCCCGCCCTACGTGACCTGGCACACGCAACCACAGGACCAATTGCCCTGTCGCCCCTGATCCACGGGCCACAGGATTGCCAGTGCCGACAGTGCCGGCTGAAGGGCAGGTTCAGGTGGAATTTCCGATCGTCATTCAGGGTGGGATGGGCGTCGGTGTCTCCAGCTGGCGGCTGGCCGCCGCCGTATCCGCGGCAGGCCAGCTCGGAGTGGTGTCCGGGGTAGCACTCGACGCGTCTCTGGCCCGCCGGTTACAGCTCGGCGACGAGGACGGCACGCTGCGGCAGGCACTGAGCGCCTTCCCTGCGCCGGAGATCGCCCAGCGAGTGCTGGACCGCTACTACGTGGCGGGGGGAATCCCCGCGGACAAACCGTTCCGACCGGCACCCCTGCTGAGCATGCGACCACGACGACACGCGAACGAGCTGGCTGTGGTCGCCAACTTCGTCGAAGTCCACCTGGCCAAGCAAGGCCACAGCGGTGTCGTCGGCATCAACTACCTAGAAAAAATCCAGCTCGCTACCCCCGCCGCGGTGTATGGAGCGATGCTGGCCGGGGTCGACTACATCCTGATGGGTGCCGGCCTGCCCAGTGAGATCCCTTCTCTGATCGACGCCCTGGCCCACCACCAGCCGGTCAAGCTACCCGTCGCCGTTGAGGGCAGCCCGGCGGGCGAAACCCACGCCGTCGCCTTCAACCCACCTGATCTGATCGGCCAGCTACCGCCCCTTCCGCGGCCGCGGTTCCTGGCCATCGTCTCCGCCGCGTCCCTGGTGAGTTACCTTGCCCGTAGCCCCCGCACCTGCCCCGACGGCTTCGTCCTCGAAGGGTCCACCGCGGGCGGCCACTCGGCTCGACCCCGCGGCAAAATGGTCCTGGACGACAACGGCGAACCCGTCTACGGCGAGCGGGACCGGATCGACCTGGCCAAGGTGGCCGCGTCCGGGCTGCCGTTCTGGGTAGCCGGCGGGCAGGCCGACCCACGGCAGTTGGCCGCCGTCCAGGCAGCCGGGGCCACCGGAATCCAGGTCGGCACCGCATTCGCCCTGTGTCGTGAATCCGGAATCAGCCCCCAGCTGCGACACCAGTTGCTCCAGCGGGCCACCAGCGGGCAGCTTGCGGTCCACAACGATCCGGCCGCCTCCCCGACCGGCTTCCCCTTCAAGATCGCCCAGCTGGACGGCACCGCCGCCGAGGACAGTGTCTACCAGGCCCGCGCCCGCCGGTGCGATCTGGGATATCTGCGCACCCCGTACCTACGGCCGACCGGCCAAATCGGTTTCCGGTGCCCGGCTGAGCCGGTAGACGACTACCTCCGCAAGGGCGGCGCAGGGGAGGACACCACGGGTAGCCGCTGCCTGTGCAACGGGCTCATGGGCACGATCGGCCTGGGCCAGCGACGGGGCGGCAACGGCACCGAGCCGCCGATCATCACCATCGGCCAGGACATCGATGTCCTCAGCGAGCTACACCGACGCTTCGGGGACGACTACGCGGCCGCGGACGTGCTGCACTACCTGCTCACGGCGGCCCGTTCCGGACGCTGACCAGACCGGCGCGACTCGCAGTGGTCGCGGGCGCGTCGTCGAGGATCCGGCTCGCCCTTCGACTGGTCGCCGCACGTCCGACTCCCGATCATCGACTAGGGTCGTTACCCTCAAGGAGTGTCCAAGATTCACCTCGGGTGGCTCGCTCTACCCTTGCTGGTCGCACTTGTGCTGGTCGTTCACCTGCTGATCGTCATCGTGACCCGGAGGCGTCGACGCAGAGCTGGTCCCCGGACAGACAGCAGACACGAGACGATAGCGAACGCCCGCAAGGCGATCCGGAAGAGCGCCCGCCAGAGTCGCCGCCGGCGTTCCGGCAGCCTCCGCGGGAAAGGTGGCGGCGGCAGCGAGGGCCAGGCCCTCGACAGCGGCGTGAGCAGCGATTCGGGCGGCGCGCCGTAGCTTTGGTGATCTACTGGACCGGCAGAGCCCCGCCCCCTTCCTCATACGGCAGGAGCGGGGCCCAGGTCCAGCTGACCCGCAGGGTCGCTACCCGGCGCAGCCGGGAACATTCACACAGTTGTTCGGACGGTTACCGATAACGGTGGTGCCGGTAGCCGTATTCAGGGTGACGGTCCCGCCTACCTCGTTGAAAATTCCCCCGCCGTCGGTCACGGCGAGATTGTCGGTGACCGTCGAGGCGAAGAAGGTCAGCGTCGCTGCTGCGAGGTTCTGGACACCACCGCCCATGTCGGCCTGGTTACCGTCGAGCTTGGTGTTGTTCAGCGTGGTCATACCAGCGTTAAAGATGCCGCCGCCCTGTGCACCGGCAGTGTTGTCGACGATGGCGCTGTCCATGATGTCGGCCGTGGAGCCGTTGACGACACTGAGGCCGGCACCGGTTTCGGCGGTGTTGCCGGCAAGGACAACCTTCTGCATCGTCAGCTGCCCCAGAATGAAGACACCCCCACCAACATCGGCAGCGGAATTCTTCGTGATATGGGTGTCGGTAACCGAGCCGATTCCGCTATCCACGATGAAGAGACCGGCCCCCTGATTGGACCAGTTGCCGGAGAGGGAACTCTTGGCGACCTCGACCGTTCCTCCCATGCTCGCGATGCCACCTCCTCCGGCGGTACCGGTGTTCGCCTCCACCTCAGACCGGCCGACGGTCAGCGCGCCCGTGCTGTAGATGCCGCCCCCTTCCAGTCGGGCGGTGTTGCGGCTGACGGTGGAGCGCTTGACGGTGGTGACGCCGTTGTTGGCGATACCGCCACCATTGCCGCCGGCGATGTTGCTCGTGACAGCGCTGTGGTTGACCGCCAGCCCGCCGCCCGTGTTGACGAGGATGCCGCCCCCGTCGGTACCCGCCGCGGTGGTCTGGCCACCGGTGATCTTCAGATGGTTGAGGGTGAGGTTGCCGCCGGTGCCGACGGTGAGGATGCGGAACTGGTCTGCGGCGGCGGCGCGTTCGATGGTGGTGTTCTTACCGCCATTAAGCGTGATCGGGGCGGTGACCGCGGGCAGACCGGCCCCACCAATATCGAAAGTAAGCAGGTAGGTGCAGTCCTTGGCCAGGTCGAACACACCGCCGCCGGTGGCGTTGGCGGACGTGATCGCGGCAATCAGGGCATCCGCGTCACACGCGACGGGAGTGCCGCCTCCGTTCCGGCCGCTCTCGGTTGCCCGGTCGCGGAGGTCCGTGTCGGTCGCGGTGGTGAAGCTCGGTGCGGGCTGGTTCGGTTGGGCATAAGCGGCAGTGGCCACAGCGGCAGTGGTGAACGCCAGGCCGGTCATGCCGGCCATCCCGACGGACCACCACCACCGCGGTGGCCGACCATCGGTGCGGGCGGAGCTATAGGCGTGTCGATGAGATGGCATCGCGGTCTCGGTGTCCTTCCCCGTGAACGGCGAGGAACCACCACACTCCAGGCACACGGGGTGGCGTGTTCCTCAGCTACCAGACAGGCGGTAGCGGCCATCCCCGAGCTAAACCGACATCGGGCTCACCGGGTGGCGAACACGAAGGAAATACGCGAATGAGGCTCTTGTCTCGGCGTCGGCGCGCCCGCCCTCCACGGTCCGGATTGTGGAGTCAGCCCGCCACCGGAGCAGGACGGGCCCCGCACCACCCACCAGGCCGACTGCCACTCACACGACCTGATCACCACCGGGACAGCAGTTGCCCGCCAACGCCATGCCCCTGGCAGCCAAGGGGCCCCACCCCTACCGGCAAGCGGCGGAACGGGACCCCTCGAAGTCCGCGTGCTCGGACTGCTATCCGACGCAGCCGGGTACGTCGCCGGAGCAGTTGTCCGGCCGGTTGCTCACCACAGAGGTGCCGGTGGCGGTGTTCAGATTCACCGAGCCGCCCGCCGCGTTGAGGATGCCACCACCGTCGGTGACGGCGACATTCTGCCGTACCTTCGTGCTGAAGAGGTCGGCGGTGCCGATGGTGGTATTGAAGACGCCGCCACCTCGACTGGCCTGATTTCCGGTGATCTTGGTGTGTCGCGTAACCAGCTCGGCAAAACTGTAGACACCGCCCCCCTCCGCCGCAGCGGTGTTGTTCGTAACGACACTCTTCTCGACCACAACGGCGGCGTTCGGGTTCATCGCCAGCCCGCCACCCCGCCCCGTCCGGGCACGGTTTCCAGTGAGAGTGACGGATCTGAGTATGAGCTGAGAATCGAAGTCCGCTAGTATGCCGCCAACCTCCCCGGCGGTGTTGTTCACGACGCGGCTATTCGTGACAGTGCCGGTTCCACGAACAAAAAGACCGCCGATATTCCCGATCTGACCGTGGTTGGCGGCAATGGTACTGTGCTCGATCCGAACAGTTCCGATGCTGAAGATTCCCGCCACACCCACAGCGGCACTATTCGCGTTAACGTGAGACTTTCGGACCTCGAGTACGCCGATACTGGTGATGCCTGCGCCGATCGAGTTGGCAGTGTTGCGGCTGACGGTGGAGTGCAGCACCCGGGTGGTGCCGTTGTTGGCGATGCCTCCACCCCTGTTGCTGGCGATGTTGCGGGTGATGGCGCTGTGATTGATGGTGAGCGTTGCTCCGGTGTTGACGAGGATCCCACCACCATCGTCGGCGGTGTGGCCGCCGGTGACCTTCAGGTGGTTGACGGTGAGGTCGCCACCGGTGTCAACGGTGAGGATGCGGAACTGGTCGGCGGCGGCGGCGCGGGTGATAGTGGTGTTCTTGTTGCCGTTGAGGGTGACGGGGGCGGTAACGGCGGGCAGGCCGGCGCCGTCAAGGTCCGCGGTGAGAGTGTAGGTGCACTGTGCGGCGAGGTCGAGCACAGCTCCACCGCGGGCGTTGGCGAGGGTGATCGCGGCAATCAGAGCGTCCGCCCCACACGGAACGGGTGTGCCCTTCCGCTTCTTCTCCCTATCCGCACTCCTACCGCTGTCGCCCTGCTCCTTGTCTTTGTCCTCGCGCTTGCCACGATCATCATCGGTGGTGGTGGTGAGGGTGCGTGCGCCAGCGTCAGCCGCTGGGCTGACGGCGACGCCGACGGCGGTCAGAGCCAGGCCAGTCATCCCGGCCAGCCCAGCAACCCACCATCGGGATCTGACCCGGCGCACGTTGGGCTGATTCGGCTTGTGTGTGTGGTGCTGATGCTTCATGTGGTCCCGGTGTCTTTCTCCCGTCGTGGACAAGGAGCCAGCCACCCAGGGACAGGCCCGAGTGGTGGCCCTCGGCTACCCGGCCGGCGGTAGCAACCACCCCGAGCCAAACGGGCGCCAGCGCCATCAAGACATGAATACGAACAAAACACCCAAACGAGACACCAGTGCCGCAACCGGAACACGCCCGCAGCTCCGATCAGCTACGCGAACCGCTGGGCGAGGTCGGTCAGCCTGGCGACATACGCCGACCAGTCGTAGTCGGGAACGTTGGTGTTGCCCAGATGCAAACCGATCGCTCCGTCGTGCTGCTCACGGAGGATGTCAGCCTGGCCGACGTGACGGGTCAGGTCACAGGTCACGTGAACAATGATCCGCTGCAAGGTCACGTCCTGCTTGTCCGGTCGCCACCACATCACCCGCCCGGGAGCATCGAGTGGGAGTCGCTCGATCGTCTGGTCCGCGAAGGCGGCCACCCGGCGGTAGAGATCAATCAGCCCACCCTTCGTCTCGTCCACCCGTGCATACCAGTCCGCCTGTGCGTCCTTCTCCCACGCCTCCACGGATACCAACTCCTCGGGCGTCGGAAACGTGCGCCCGAAGGTAGGGCCGAAGTATCCAGCTTCGACGTTGAGACAGTGTTTGAGGATTCCCAACAGGTTGTTGCCAGTCGACGTACGCGGCCATCTCACCTCGCGTTCGCCCAGCCCGTCGAGCTTCCAGAGCAGGTCATCACGAGTCGCCTGCAGGTAGTGGTGCAGCACGCCCTTCGGGTCCGTCACATCAACCATGCCCGCCAGGCTGCCACGGGCCAACGACAACAAACTGAATGTCCATCAGTCGATACGGCTCCCGTGTCCCGAGGATGACCCACCTCGCCTCACACCGGCGACCAACCACAGTCCGGCATTGCACCGGCCGTGTGGACGCCACCCTCGGCCCTCGACGCTGACCCCTGCAACTCCCCGCTGGCCGTACCGGGCGTTGGAACTGACGGCAACCGACTACCGTCGACCCGTGCTCGATCCCACAACTGTCTTCGACCGCTCCGGCCCGCTGGAGGACCCGCTCACCGACGAAGTCCTACAGGTAGTGGAGGCACAGCTTGGACACAAGCTACCCACCGCATACGTCGACCTGGCTCGTCGACACAACGGCGGCTCGTTCGCCCGTGATGCCCACCCGGCACCCAGTCCAACCTCTTGGGCTGAAGAGCACATCGGCGTGGACATCCTGGCGGCAATCGGTCACACCGCTCCGTTCAGTCTCTGCGGTGAGCTCGGCAGCGCGTTCTGGGTAGCGGAATGGGGCTACCCCGACATCGGCATCTACATCGCCGACTGTCCGTCGGCGGGCCACGACATGATCGCCCTTGACTACCGCTCGCCCGGAAGCCCCACCGTCGTACACGTCGATCAGGAAAGGGACTACCAGATCACAGCCCTCGCCCCCGACTTCGAGACCTTCGTGACGGGCCTGGTCTACGAATCCACGTACGAATTCGACAAATGATCGCTCAGCCCTTTCCACGCTGATCGTGCAGCTCAGGACGGGGGAGTTGGGCCCGGCGGTCGATGGTGGCGAGGCTCCCGGTAGGACAGCCGTTGGCCAAGACTCGAAGCCCCGACCGAGAGCCTCGCCATGCTGTCGTAGTCCGCCACGATTCCGTTGTCCAGCCGAACCCTGCACCACCTCGCCGAACGCATCCAAGGCCACCGTCAGTAGCGCCGATCCCGATGGCGACGTCCCGAACCCGGACGGCAGGCGCTACTGGCTCTGGCCCACCCGCGTGACGACGACATCTACTCCCGACTCGCGGCCGGCTTCGAGATCCGCATCGCGAGATACTCGGCCACGTCAGCCGGGGACACCGCCAACATCGCCGCACCTTCGATGCAGCCGACTGCCAGTCATACGTAACACCCAATCACGGAATCAGTTCCCACCGATGGTAGGCACTTCTTTCCCAACCTTCGCACTATCCAGATAAGACTTCCTCAACCAACAGGAGCATCGCCGCAACATCAGTCTTCCACAGCCCGTCAACCTGCGACTACGCGTCCGTGCACGGCCGATCGACGTGCTCAAGAACACCACGATTCGCTTGAGATCGTAGTGCTGCTCTTTACTAAACATTCCTCACACAGTCCTGTGGCGTTCAGCCTTGGCAGCAAGGGTGACCAGCAGTTGTTCGCGCTGATTCGATCAACCCGAAGATTGGATACTTGTGACCCGACCGCTGGAGCTCACGGCTCCGAAAGCGACACGCAAGACCACCCGCGCGCTCCGCGCCGCTGGGGCCATACTCGCACTCGCCGGCTGACCATGGCGTCACCCGCGCCGTCCACCCCCGCCTCGGCGGCACCTCGTCCGGCCGCCGAGAGTGACGAACTGGCGTCACGATTCACCCTCGCCGTCATTCCCGACACACAGTTCTACAGCCGCTATTCGGCGAGCCAGTTCATGCCGCGGTACGGGAGCGACCCATTCCGTGCGCAGGCCGCGTGGCTGGCCAGGCATCAGGACACACTCAAGATCCCCTTCGCGACCCATCTCGGCGACGTCGTTGACCGGGTCGCCGAGGAGGGCGAGTGGAACGCCGCGGATGTCGCGACCCGCGCCCTCGAGGACGCGGGCCTCGACTACTCCGTCCTTCCGGGCAACCACGACGTGCGGAACTCAGCCGACCATGTGACCGACATCGAGTACGACCTGGACAACGAGCCGTACCTCGACTGGTTCGGCCCCGACCGGGCATCCGCGATGGGCACCTTCCGTGGCAGCGACCCAACAGGGCTCAGTCAGTACCACGTGTTCGAGGCGGAGGGACAGCAATACCTCGTACTCGCGATGACGTGGCGCGCGAGCGATCAGACGATCGCGTGGGCGAACGACGTCATCGACGCGAATTCCACGATGCCGGTCATACTCACGACACACGCACTTATCGATATTGACAATGATGGCATCACGGCAAGGGAAACCGAATACGGTTTGAAGCTCTGGAACGACCTCATCTCGGTGAACGACCAGATCTTTCTCACCCTAAACGGTCACTTCCATGGCGCTGCGAAGCAGACGAAGCTGAACTCATTCGGCAACCCCGTGACACAAATGGTCATCGACTATCAGATGGCGTACGAGGGCGGGAACGGCTATTTGGGGCTCTTCGAGTTCGACCTGACGAACAACAAAATCAACGTGCAGACGGCGTCACCGTGGGTAGTCCTCAAACCACAGGAGTCGCTCACCTCGTTCGACCAGCCAATCCTCGAGGGGCCGAACCAGAAGCTCACTATCGACATCGACTTCGCCAAGCGGTTTGCCGGATTCGCGCCCGAATTCTCCGCTGGCGAGCCCACGACGCCGTCACTCTCGGACATCGCGCGTGATCTTCTCCTCGACGGGTTCGTTGGTCCCGACCCCATCACGACCGAGCCTCCCAGCTCGACGGACGACTACCCCAACGTTGCGGGCACGCTGGCACACTGGCGCTTCAACGAACTCAGCGGAGTGGTCGACGAGGGCGTCGTCGTGCCGGATGTCGCGGGTGACAACGATATGCGTCGGGTCTCGATTGCCGAGTCGGGCTCGGCCACCGCGAAGATCGGCGACGTCACAATCACGCACGATGTTCACCCGCTCTCGTCAGACGGAGCAGCGGTATGCTTCGCTGACTCGGACAAGCGGACGAATCGGCTGAGCTACCTGTCCACCGATCCAACTGCCGAGCTGAACGACGTACAGTTTCCCGACGGCTACACGATCGAGACGTTCCTCAAGATCGAGGATGACTTCACCGAGGAATCTAACGCCTGGATGAAGGCGCTGGTGCGCTCAGGGAACCGCTCGAAGATCCCGGGAATGCCATGGTCTCGCTGGGACTACACGGCGTCGCCGGTTGCGCTGGGACTTTCCAACCTGAAGGAATTCCAGTGGACCGAGGTGCCCATCGAAACCACGAAGGGGGATCGCACCGCATGGTCGGGTGAAATAATTCTCGATCGTTGGATGCACATCGCGCTGGTGAACGATCCGGCCAACCAATCCACGACCATGTACGTCAACGGCGCACCGGTGCTGCGGAACGCGTCCGACACGCTGGGCCACAGCCTCAACCCCGACATGCCGTGGTTGATCGGCACGGACTGGGTCGACGACCAGGCCACGCAGGGATGGAACGGATGCGTCGGAGAAACCCGGGTGATCGACCATCCGACCGGGCCCGAGGAGTGGCTCACGAGCCGCTTGGATGATGGTGACCCTGGCGACGGTGACGGTGAGCCTGGTGACGGTGAGGCTGGTGACGGTGACGGCGGCTTACCCGTGACCGGCGCGCAGGCTGGCCTGTTCGGCGGCATCGGAGCCGCCATGCTCGCCCTCGGTATCGCACTCTTCCTGCTCGTTCGCAGGCGCCGCGTCACTGTGGTCACGCCGGACGACGAGAGGCCGGCCCGCTAAGGACCGCACGCCACACGTATGGGCTATCACGGGACACACCCGGGGGATGGATTGAGACGACACTCTCGCCTCCTACCCGCCGCCTCGGGAACAGTATCCCAACGAGCGCCGTCCTCAATGCGAGGGTGCGCGTCAGAGTGACCTCGGGGTCCTTGTTTGACGCCCGAGGTCACCGCCCCGTGCCGTCACCCACGTTCGCCTGGACCGGACACGCACCCGTTGCCGCTGATCGCCTCGTCGAGTCAGGCGTCGGCAGGACAGGTAGTTCGGGAGACGGTGATCCGGTACACCGCCGCGTGACCGTCGAAGGCAACCTCGATCTCGGGCTCCCCACCCAAACGGCGGATCGAGAACGCGTCGGCGGCGCTGGCCATCTCTCCGTGAGCGACCGCCTCGATCACGTCTTCGAGCAGCTGCCACGTCCTGTCGTCAATCATGTTCAGAAGTAGGCCAGTGAGGGACAGCCGCGTCAATCACGCGATGGTCATGGTCGCCCCTAGGCTCACATCGTAACGGTCTTCGGATCCGGCCAACCGTGACTACGACATCGCCAGCGGACTCGGCTCGGTCCGCTGAGTCATGTCCATGTGAACAGCGACGGCGTCAACAGGGGGCCATTCTCCGACCGTGTTGTCGCCGACGCGATGCACGCCACCAACGCTGATTGGTCGGTTGAACTGATGGGAATCCGCCCATCACTTCCACTGGCTGCCGGGCTGCTGGCGGTGGCGGCCGCACTCAGCGCCTACAGCTTCGCAGTTGGGCCCGGGTAGCAACACGTCAGGCGTCCGAGCGCCGACCGGACCGATACAGCCGGAAGCGTTGCCGGGCCCGGAACGACCTAATCGACGCGCAAGTTGTTCAATGGCGCGATTGGCGCAGTATCGACGATCGAACCCGCAAGGTCACATCAGACTTCCACACCGTCGATATCGCCCATGCCCAGCACCACATCGCGGTGCTGCGACACCACCCGGCCTTTCATCGCCTTCGCCCGCCCCACGCCAACAGCGATGCCATGCTGACGTTCGTCTTCTGGGACTGAGCACCGGTAGCCTGAGCCAGAAACAACAAAGATCACCAAACCGGGGTATCACGAATCAAGTAACAGCGATCCGTCGTCAACCAGCCTGATCGGATCTCAGGATTAGCCACAGACGATGTGCGAGGCTTGGGAGCCCCACAGCCGGCGGGGCTCCCCGGACTCGGCCCGACTCGAACGGGCTGCCACCCTCTCCATGTTGCGGGCATGGTCAACCGGAGCCACCACACCTTGAGCGAGGACCGCTGGATTCAACCAGGTGCCGTACTCCCACGGCAACGCCTTAACTCACAGATTGAAGCGGAACCAAGAGCCGCTGTACCGGTACCAGCGAGATCTGACTTCGGCGCCTGCTCAGGTGGCACCTCGATCTTGCAGCTCAGGGTGGGTGCGGCGAGCCCGAAGAGTGATGAGTGCGAGGCTCCCGGTGAGACAGCAGTCGACCAGGATCTGATGCCCCGACCGGAAGCCTCGCCTGTGTGTCTTTCCCGTCCCCACGGTCTCGCTGTCCAGCCGCACCCTGCACCACCTCGCCGAACGTGTCCGGCACACCGTCGGCCGGTTCGTGTGGGCTTCACCGGCGATGCCAGGATCAGCACACGATCTGAGCGCCGCCCGCGTCCACGGCATCATCGACGCGCTGGCCAGCGTGGACGTGATGACCGCCGCCGACAAGGGCTACCAGCGCACCCCGGGCAGCGTGTGCACGCCATTCAAGCGGCGCCGCTTCCGGCCGACGGCGTCACCACGATCGTGCAGGCCATCCTCGTCCTGCACCATGTCGAAGCGCCCTGGGCACGGTCCGGCCTGAACCCATAAGTCGAGTTCGATAGGGCTGAAAGGCTTGTCGATATCCAGCTCGTGCCTCCTACTCGACGGTGATGGTCACTTCTGGCGGGTTCAACAGGGTGTTGTGGATGGTGCAATGCCGGGCGACCGCGGTCAGCGCGGGGATGCGATCGGTGGGGAAGCCCACAGGTGGGTCGATGGTGACCCGGATCGCGGCGACTCGGGCGGGCCGGTCGGTGGCCATGTCGAAGTCGGCGTGCACGCGTAGCCCAGTGCGGTCGTCACCGTGCCGGTCGAGGTACCGGCCGGCATAGAAGGAGACGCACGCGGCGAGTGAGGCAGCGAACAACTCGGTCGGGGTGGGCGCCTTGTCGGTGCCGCCGACGTCGACGGGCTGGTCGACGGTGAGGTGGTGTCCGCGTACGTGGATCTCGTAGACGTCTCCGTCGACGTGTTCGACGTTCACATTTCCGCTGGCCATGGCAGTCCTCCTAGATGAACAGCAGTTGGGCGCCGTCGGTCTTCTCGATGAAGTCAGCAGCGTTGATGATGTCCTCGACGCCCTCATACAGGTCGTCCTTGGCCAGGTGCATCATGTCGGCGGACATCCGGCAGGCCCACAGGTGCCCGCCGGAGGCGACGATCTGCTCCAGGAACTCGGGCACCTCGGGGACGCCGACCTCGGCGATCTGCTTTTTCATCTGGTGGGTGGCCATCGCGGTCATCCCGGGCAGACCGCCGATGCCTTGCGGCAGGTGGGTGGCGGTGTTGCCCAGCATCGTGAACTTCAGGTCGCCCATCCTCGACTTGGTAATCATGTCGAAGCCCCAGAAGGTGAAGAACAGGTGGGTCTCGACGCCTTCGCCCAGGGCGGCGTTGGCGAGGATGAGGCCAGGGTAGGCCATGTCGAGATTGCCTTTGGAGCAGATGATGGCGAGTTTGCGATCGGTGCTCCGGTCGTCGTCGAAGTTCGGGACGATCGCGGGTGCGGCCTGGGTTGTCATGGCAGTACTCCCGTTCAGACGCAGCCGTGTGGTTTGGGCAAGCCGGCGATGTAGGCCATCTTTTTGGCCGGCTTCTTGGGGAACAGCGTGAAGAGTTCCTTGGTCGGGATGCCGCCCAGCGTCGAGACGCGTCGCAGGGTAGCGGTCTCACCCTGGGCGGCGTAGTCGGCGCGCAGGAAAGTGAGCACCTTGAAGTGCGCGTCGGTCAGGTCGATGCCGATCTGGGCGGCCAGTTGCTTGGCCAGGTCGGCGTCCCATTCGTCGTAGGCGGTCAGGAAGCCTTCGTCGTCGACGTGGATGTCGCGGCCGGCGATGGTGGTGATGGGCATGGCTGCCTCACTTTCCGGTTCTCGGGACGTGTTTGCCGGCCATCGACATGTGCGCCGGCAACGGAATTGGCCGCCCGGGCAACAGCACGTTCCAGTACATCCAGCGGAACGCAAGCTTGCCCCAATGGTTAACGGCGGCCTCGTCGAGCAGGCGGAACGGGCCGACGAACGGCACTGGGTAGCTGCCCGGCAGGGGCTCGGTGTCGTAGTTGAAGTCGATGAGCAGCGCCCTGCCGTCGCCGGATTCAACGAAGCAGTTGGCGTGCCCGTCGAAGCTGCCCGTCATTGGCCTGCCAGCGGCGTGGTCGACGAAGTTGTCGACGAACACCTCGACGGAGAAGTGCACCACCGACCCCGCCTTGGAGGTCGGGATGTCGCTGGCGTCGCCGAGGGCGAAAACGTTGTCGTACCCCTTGGCGAGCATGGTGTGCCGGTCGACCGGGACCAGGTTCAGCTCGTTGCCCAACCCGGAGCGGGCAACATAGTCGGCGCCCATGTTCAAGGGCACAGTGACCAACAGGTCGAAACCGACTTCCCGCTCGTCGTACGAGACAAGGGTGGTGTCGTCAACGCGTTCGACCAGGAAGTCCGACTCAACGGTGATTTTCCGGTCGTCGAGCATCGAGCCGAGCCGGGCGGACGCGACCGGTTTGGTAAATGCCCCGGGCAGCGGGGTGGCGTAGACCAGTTCGACCCGGTCCCGCATGCCACGCTGCCGGAAGTACGCGTCGGCGAGGAAGGCGAACTCCAGTGGCGCGACCGGGCATTTGATCGGCATGTCGGTGATGTGCACGACCAGCCGGCCCTCGTCGAACGAGTCGAGGGCGTTCGCGAGGGCCAGCGCGCCGTCGTAGGTGTAGAAGTCGAAGATCCGCTCACGCCACTGCCCGCCGTCGAGCATGCCCGGGGTCTGGTCTGGCCGCGGTGTGACACCGGTGGCGATCACCAGATAGTCGTAGGGCAGGGACCGACCGTCGGACAGCAGGACCCGGTTGTCCGACGTCATCACCTGGTCGACCTCGCCGCAGATCAGCTCCACGCCGTCGGAGATCAGCGGCCCGGTCGGCTTGAGCACCTGCTCCGGGCTGTACACGCCGAATGGCAGGAACAGGTAGCCCGGCTGGTAGTAGTGCGTGTCGTTGGGCTCCACCACGGTGATCTGCCAGTCCGAGCGGGCCAGCCGGTGCCGCAGCTTGTTGACCACCATCGTGCCCGCCGTGCCAGCGCCCAGCACAAGCAACCGTCGCATCACGCCCACCTCCCGCCAATCGCTGATACCCCCCAGGGTATTAGCGGTGCGAGTCGCGTCATAGGGGACTAAGTCCCGTTCAGGACGGGACCATCAGGTCGGCCGGAAGTGGACGAGAACTACGTCAAGTTGGTTCAGGTGGCTAGCCAGACCGAGCGCAGCTACACCTACCCGTTCCAACAGGCGGACAGACGGTGGAGAGTGTCGGCTGTTACCCATCCGACCGAGTACCGACGTCGAGGTCGGCCTGCTTGAACCACTCCCAGGAGTGAGTCTTGGGCGTCCGGAATGACGCTAGCTCCCAGGCAGGAACACAAGCCAGCTTCGGCCCTGCTCCCATCTGCTCCCCATCTACGGGGCAAAAGCGCGGAAGCCCGTGACCGGCTGAACCTGTGACGGGCTTTCTACCTGCGCATATCCATGATAGGCGATACTGGGATCGAGCCAACGACCGCTTCGGTGTGAACTCTCGGCGAGCCGGTCGGATCGGGCCTGATACGAGGTCACCCGGCCTGGTGCCGCCCGTTCCGGCCTGGTTCGGCTGGCACGGATGCTGTACTTCGCTGCTGTATTGCTGGCGGCTGTCTGGTCCAGCCGAGGAAGCGGTGATGCAGCGCACCGGCCGGTGTCCAGGGCATGTCCTCGGCGGCTTGGACAAGGTAGGAGCCAAGGTAGAGCGCCAGCGACGTCGGAGCGCCGGCAAACTGCGCCCACAACTCCTGTCTGCGTGTGGGACAGGGCCAGGGCAGGCCGCAGCCTCCGCAGCTCCAGACGGGCATGACCGGACCGTGGGTGGTCACCGCACACCGTCGAGAAACCGGGCGACGCTTGCGCGGGCCTGTCGGCTGGTCGCCCATTCCACCTGCCAGCACGGGTACGGGACAAGGCGTGACCACCACGCGCGGCAGCCGGCACACAGGCCATCCGCCCCTAGCCGATGCGCGAGCAGGATCCGTCTCTCGGCGTCGTTGGTCACTGCTCTTCCTTTGCCGGCCAGTGCCTGCG